>NZ_SNUI01000002.1:0-358036 GCF_012027375.1 Thermococcus sp. LS2 | reverse complement strand
ACCCCAGGGGTACCCCCCGCCTCTCCCGGTCCCAAGGCCCGCAGTATCCCCAGCAAGCCCCACGGTTGAGCCGTGGGATTTCGCCAGGGACTTACGGGCCCGGCTACGGACGCTTTAGGCCCAATAATAGCGGCCACCACTCGGGCCGCCGGTATTACCGCGGCGGCTGCCACCGGCCTTGCCCAGCCCTTATTCCCGGAGCTTTTTACACTCCGGAAAAGCCGTGGCGTTGCCACGGCACTGGGGGTCCCCCCGTCGCGGTTTCCCGCATTGCGGAGGTTTCGCGCCTGCTGCGCCCCGTAGGGCCTGGACCCGTGTCTCAGTGTCCATCTCCGGGCTCCCACTCTCATGGCCCGTACCGATCTTCGGCTTGGTGGGCCGTTACCCCACCAACTACCTAATCGGCCGCCGGCCCATCCTCGGGCGGGCACGAAGCCCCTTTCGGTGTGGGGACCTTCCAGTACCCCACACCTATGGGGGATTAGCCCCAGTTTCCCGGGGTTATCCCCCTCCCGAGGGTAGGTTACCGACGTGTTACTGAGCCGTCCGCCGGTGGTGTCCCAGAAGGGACACCCCCATGACTCGCATGGCTTAGTCGGACCCCCATAGCAGTGGCCTCCGGCAGGATCAACCGGAATTGAAATGGGAGTACGGCCGGTGGGACTCCCCTCAAAGGGGAGTACCAATTCCCGTCCGGGGTTTGGTCGGGGTGTTGGGCCTGCCTTACCCCCGAGGGGTCCCCCATTTCGGGGTTTTCCTCGGGAGTGCATTGGTTGTGCCCATGGCTGGAGGGCGGGGTTCATGTTGGGTGCTTTGCACCCAGTCCCCCCGACGCCGCCGTCTTGTGCCTGGGCTTGCGCCCCCTTATTCGGGGGCTCCACCCAATACTTTGCAACACCACCAATAAAAAATTTTTGCAAAACACTTATATAGTCGAGGAATTTCCAAATTTATGTTAAATAATTGCATTATAAAACAAAAAATAAGCAAAAAAATGTTAAAAATTAAAGCATCAATATGTCCTCAACGATACTTATCTTTGAAACTGGGGTTGGAATAGTATTTGTTACCGCTAGCTCATCGACAGCTTTGCTAACTCTTTCAATAGCACCCTCAGCAAAGACTCCATGAGTAGCTGCAACGTATATCCTTTTTGCCCCCATTTTTCTCAATATGTTTGCTGCCCTTATCATAGTTCCGCCTGTGCTTATAATGTCATCAACTATTAGCACATTCTTTCCTTCAACGTCAATATTGACTGGAGTCATCTGAACTTCAGTTGGGGAAATTCTCTTTTTCTCAAAGTGGCTAAACTCTACTCCTAAAATTTCGGCAACAGCTCTTGCTCTCTCTAAAGCTCCCTTGTCTGGCGCTAGAACTATGCCCTCCCCAAGTTTGTCTTTGAAATAACTAGCAATGGCCCTTGCTGGACTAAGATTAACTGCTTTTTTGGGGAAAAATTCTAGTGTCTTGGGATTGTGCAGGTCAAAAACATAAAGTTCATCATAGTAAATGCCTATCGCTCTCATAACAGCTCTAATGCTTATTGGTTCCCCATCTTTTGTAACTCTGTCTTGTCTTGAGTATGCAAGATATGGGACAACTGCAATTAGCTTTTTGAATCCTTTTTCTCTAAGTGCATCTCCCAATAAAAGAAGCTCAATTAAATGTTCGTCTTGGGGGGAATAGGTTGATTGTACGACAATAGCTCCCTCTCCTTCTCCAAGCACTCTGACGTATTTTTCACCATCTGGAAACTTTTTAATCTCTACCTCAAGGAGATCTTTCTTGTAATTTTGACTTTTTTCTTCAATCTCATTTTTTAAGTGCTGAGCTCCACTTCCAAGAACAATCCTCATGGTATCACCTCCTTAAACTAACAATACGGCAATTATACCAGCTAGGAAGATGCCATCAAATGTACCAGCACCACCGATACTTACCATTGGAGCTCCAAGTTCCTTAATTTTATTCCAATTAAGTAAATCCGCACCAATTAAAACACCCATGGTTCCGCTTGCATAGGCCACTGCTGGTTTGTTAGGACCCCCAATTAAGAGAGCCAATGAGGCAGCTATGAGAGGAGGAATAAATGTTGGAATTGCAATTCCTAGTCCTTTAACTGGCTTTGAAAAGATGTGGCTAAGTATTGCAGATATCAATATTGCTATGAGTATCCTAGCAATTAATTCTGTATCTCCAATAAGTGCAAACCTAACGAACTCATAGGTAACTATGCTTAAAGGAACTAGTGCTCCACCAACGTTTATAGCAATTATCATCTTTTGTTCTCCCCAATCGATGTACGGAACAGGGTATCTAATTCCAAAAAAACTGACTTCCTTTACCTTTAGTATTGGTGCATATGTCCTTGTTTCTGCTATGGGGATATTTATGAAGCTTCCAATTAAGGAAGCCCAAAAGAGAGTATACGCAACAGGCAGAGGAAGACCAAGCTTTTGAAATGCCAGTGTTATAGTTCCCGCAAAGAGCAAAAATAAGATGGGTATTAACAGCAGAAAAAGTATAAGGAATGGCAAGCTTAGTGGGAGAAAGAGAAATTTTCTCATTTCTTAAACCCCCTTATGTTGACCCATATTTGGGCACCATTTGCCATAATGACCTCCTTGGGCTCTTCAAATTTTTGAGGGTTTGATAATACCCATGCGTAAAGTTTCTTTCCCTTTGCATATTTCTTTAAAAATTCGTAGTCTGCTAAATGTTTATCTTTATGATTTGCAAGTTCTTCTGGCGTAAAAGGTCCAAGAACATCAACAATTTCAACTTTCCCTATTGCTTTCTTTTTGGTTATTATGAAAATCTCTCCTCTGATTTTTGTATTGCTTTTCCTGATTTCCCAGACTTTCTTACCTTCAACTATCCATGAAGCAAAGGGTTCTCTCACTATTAGCCCCTTCATTTTCCTCATTACTTTGTAGTTTGGATGTCATTTATAAATTCAACTATTTACTATAAAGCGTTCTGAGGTTATTTAATGAAACAAACAGCGAATGGAAAGATTTAAGTTTAAGGACACCAAACTCTTATTTTGGAGGCAGAGCCAATGAAGATTGTGTGGTATGGGCACGCATGTTTTCTCATTGAAACTAATGGAGTGAGAATTTTAATTGACCCTTACCCAGATGTTGATGATGACAAAATTGGTGAGATAGACTACATCCTAGTTACCCATGAACACAGTGACCATTATGGCAAAACACCCCTTCTGGCGAGACTTAGAAAAGCAAAGGTAATTGGGCCCAAAACAGTGTATCTAATGGCAATCAGCGATGGATTAACGGACGTCCAAACTATTGAAGAAGGTCAAGAGATCGAGCTTAAAAATGGTGTTAAAATCAAAGCAGTCTATGCTGAGCATCCATCAAGCCAGTACCCTCTTAGCTACATAATACTTGGCGAGATGAGTGTCTGGCATACTGGTGACACATATTATACACCATCGTTTAAACAATTGAGAGGGATGGTAGATATTCTGCTAGTTCCAATAAGCGGTCGCTCCACAGCAAATGAGAGGGAAGCAGCTGATATAATCGAAGCTGTCAGACCGAGGATTGTTATACCAATGCACTATGGAGTTTATGGGCAAGGGAGTGTTGAAAAGCTTCAGACAGAGCTTAGAAGGAGAAGAGTTTGGACATTGATGAAGCCTCTCAAAGTTGGGGAAGCATTTTATGTTCAACTAGATTAAGTTTAAAACCCTGTTCCTTAACTCGGACTTGGTGATTTCATGGATGAGCTAACAACTGGCAGCAAAAGCTTGGATGAGCTTCTAGGTGGGGGAGTAGGAAGGGGTGTTTTAACTCAGGTATATGGAGCATTTGCCACTGGAAAAACTACCTTTGCGATGCAGGTGGGTCTTCTTAATAATGGCAAAGTTGCTTACATTGATACTGAAGGTGGATTTTCCCCAGAGAGACTCAAAATAATGGCGGAGAAGAGAGGGTTAAATGCCGATGAAGTCCTTCAGAGGTTCATAATATTTGAACCTCATGATTTTAAAGAGCAGAAGCGAGTTATATCCAAACTCAAAACGGTAGTCAATGAGAGATTTTCTCTCATCGTGGTTGACTCTATAACTTCTCACTATAGGGTAGAGAAGAACAAACAGAGCTTGAATGTTGAGCTGGGAAAGCAGCTTCAAGTCCTTCTCTGGCTTGCGAGGAAGTATAATTTGGCTGTGATAGTTGTCAATCAGGTTTACTTTGATTCAAATTCGAATTCTCTAAAGCCTATTGCCGAGCATACTTTGGGTTACAAGTGCAAAGATATTCTGAGATTGGAAAGGCTTAGTAGGCCAGGACTCAGGATAGCAGTACTGGAGAGACACCGCTTCAGGCCGGAAGGGGGGATAGTTTACTTCAAAATTACTGACAAAGGGATTGAGGACATTTGATTATTGAGAAAAAGAGAAAGGTGAAGGATGCTAAATCTTCTCAAAAACTTCCTGTGTAATTCTGAGAGTTGCCTTATAGAGCTTCTCACTTATTATGCCGTCTTCATAGTGTCTCTTAAGATCTTCTTTATCAATTATCTCCTTCTTTCCATCTGGCCACTTAACGATATCGACCTCAAGGTCTATGTACCTTGCCTTATCTGGATAAATTTCAATTGGCGTGTTTATGTTGTAGTATTCACCCTTTAAGTTGCCGTCCTTGTCGTAGTAGCTGTGCTTGTACCACCACTTGCCCTCTTCAATTTCAGTTATTGCATAGTCTCCATACTCAATTGGTATCTCTAAGCCATCATATACTTTTCCAGGCTTGAGATTTCGTTTGATTTTTATTCTGAGAGGATTAACTGATACTTCAAGAATCTCTCCAGGCCCGATTCTAACTTTTTGGCCATCAGGTTTGATATGTTCCAGAGCAAACAGCCACCCAACCCTTGGCCCTTTGTTGTCCACCAAGGCCTCAATGAATCCTTCCCTCACCTTCATTCTTTGAGAGGGAATCTTTGCTAAAATCCCTTCGGCTATCTCTACTGCAAAGCTAAACTCTGGGTCATAAGATTTGAACTGATGATGCCCTTCAATTGTTGGCAGGACTTCATTCCTAATGCTGTCGAGCTTTTTCCTTGTTCCTCCTCCGAATTCAACTTCATAAATGTCTCTTCCCTCAATTATCTTTGCTGGTGCAGAGTATTTATCTGCCTCTTTGAGCTTGTCTGCAAGCTTTGATAGATTAACAAGCTCGTCCCTTAGAGTATTCCAGTCCTTATATGCTGCGGCAGTTCTCCAGAGTATTCCCCATTCACCTAAATCGACACTCAGTCCTAGGATTCTAAGTCTCTCCCTCTCCTCTGGATCTCTAATTTTCCTTGAAATTTTTACGTGCCTTTGGGCACCGATTGGTTTAGGTATCAGCACAGCGTAATCTCCAGGAATTGTCAGCAACGTGCTTAAATGGGGCAGTACATTGTGTTTTTTAACTTGAACAAGAACTTCATCTCCCTCAGCAACATCTGGCAGTTCCTCGATCAGCACTGTTCCAATTGCACTCCCAATGTCCACATAGATGTACTGCTCATCTCTTTTAACGACAATTCCCTTGTAAATCCCATAGAGCTGGTAAGGCATTTTCCTAAAAAATACGTCAATAAACTCCCCCTCAAAAACCTTCTTAACTTCCTCAACCTTGGTTCCAACTAAGATAACTCCTTGGTTGTCCTTTTTGTCGTATATATCAACATCAAATTCACTATACGTCTTTTCAAGATTTAGTCTTTCTGCTATTTTTTGGCTGGGCTGACTGATTTTGAACCCTTTGTCAAGTAAAAGCTTGGTCAGTGCTGTACTGTATATCCCTCTAATCCTCACCGAAACCTCTGAGCTTGTAGACACTTTCACCACCTCTTCTCTTTTTTTCCACAACGCCGATGAGAGTTAGACCTTCTAATATTTGGGCTACATGTGCCCTATCAATTCCCGTGTTTTGCTCTACATTCCTAGGCTCGACCCACAGTAAGCCTTTAGAGTGCCATTCTCTAAGCGAATCCTCAACTTTGTGAACCCATGAAGGATGAGAGTAAGTATGAGATATGAAAGCGATTAAGATACTCAACTTCTCTTCGAGTTCTTCAATTTTTTTGAGTCTCTCAATTATACTCGTCGGTGGCTTTTTCTCTTTTTCGCTTATGAAAATCAATCCATCAATTTCAGTACTAAGCTTTTGCAGGGCCTGGGTTACTGAGTAGTCATAAATTCTGTGGAACTGGAACAATCTCTGAAGAGCTGCTTTTGCTTTGAGCTTTTCACTAAAACTCTCTTTTATGTGTCCTAGTAGGGTTATTATTTCCTCAATCCTAAATTTCATCTGATGCTCATTTTTCTGAAGTTCTCTACCAGCTTTTTCGAGATCTCCTCCAACTGGGGCAATCCCTTTATAAATTTGAGATGCAGTTTCAAACTTTTCCTCACTTAGCTCATGGAGCTTGATAATGGCTTCACCAATAGCATTGAAGTCTTCTTGATTGGCATACTCATAAAGCTTCAAAAACAGTTTTTCAAAGTCTTTGTGTAACATCTCTGCTTTTAAAATTAGCTCTTTCAATTTTTCAACATCCACATTTACTCCCTCCTATAAGTTTATGCTCACACATAATACTTTTACTTTTCGTTGTTAAACAGAAGTATTTATCCATAAGGTTTTTTTAAGTTAGTAGATTAAATCAAAGTGAAGGTGGAATCATGGCTCTGGTTGATAAATTTGGGAGGCCAGTAACTAACCTCAGGATTTCTGTAACTGAGGATTGCAACTTAAATTGTTTTTACTGTCATAGAGAAGGACAGATGAAAGGAAAGAGAGAGATGACACCAGAAGAGATTGAGAGAATAGTTAAAATAGCTTCTCGTCTTGGCATTAAGAAGGTTAAGCTCACGGGAGGAGAACCTACAATAAGACGTGATATTGTTGAAATCGTAAGGAGGATCAGACCTTATGTGGTTGACTTATCCTTAACTACAAATGGAACTGTCATGTACAGACTAGCGGAAGAACTAAAAGAAGCAGGACTCGACAGGGTGAATATAAGTCTCGATACGCTGGATAGGAAAAAATACAAAAAGATCACTGGTTTTGATGTTCTTCCTTGGGTCTTAAAGGGCATTGAAAAATCTGTTAAGCTTTTCAAACTCGTCAAGCTCAATATGGTTGTTATGAAGGATCTGAATCACATGGAAATATGGGATATGATGGATTATGCAGCCAGAATTGGGGCCGTTCTTCAGCTCATTGAAATTGAGGTTCCAAGGGAACTCATGGATTCTTGGTTCTTTAAAAGATATTTCTACCCGCTGAAGCCTCTTGAGGAGGAGTTTACTAAGAAGGCTATTGATATTAAAGAAAGGAGGATGCACAGGAGAAAGAAGTACCTCATACCAACTGAAAATGGAGTGGCAGAGGTTGAAGTAGTCCGTTCAATGCATAATACAGTATTCTGTGCAAATTGTACGAGAATAAGATTGACGGCTGATGGGCACCTAAAAACTTGCCTTCTCAGAAGAGATGACCTGATTGACATATTGACGCCGATTAGAGAAGGGGCCAGTGATGAGGAGCTAGTTGAAATTTTTAAGAAAGCAATCCTAATGAGAAAGCCGTACTGGATGTAATTAGCGAGAGAAATTTTAATATAACACAATAACCCATATAATTAAGTGAGGTTTTATGGAGTGCGAAACTTTAGCACTGATTTTCGGAAGTACTCTGCTTATCATTGGCACTTATGGAACAATCATAAGCTGGAGGTACTATGTTTCTCTTGAGCCCCCTACAGATAAGTTTGCATTGCGAGTTATGGTTGCTTTTATATTATTTGGAATCTTTGGAGGGTTTACTTCCATAGGGTCAGCGTTCTTTGAAGGGCTGTGGTGGCCGTTTATAGCACTTCTCATGATGCTTGGTTTCTTAATTTTGGCGCTTTCTTCTCTCTATTACTTAAAAGTACTGTATGAAGAATTTGGATCAAAAATTTATGAAAGAGAAGAAATAGAACTTGTCCCCGCGGGAGGTTTTATTGTTGAGAACTTGGAAGGAGTCAAAACACTTCTCAGATACCTATTTTCAAGATCAGGGAGTTTATTTGTAATCAGCAGACGCCCGCAGAATGAATGGGAAAAAGAATTTGGAATAAAGCCAGCCAAGTATCTCTGGCTGAGTAGAGTTGAGGCATGGAACTCTGTAAGTCCCAGCAATTTGCACGTAATCTTGGAGGAAGCTGTTAGATTTATGAGAACTAGAAGGAACAGTATTATTTATATTGAGGGCATTGAGTATCTGATACTCTATAATGACTTCAAGTCTGTTGCAAAATTCCTCTTCACATTAAGGGATTATGCAATTGTTGAGAAGTCCCTCCTTCTGATTTTTGTTTCTCCTGACGTATTGGAGAAGCCACATTATAGTATCTTGAAGAGAGAGTTCGAAACATTAGATCCTGAAACGTTCTTGGAGGAAGTGCTGGGAACTACGCTATTTGGAGCTGTTACAAAAGAGGACTTTGAGAGGATAACAAGTGAAAAGCCTTTAAATGAGAAAGAGGATAAGGAAGAATATGCCAGCAGTGAGAGTTCAGAAGCATGAAGCAGAGAAAGTTAAGAACCTTTTGAAAAAACTTGGCCTATATGATGGGAAAAGAAGACCCAAGCGCGAAGAGACTTTTGTTCTTTTACCTGTTATCAGTTCTCCAAAGCTCAAAGAACTTGGGTTTGAAGTTGTAGATGTAGAATTGCCATTTAGACCTGAGAGACAGATATATAAAAATCTTGAAAGTGTTCTGGCTGAAAAGCTTACAAAAGAAGAGCTTGCATATTTGAAGAGATATGACATAATAGGGGACATAGCTGTTATCCAGATTCCAAAGGAGCTTGAGCATAGACAAAAGGATATTATTAAGGCTCTTCTGATTGTTCACCCCTTCATAAAGGTGGTCGCCAAAAAAGGTTTTCATGAAGGGCAGTTCAGAGTGAGAGAATATGAGATAATTTGGGGTGAAAAGAGGCTGACTACAGTTCATAAAGAGAACAGTGTAAAAATTAAAGTTGATCTGAGCAAAGTTTTCTTCAATCCACGAATGAAAGGTGAACGATACAGATTGGCTCAACTTGTTCAAGATGGGGAGAGAATTCTTTTGATGTTTGCTGGAGTCTTGCCTTATGCACTAGTTATTGCCCGCTTTAAGAACGTTGAAATTACCGCGATAGAGCTTAACGAAGATGCAGTAAGACTTGGACTAGAAAATATTGAGCTCAATAAGGACAAACTCAAGGGGAAAATTGAGGTAATTCATGGAGATGTTTTTGAAGTTGTTCCTAAGCTTGGGACTTTTGACAGGGTGATAAGCCCAACTCCAAAAGGAGTTGACGCTCTAAATTTAGCCTTGAGCAAGGCTGAGAAGTGGGTTCACTACTACGACTTTGTTCATGAAGATAAGTTTGATGAGTTTAAGAGACGGATTGAGGAAGAATGCCAAAAGCTTGGAAAACAGTGCGAAGTGAAGATAAAGAAAATAGCAGACTATAAACCGCATGTTTACAAGGTTTGTGCCGATATTAAGCTTTTCTAAAGCTCAGTAAGATGCCATACAGAGATATGAAAAACAGTAGGGAGTGGGCTATAAAAAACGGGTCTGGAATTCTGCCCATGAATAGCTCCTGAATGATAAAATAGGTGGCTATGCCACCGATGAACCCTGCAGTGCCGAGGATTACAAAAACAACAAACTTGCTATCATAAGCTGGTGTAGAAAACAGCGTTAAAGCTCCTAGAAAAACCATCATCTGTCCCCAAGTACCTCCAGCCTCATCAAAATCCTCTGGATTCCCTCTTGTATTTATATAGGCACTATAAATAGCTACGGCTCCCAGAAGAACCTCAATGATTCCACAGATAAGGAAAATCTTTTGGAGCTTATTCATGAATTTCACCGTGAAGTAAAAATAAAAGAGGGCTCATTTCTTTAGAAAGTCAAACAGTGTTGCCTGCTTACCTTTCTTCTTAGCTTTGTCAATCTTCTCCTCCTTCTTAGGTTTTTCTTCTTTCTCCCATTCTGCCTCTTCTATTTCCTTCTCGATTTCTTCGGTTTCTTTTTCTTCCTCAGCAATGTCCTCTTTAATTTCTGTCTCTGCAGCCTCCTCAAGCTCTTCTTCAATTTCTTCCTCTTCGACTTCTTTGGGAGCCTCTTCTTCTATCTCAACCTTTATCTCAATTCCAGCTTTTTTGAGCTTTCTGTGAATTGAAAGGGTCTTGCCTTTAATTTTTGCTGCTTTTTCTTTGTCTCCAGCTAGGAACTCTATCTCTTTATCCCCTAAATCTAGGAAAACAGCTATATGAGCAGCAACATCTAAGTTGTTTTCAAAGATTGTTTTGAATATCTGCATTGTCTCGATAGCTTCAAGCTTGCTCATATGCATCTGCTTCATAATTTTCTTAATTATCGAGTCTCTAATTTCTCTCTCCTCTTTTGTGTCTCTGAGCATTCTAAGAGTCTTTGGTGGATAGAATTTTGTAAATCCTTTCTTTTTCACTCCAGCCACTGCAACTCCTGCCGTCATCATGTCTAAAGCGTACTTCCAAAGCCCATAGTTTCCAGTTCTTTTAGCCCTTCCTAAGTAAATATCTGCCCTACTTATGGCATTGTAAGCCTCAGCGATGTCCTCTGGCTTGTAATAAATATATGGGATATTTTCATCAATCCACATGAGTATCTCATCGGGAGTCATGTCTAAATTCCATGTTGCCATCTTTGCTCTCTTTGCATTGTCGCTTCCGAAAATCAGTCCAAGCGCTTGGAAGACTGTTTTTTCGACATCTCTGTAAGCAAGCACTTCTCTTGCATCTTCTACTCCACCAGCAACTACGGTCTGTAAATCATTTATTGCAGCTCTTAAATCTCCACTTGCTCTTTTTGCTATCTCAGCAACTATCTCCTTTGGCACAAAGATGCCTTCTGCCTTGATAATTCTAAATAGAGCTTGCATAATGTCTCTTTGAGTCAATCTTTTATACTCAACGACTTCAGCCTTATTTCTTATTTCAGCCGGCACTTCCCAGTACTTATTTGCTGCCATGATTATGGGATTTCTTGCTTTGTCTATGAGCTTTGCAATCTCATGGGCACCGCTCGGCTCTATGTTGTCGGCCTCATCAAGGAATATGATCTTTCTCCTCCGTCCAAATATATCCATTGTGTATGCAGCATCAAGATAGCGCCTGATTTTCTCGAAGGTCCTTTCATCGCTTGCGTTAAGCTCAATAACCTCGAATTTATACTCATTGGCTAGAGCATAAACCGTAGTGGTCTTTCCACTTCCCGGTGGGCCGGCTAAGATCAGAGCTTTTTTCTTTGGTGTTCCGTGAAACCACTGTTTAATCCACGCTTCAACTTTCTCAATAGCCTGCTTTTGATTGACTATATCCCTCAGCCTTTTTGGACGGTACTTTTCAACCCATGGTATGTCCATTGCGCTCACCTAATCATTTGCCCAGCAGAGTGAACTGGGCAAGCAGAGCCTCAAGCTGAATCATTTCATTTGCTCCCTCAACCAGTCTAAAGTTGTACTCTCCAATCTTATCGGCTAAAGCGACTTTCTTAGGCTCGCTTATTGGTAGATTAAACACTTCTTTATGCATTTGAATGAGAACATCTTCTCCACTCAAACCTTGCTTGAGAAGAATTTCTCTAAGCTTCTCTCTTGCTTTGAGGAAGTTACCCTCCAATGCCATAAGCATCATTTCCCTAACATCCTCTGGTCTTGCTCTGCTAGCAACCATGAAGACGTTCTCGTCTGTAATCTTTGTATCAAGCGCTGCAGCAGCTTGCAGAACGTTAATTGCTCTTCTTAAGTCTCCCTCAGCCACATAGAGAATTGCTTGTAGCCCTTCCTCCGTTAACTCCAGTCCCTCACTTTCTGCTATGAGTCTTAATCTCTTTGCGATATCTTCATCCTTAAGAGGTCTAAATCTGAAGATTGCACATCTTGATTGGATCGGCTCGATAATCTTGGATGAATAATTACAGCTTAAGATGAACCTAACGTTATTTGAGAACATCTCCATCATTCTTCTCAATGCTTGCTGAGCATCTTGTGTTAAAGCATCTGCCTCATCGAGGAAGATTATCTTAAAGCTTGCTCCACCAATTGGCTTTGTCCTTGCGAATTCCTTGACTTTTTCTCTAATAACGTTAATTCCACGCTCATCAGAGGCGTTCAGTTCAAGAAAGTTGTGCCTCCAGTGTTCTCCGAAGAGTTCTCTAGTTAAACACAAAGCTGCTGTTGTCTTTCCAACACCAGGAGGACCAGCAAACAAGAGATGGGGCATTGAACCGGTTTTAACATAGTGCTTTAATCTCTTAACAATGTGGTCCTGTCCAACAATATCATCTAACCTTTGCGGCCTGTACTTCTCAACCCATGGCTTTTCAAGGATTTTAACTTCTTTAACTTCTTCGCTCATAGCTATCACCCATCATCGTGAGCTAAAGGTTTATTATGCCTCGGGATATTAAAAACTTTGGGGGGTAGGATGGATCCTCTGAAGCATGCCTCAATTCCTTTGCTTGCATTTTTGGCTCTGAGCAAGAATCCCGGCTTAATTTCAATTACTATCCTCGTATTTGGGGCTATTTTTCCGGATTTTGATATTTTCTTTGGGGAGCACAGAGGTTATTTTCACTCCCTTCTGTTTTTGATTCCTCTTTTCGCTGCTTCCCTCTATGTTCGGAACATTTATCTTTGGATGTTTGCTTTTGGTGTAGCAGTGCATCTCGTCTTAGATTTCTTCTCTGGCGTTATCCCGTTTTTGTATCCGCTCAGAAAGAAGGGTTTTGGCTTAAAAGTGTCAGGAATTATAATTTTTGAACGCCTGCCAAAAATAGACATCAAGTATGAGATTCTTGTTGGATACCCTACTAAGTCTAGAGGAAGCTATGTCGGATTTTCAAACGAGAGTTTGGCAATAGCTTTAGTAGCACTCATCGTTCTACTTATTCGGCTAAACCTTTTGGCAAAGTGACAGCTATTAATTGGTGCAAAACTTTTATACCCATGAAACTCTAATTTTATTTGGTGGTTTCTATGGGAAAGCTTGACTGGATTACTGAGGAATTAAACGAACTTAAAGAAAAAGGTCTTTACGTCAAAATTAGAGTTCTTCAAAGCGCCCAGGGTCCATGGGTTGTCGTCGATGGAAAGAAAGTTTTGAACATGTGTTCAAACAACTATCTTGGCTTGGCTGCACATCCAAAGATTAAGGAGGCAGCAATTAGAGCTATTCTTGACTATGGTGTTGGTGCTGGAGCAGTAAGAACCATTGCTGGAACAATGGAGCTCCACGTTGAACTTGAAGAAAAGCTTGCAAAGTTCAAGAAGAGAGAGGCTGCAATCCTATTCCAGAGCGGTTACAATGCTAACTTAGGTGCAATAAGTGCTCTCATCACTAAGAAGGATAACGGTGTCTTTATCAGCGAGGAACTCAACCATGCGAGTATAATTGATGGCATGCGCTTGAGCGGTGCACCAAAGGTCATCTACAAGCACCTTGATATGGAGGACTTAAAGAAGAGGCTTGAGGAGACAAAGAATTACAAGAAGAAGCTCATTGTTACCGACGGTGTCTTCTCAATGGATGGTGACCTTGCACCATTACCAGAGATTGTTGAGTTAGCCGAGCAGTATGATGCAATGGTTTACGTTGACGATGCTCACGGTGAAGGTGTCCTTGGAGATCATGGTAGAGGTATTGTTGACCACTACAAGCTCCACGACAGAGTTGACTTTGAGATGGGTACTTTAAGCAAGGCATTTGGTGTCATCGGTGGTTACGTTGCCGGTCCGGAGGAAGCTATTGAATACCTAAGACAGAGAGGAAGGCCATTCTTGTTCTCATCAGCACTTAACCCACCAGACGTTGCTGCTGCCATAGCTGCCGTTGAGATCCTTCAGCACAGTGATGAGCTCGTCAAGAAGCTCTGGGACAACACTCACTTCCTCCAGAAAGGTCTGAGAGACCTCGGTTATGACCTCGGAAACACTAAGCATCCAATTACTCCAGTTATGCTCTATGATGAGAAATTAGCCCAAGAGTTCTCAAGGAGATTATATGAGGAGTACAACATCTTTGCACAAGCAATCGTTTATCCAACAGTCCCATTAGGAACCGCTCGTATTAGACTTGAGCCCTCAGCAGCTCACAGCAAGGAAGATTTGCAATATGTTATTGATGCCTTTGAGGATCTTGGAAAGAAAACCGGCTTCTTAAAGTGATCTTTTTCTGCTTTTCTCTGATTTTTTGCACTAATTTGGGTAATTATCCTCAATTCTCCTCACAAAAATTATATAACCCACAATATAGTTTTATAAACTGGAGGTGAAAAAAATGTGGATAGTTGGGACATTACTCGTACTTGCTATTGGAATCATAGCAATTATAATAGTTACATTTAGTGTCAAGTATCGATCAGTATTTATCCACCATCATCCTAGGTTGGGAAGATTCTATGATTATATCCTTCTAGGTCTTGTATTTTCTGCTGTGGCAAAGTTGGTATTCATACCCCTCGATTTAGACGATATGGGGTTGATTTCAATCTATGCTTCTCAGAGAAGCATAATAAACATGATTGGAAATTCTCTCTTTATGGTTGGAGGTGTATTATTCATTCTTGGATGGATGCATATTTTAAAAACATTGATCGCTAAATATGAACTTTGTTCCTATAGTTGAATTTGAAAGTGACGAGACTTATGAAGAGATTCCTGCTGGGATTTATCTTTGTAAAGTTGAAGAATGCTACCCTGCTTTTCTCAAATTATTGAAAGGAAGGGCTGGAGTTATAATTTCAAGGATTTCACCAGATACACTGCGCAAAAACTTCAAACTTGAAAAGACACCAGTTTTGTGGCTCACAAAAATCGAAGGAAAGAGCACGATTCATCCTCACAGGCTAGAATTTCTGCTTCATACATTGGTAAATTTCATGAAGAAAAATAAAAATCCAAAAGTGGTACTCTTCGATGGCCTTGAGTATTTGGTTTTAGAAAATGGGTTCATACCTGTTTTCAAGTTTTTAACTGCTCTAAAGGACTATGCAGTTATGAATAATACTATTATTGTAGTCCCAATTAAAGAAGAAATATTCGACACAAGAGAGCTGAGCATCCTCAAAAGAGAATTTGGAGAGCTCAAACTTTAACTTAAAACTTCACCCTCTCGATCTGGTAATATACAATGTCGTTGTCTTCATCAACAACCGCCATGATCATTTTCTTCCTCACTCCATGTGCAACTCTCACCCTTGACGTTAAATCATTTGGAAACATTTTTTGGCTCTCATTTACAACCCAAATGAGCCAATCTGAATGTTCCTCCATCCCTTTGCGATAAACTCTAAAGTGAGAGCCATATTTGAGGGCAGTTTTCACAACATATCCCCTATCTCTTAAGTCTTTATAGACTAAAAACTTCAGATCAAACTGCTCGTCTTTCTTCTTTCCTAAATCAAAAAGCTCTCTCAAGCTCAGCTCCCTATCCCCATCAAAGACTTTAATCTTCCCTTTATCCACCAAATACGCAGCCTCAATTAGGGATAAGAAAAGCTTTCCGTTGATGACCTCCCCAAAATACCGCTTGTTGTAAAACTGATTTATTGCCTTCTCTCTTTCACTGAAAACCCTTTCTCCGCTTAGATAAAAAGCAATTGGTTCCTTCAATTCCCTCCCCTCCATTCATTCACTGGTAAGACCATGTAATATGCATCTTCTCCATCTGAATAGTAGCCGATGATCCTCTTTACCTTTCTAAATCCAAGGGTTTCATAAAGCTTTATCGCCCTTTCATTGCTAACCCTAACCTCCAATCCTATGTATCTAGCTCCTTTTTCTATGAGTTTATTAATTACCGAAGTCATCAAAGCTTTACCTATGCCATTTCCCCTATAAATGGGATCAACGGCTATGCTCATCACGTGCCCTTCTAAATCCGGCTTTAGATATGCCATAACATAGCCCACAACTTTCCCATTGTACTCGGCTACTAAAAAAGTGTCCGGATTGTTCTCTAAGAAGATCATGAAAAGTCCTCTCGGATACTGTTCTCTGAATGATTGGTGCTCTATCCTAACTATCTCTGGTAAATCAAAAAGCTTTGCAGGCCTGATGGCAACTAAACTTAGAGGAATTCTTTTCATTTGTGACAGGTCTCTTGAGGAGGCGTTCATATTTTAATTTACTCTTTGATGGCTTTTAACATTTTGGGAGCAAGATTTAAAAGAGCCAGCTGGGAAGTATGCTCAGTGATGAGTGCCCTTGATTCTGATGACAAGATGATGAACGGATTCCTGGCTGATTTCTCCTTTTGTTTATTGACAAAGATTTATATTCACATCGAGAGTAATTATGAGAAGGTGGTAACATGAAAATAACAGAAGAGGTCGTTGGTATAGTCAGAGGTGAGGCAACTGTCACAAATTATACATTCTCTGCTCAGCCAGACGCTGAATTACGATTTGGAGAATTTGTTGTTGCTCAAAATAGGGAGGGTGAGTGGGTTATTGGCAATATTAGAAAGCTTGAAAATATAAACTGGCTTCTCAGCGGAGGAAAAAGCACCTATCATGCTCTTCAGCTGGATTTAGAACAATATGGAGATAGTATTGAAGCTAATGAAGAACTTATAGCTACTGTAAGAATTCTTGGTAAAATCAAAATTAACGGGAAAAAAGTTGAAGTTTTGCCAAATAGAGTTCCTATTCCCAATGGTAGGAAGGTGTATCGTCTAAGCGATGAAGTTCTCAAGGCAATATACAATCCCGGAGTTGGATACATAGAGATTGGAAATCTTCTTTTGAGAGAAAGTGTTCCAATTTATCTAAATGCTGATGAACTCGTTTCAAGGCATTTTGCAGTTTTAGCTGTTACAGGTGCTGGCAAATCAAATACTGTGGCTGTGATGATTAGTCAGATTGTTGAAAAGCTTAGAGGCACAGTTGTTGTTCTCGATCCTCATGGAGATTACATTAAGCTAAAGCTTCCAAATACTGGAAAAGAGTATGTCAAGATAATTGAAGCTAAAATAAGACCAGAGGAGATGGACAGTGAGGAATTAGCTGATTTAATTGAGGTTGCAAAGAATGCAACAATTCAGAGAGAATTCTTGGCCAAAGCTTGGGAAACCGTTAAGCATGACTATCCAAACCTAGGTGGCAGAGAGATTATCGAAAAGCTTATGGAAACAATAAGCGATTGGATAAGGCATAAGGAAGCAAGATACTGGGATGGAGCAAAGCAGAGTTATCTTACTGAGGAACTCAAGTCAGAGAGAGTTGATACTTTGAGAGGAGTTGTCCTGAGAATCAGAAGATTCTTAAGAAACTATGGAGCACTATTGACGAGTGAGGATTTAATTTCCCAGATTGAGCCGGGTAAAGCTAATGTCATCGATTTGGGTCCTTTAGATGAGGGGCAGATGAAAGTTGTCGTTGGTAAGCTTCTGCATGCTATATTTGAGGCGAGAGTGGATTATGAAAAAGCAAGGAAGAAGCTTGAACGTATAAAAGAAGAACTGAGAGAAAGCAGAGTTGCCAGAACTTCAAAGCTAGAAGAAGAAATGAGAGAGCTTGAGAAAACTATGAGGGATATTGAAGCTAAGAGCAAAGCTCTCGCTGAACCAATCCTTCTGATTGTGGAAGAGGCTCACATCTTTGCTCCACAAGGAGAGCACAATGACGCTGTGAGAATTTTAAGCAGGATTGCAAGGGAAGGTAGAAAATTTGGAGTTGGTTTGGGAATAGTGTCTCAAAGACCAAATAAGCTCAATGAAGATGTCTTGAGTCAAACAAACACGAAGATAATTTTAAGGATTGTGAATCCAAAAGACCAAGATTATGTTCTCAAAGCGAGTGAGCAACTGAGCTCTGATTTGCTCTCAGATATTGCCTCTCTCGGTAAAGGTGAGGCTGTAATAGTTGGTCAAGCAATTGCTCTGCCCGCTTTGGTCAAAATACACAACTTCAAATCTAAAGGCGGAGATTACGGTGGTGAAGATATAGGAGTTGTCTCAAGATGGCTCAAGAGGGCTGAAGAAGAAGAAAAGGAGAGGGAAATTCAGCAAATTTATGAGGATGAGGGGATAGAGTATGACCTTTAAATTTGCTCACATTGCTGACGTCCATCTTGGATTTGAGCAGTACCGCTTGCCCTATAGAGCTGAAGAGTTTAGAGAAGCCTTTGAAATGGCGATAAAAAAAGCAATTGAGGAGAAAGTTGATTTTATCTTGATAGCTGGAGATTTATTCCACAGGAGTAATCCAAGCCCTCAGACTATTAAAGATGCTATTGATATTTTGTCAATTCCAAAAGAAGCCAACATTCCAGTTTTTGCCATTGAGGGAAATCACGATAGAACCCAGAAAAAAATCTCTGCCTATCATCTTCTTGAGTCTTTGGGGTTGATTTATCTCCTTGGATTCAGCGAGGAAAAAAAGGAGAATAAATATCAAACTACGGAGAAAGTCAACGGAAAATTAATTGTCAAGGGAATTTTTGAGAAAGGGAATAAGAGCATTGAGATTTACGGAATGAAGTTCATGAGTGCCGCATGGTTTGAGAGAAATAAGCTCAGCGATTATTTCAAACCAAGTGGAGATGCCATATTGATGCTCCATCAAGGAATAAGGGAGATGATGGACAAGCTTTATCTTGAAACCCAGAGAGATTACTTTGAGATAAGCCTTGAAGACTTGCCAGATGGATTTCTCTATTACGCAATGGGTCATATACACAAGAGGTGGCAGACTAGTAAAGGTTTTGGCATCGTAGCTTACCCAGGTTCATTGCAGAGGTGGGACTTTGGGGATTATGAGATAAGATATAGATGGGATGGAAATAAGTTCTTACCTCAAGCTGGAGAGGACAAGGGCTTTTTGATAGTTGAAGACTTTAAGCCTCAGTTTATTAAATTAGACGTCAGACCTTTCTATGATATTAGGATAAAGGCAAATGAGAGTGTTGCAAGAAGGGAGCTGAAAAGGTTAGTGGCAAAGATACCGAGTGAGGCATTCTTAAGAGTTCATATTGAATGGGAAAAGCCTTTTGACGTTTCTTTCCTTCATGATGTTTTCAAGGTTAAATATCTTTACATAAGGACAAAGTTCGGTAAAGTTTCTCTCTTGAAGGCAAAAGGGACAACTGCAAGCGAGTTTTTTACACCTATAGAACTTAAGGTAATTGAGAGAGTTGGAGAGAAGGACTTTGAGGAGTTCGATGAAATAATAAGGCTAATTTTAGAAGGCATTGATGAGTCTATTAGTACTGGTGAGAAAGTCGTTGAGAAGGAAAAGACAGAAGAAAAGCTCCAAAAGACAGAGCCACAAGTGGAAAGAGAGGTAAAGGTGCAAAAAACCGAGAAAAAAGTGAAAAGCATCCCCCCGAAGAAGAAATCTGACATTTTGGCTTGGTTGAGGGGGTGAGAATATGAGAATTGAAAAAATCATTGTGAGAGACTTTCGCTCTCATGAATTTACTAAAGTAACTTTTACGTCTGGAATAAATCTGATAATAGGTCAGAATGGGTCTGGAAAAAGCTCTCTGCTTGATGCAATTCTCATCGGCTTATACTGGCCTACAAAACCTAAAGACCTCAAAAAAGATAGCTTCTTCCGTGTTAATGGAAAAAGCACAGAGATAACGATATTCTTCGAAAAAGATGGAGTGAAATATCAAGTTCACCGCAACATAACGAGGGGTATTGCCTTTGCTAAGTACTACGACGGCACTTGGCACTATGTAACCGAGGCTAATCAAAAAGCTGTGAGAGACTGGATGGAAAAACTTATTCCTTATGACATTTTTGTCAATGCAATTTACATAAGACAGGGGGAGATTGATGCAATACTCGAGAGTGATGAAAGTAGAGAAAAAGTTGTGAGGAAAGTATTGGGGCTTGATAAATACGAAAACGCATATAAAAATCTCCTTGAGGTCAGAAAAGTAATAGACTCCAAAATTAAAGGAATTGAAGAATACTTGAACGCAATGAAGAACATAGATGATATGATTAGAGAGGCTGAGAAAGAACTAAGTGGTGCTATTAATCAGATAAATGAGCTTTCTCCTCAAATTCCAAAACTTAGAAGGGAAGTTGAGGAGCTTGAGAAAAAATTAGACGAGCTTGACAAGCTTGCTGAAGAGCTTGAGAAGTTAAAAGAAAGCAAGTCTGGGATTGAGAAATCTCTTGAAGGAACAAACGCAAAGATAAATTCCCTTACTACTTCCATAGCTGAGAGGGAGTCAAAGGTTAAAGAACTTGAAGAAAAAGCCAAAGAGCTTGAGAAAATTAAGCCCGAAGCAGAAAGATACAAAGAGCTTGAAGAATTTTATAGAGAGTACAGCGATGTGAAAGCCAAGGCAGAAAGAGAGATTAAAGGTTATGAGGGTCAGATAGCTCAGATTGAGGAAAGACTTAAGGAGCTGGAGAGAAAGGCAGAGGAACTTGAGGAATTACAAGAGAAAATATCCGAAATTGACGAACAGCTTGGAGAACTGGAGGAATATGCCAAGCAGTATGATGAAGCCTTAAGAATTAAAAAGACGATTGAATCCCTCAGAAAAAGGCTTAGCTTAAGTGAAGATGAACTCAAAAAGCTCAAAGCTGAAATTGAAAACGCCAAGCAAAGAAAAGAGGAAATTCTTAGGGAGATCGAAGAAATTGGAGAGAAAAAGGGAGAGTTAAAAAATGCCACAAGTGAGAAGAACAAGGCTATTTTGGAGCTTAGGAAAGCTAGGGGCAAATGTCCAGTTTGTGGAGCTGAACTAACAGACGAGCATAGGGAAGATTTAATCAAAAAATACACTCTGGAAATTGAGAGCTATGCAAAAGAAATGGAGCAGCTTATGAGGAGAGAAAAGGAACTTAGGGCTGAGCTTGTAAACATTGAGAAGATACTAAAAAAGGAGAAGGATGTTATAACTAACGAGGAGATTCTCAATCAAATACGAGAAAATGAGAAGAGAATCTCTGAATTTGACCTCAAGGAACTTGAGGAGAAAGTTAAGAAGTATGAAAACCTCTCTGCTGAGAAGAACAAGCTTGAGGGAAGATTAAGGAGCATTCAAGATGAACTGAAGAAAAAAACTGCCTTGGAGAAGAAGAAAACCTATTTGGAGAGAAAGATTTCGGAAATCAAAGCCAATCTATATGAATATGAAGCTAAACTTAAAAATCTCGGATTTGAGAACATCGACACTCTAAAAGCTGAGATTGAGAGGTTGAAACCAATTTATGAAAAATATCTAAAGCTCTTGAACTCGGAGAAAGAACTCAAAGCTGAGAAAGAACGTCTTCAAAGGGACAAGAACGAATTAGATATCCTTAAAGAGAAAAAAGCTGAGCTGGAAAAAGCTCTTTCTGAGATAAAGGAAAGGTTAGAGAGACTTGAGAAGGATTACAGCAAAGATGAACATGAAAGAGTTAGAAAAGAGTACATTGAAAAGAGAGGGGCACTTATAAAGGCAGAAACTGAGCTCGAAAATCTTGAAAAGAGGAAAGAAGAGCTGATTAAAAACTTAGAGAACTTAAGGAATGAGAAGGAAAACGTCAAAATCAAGAGAAAAGAGCTTGAAGACTTAAAGAAAGCCCGTGAGAGAGTTCAAGAGCTGAGAGAAAAAGTTAGAATGTTCAAGAATATTCTCAAGGAAGATGCTTTGGCAAAAGTTGGAGAATATGCAAGTGAAATCTTTGAGGAGCTGACAGAGGAGAAGTATTCAGGGATAACTGTAAGGGCTAAGGAGAACAAGGTTGTTCTTGGCGTTATTTACGATGGAAAGGAAAGGGATTTATCATTCTTAAGTGGTGGTGAAAGGATAGCACTTGGATTGGCATTTAGACTGGCTTTGTCCTTGTATCTGGCTGGGGAAATTCCTCTACTTATAATGGACGAGCCAACGCCTTATCTTGATGACGAGAGGAGAAGAAGGCTCATTGATATAATGGAACGCTACCTTAGGAGAATTCCGCAGGTAATCATAGTTTCTCACGATGAGGAGCTGAAGGACGCTGCAGACAGGGTCATTAGGGTTAGACTTGAGAATGGGGTCTCGAAAGTGGAAGAGGTCGAGGTGAGCTGAATGTATCGCCTAATTTCGAAGGATCAAGCGGATAAAATTCTCAACATGCTCACTAATGAGCTTAGAGAGGCCGAGAATGTTTTAAGTGGAAAAATTGAGTGGAAACCTCTGCCAGAAAAGAAAGAGAGCAAAGTTTATGCCGTTGATGGTAGTCAAGGAAAGGCAAGGCTAAGCGGAACGATAATCTATACTGTGGCATCCTTTGCCTTTGGTAATGGCAAAAGCGCACGTTTGGTTTATACTAATGCTATGATTTACAATCATGGAATCTCTGACCAGATAATTAGGTTGCAGATGGAAACCCTTGAGAACAAGCTTGGTGCTTTAGTTGGGACTAAAGAGCACATGATTTTAATGGATGGAACACTTACAGGTTCTTTAACAAGACCTCCGGTTTATCCGGAGAGTGTAAGAGGTATAACTACCGTGATGAATGCTTTAGGCGAGAAAAGCTTAGAACAGCTTATTGATGATTTTATCCATAAACTTAATGACCACTATGAAGAGCTTGAAAGGAAGCTCGCAGAAAAGAGAGAAATCCGAGAGTCCGTGATATTGGCAGATGAAGTGGTGGACGAATACTCAGAGTTTTATAAAGCCATGGAGGGATACACATACAGGGATGCGCCTCTCCCGAGTAATCTTAGAAAATTGAAAGTTTCATTAATCACGCTTCAAGAGGCTGCCGAAAGGGGAGAGACCATTGAGGATGTTATAAACCGCTATCTCTCCGAATATGGGGAAGAAAAGACATTGACTCTTGAAGATGCCAAGAACACCATCCACGTTGTTTTGGGATATCTTGAATATCTCCACTCTCTCGAAAAGCTTCTCCAGAGGGAACTTATATACATAGCAAAGAGCTTTTACAACAGAAAAATTACTTCAAAGCTCGGCATCAGTGCTGTTGATGTTCCATTCCTTGATGCTTATCTGCTCAAGGTTTATGGAGAAGAACTTCCAGGTTATTACGTAATTTACGACCCAGAGAAAGCCGAGGAGAAAAAGAAGATAGCCCATCGTCTGCCGAGGGTTTTGAGAAGATATTTCCCAACTGTTCAGGAGTTCATAGAAAAAGGAGTCCCATCAGCTTACATCAGGACAATGAAAGGTGGAGTTATATATCTGCTTCAATCTAACCGCACAATCGACGATGAACTCATAGGAAAGCTTCTCTGGCATGAGAGTAGTGGGTATATAAGACCTCTTCAGAGGGCGCATGAAGGAGTAAAGATTGAGCAGAAGACTTTTAAGGCAGAGCTTGAGGCTCTCATGAACTACTTAAAGAGGAAAAACAAAGAGTTGAGAGTTTTCATAAAATATGGAAGGTCGCCTTTAGAGTGATGAATTATGGAGCGGATTAAGCGTATTGCTTTTTTATCTGCTGGAATTATTCTACTAGCAACGGGGCTAGCTTGGGTTATTACTAGGGACGTTAATACTACCTTGGTTATACTAACGCTAGCTTCAACCTTGGCAACTGTTATAATGGCAGTTACTATCTACGAATTAGACATTGCAATTCGAGAGTTGAACTTTGAGGCAATTTCAGCGGTCTATGAGCTTATGGACGAAAAGGTCAAAAAAAGACTTGAGAGATATTTCACAGTGGAGATTAAACGGTTTATCCGTTGAAGATTTCTTGAAGGATAAAGAGAAAGTGCAGAAAGTTAGAAATGCGAGCAAAACATTAAATAGAGTTGGATATTTTGTCTATAGAAACTTCGTTGGGGAATGGTTTGTCCAAGAACAATTTGGTGGATTAATTTTGGAGTCTTTCCTTGCTATGAAGCCCTACTTGGAAGCGCTTCGTATTCAAAGTGAATGTGCAGAAAAAGGAGACGAAGAATGTGTTAAACAGCCGTGGTTTATGAGAAGGTTCTACTTGTTGATTGTTGTTATTAGCTACAAATACATGGCAGAAGAATTTGAACAACAATGTAGGGAACTCTTTAAAAAATATGGATATGACTTCGCTCTCCCGGTTCCTGAGAGTTGGTTGGCTCGTGATGTCAAAAATTGGCTCAAAAAGAGAGGATATCTTTAAAATCTACTTCTCAATCCCCCTCCTCACCTTCACAGCTAACCCTTGCTGGAATATCTTAAGCTCTTTTCCACTGAGCAGAGTCTGTCCAGTGGCTAAAAGCTCATCGTTTTTGTTGACAACCAAGACCTCATCATATGGTCTTATGTTCTCATCCGCATCAATCACGAACTTTGCAAAGACATTCTTTCCCTTCCTCGCGAAAGGTTCTGCATCATCATTGACAACGACTCTCATCCTTGGATAGGGCAGAATCTTGTGAAGTCTTTTTGCTCCTTCAATTCCAAGTGTCAATAGTCCATCTTCAGCTCTAAATGTTGCCAAATGCTTGCCCTTAGCTTTTATCTGTCTTGGCATTCCTGTCTTCCTTGACAGCTCAACAAATGCATCTTTGAAAGCTTCACTAGCTCCTTCGCCAAATTGGTATTCTGCCACAGCTTGGATGTAGAGCCTTGCCTCGTTTTTCTTTGGCTTCTCAATTGTGAATTCCTCTTCTCCTTCACTCTGGGCAAAAGGATAGCTCAAGCTCAAATACTTTGGAATATCACCAAAGATTGGATGGTTTGTAGTTTCAGGGAACTTCTGCTTAACTCTTTCAGCCCTTTGCTTAGCTCTCCAGACTATGGGTGTTCCCATTATTTCTTCGCTCACTTTAAAGAAAGCCGAGCTTTTTGTTATTGGCTCATTTTCTTCAAGGTAATCTTTGTACTCAAGCAGCCTCTTGTATGCAGAGAAAAGCTTTGGATGAGACCTTGAGCGCTCATCAACTAACCTCCAAAGTTCTCCTTCCTTTATTGCCTGCTTTACTCTGTTCAGCTCCTCTCTAATCACCCAGAGATTGTGAAGTGCAAGCAGCTTGGCTCTTTCCTCTTTTGGCATTTCTTTAAGCTCTTGGGGTGTATAACGAGAGCAGACAGGGCAAGAGCATGGGAAGTATTCGAGCTCACCCAAATGCTTAGTTCCTTCTGGAGTTAAGTAGCGGTCATCTTTTGCATATAGGGCATAGCTTGCTGAATCAAACAAGTCAATTCCCATAGCAACAGCTAATGCAAATATCATCGGATGTCCAGCGCCGAAGAGATGAACGGGTCTGTCAGGTCTTAAGCCGAGCTTTGAAGCGATAACAACGTCAACTAAGTCCTTGTAACGGTAGGACTCCATCAAAGGAACGACTGCTCCGATTGGGTGAATCTCAAAGTTCATCTCGCTGAGTTTTTTCGCGGCGTAAGTCCTTAAGTCGAGATATGTTGAGCCTTGAACTGTTGCATTCATCGGAATCTGCTTTATCTCTTCAGCTTCCTTAGCTCTCTCTAAGGTTATCCTTAAGTCTTCTTCAGCTTTTTCCCTTGGAGCATCTGGGATCGTTGGAATATCAAGAAAAGTTCCAATATCTACGCCGATTTTATGCTGGAACTCAATGATCTCTCTGTTCGTGACTTCAACTCCTCCATAGCGCATGAGCTGGAATGAGCCGGAATCAACTTCAATTATGCCGTCATAGTCCAAAAGCTTGTGAATTCCCATTTCAAGAGCTTTTTGCCTTAACTCTTCATCCTTGTAAATGATGTATGAGTTCGTGATTATTATGTTGAATCCCATCTCTTTCAGCTCTTTTGGGGTTACTATGAGCTGTTTTGGATTGACTACAGGCATTATAGCCGGAGTTTCAATCTTCTTTCCATTAACTTCGAGCTTTCCAATCCTGCCAGCAGCATCTCTCGCTTTTATCTCAAACTTGAACATTTCTCAACACCAAAAGGAAATAGAAAAGAGGGTTTAAAAGGTATTCCAAAGCCCCCTCTTAGGAGTCCTTTCTCTCAGAGCTTTAGCAGTTAGGATTGCCCCTCCAATCATTTCGAGTATTCCGCTTGCTAGGATGAAATATCCAAGCTCCTCCATCAGAGTTCCCTCAATAGCCGCTCGACCCTTTGGGTTTAAAAAGTTAACGGTAAAACACTAAAAATCTTGATGAATAGCAAAGTTAATAAACAAGAAACTAAAGGTGCTAAAACCCAACCTTTTACAATATTAAACGTCAGCTTTTTGTTGATTTTTTGTCCCTTTAATAGCCCCAATCCGATAATCCCTCCAATAATTGCCTGCCCAGAACTCACGGGAAGTCCTATTATGTTTGCTGAGGTTACGGCTAGGGCGGAACCAAACTGGGCGGAAAATCCTGCTAAAGGGCCGAGTTGGGTCAGATTTTTGCCAATAGTCATTAGTACCTCATAGCTGAAAGTGAGAGCTCCAAAAAATAATGCCAACGCGAGAATTAGCTTTAATGTGTTGCCTTCAATATTGGTTGAGTATGTTAAAAGACCAATTACGTTTGAGAGCTCGTTTGCTCCGAGATTAAAAGAGGCATAGGCGGAACTCAAAATTATCATCCATCTGTAGAGAACCTCAATCTCATAAATTTTTGAGATATGGTTAATGATTCTTCCATATATGGCGAAGACCAAAATGGATAGTATAGCTGCTGCTATTGGGGAAACTACCCATGCTAGAGCTATTTTTAAAACGATACTCCAATTCACGTAAGTCTTTTGGTAAACTCCAATTCCGACGATTGCTCCTATGATTGACTGGGTAGTTGAGATGGGTAAACCTCTGAGTGAAGCAAAAGTCACGGCTAAAGCCGAGGCTAAAAGTGCAAAGGGAATATAGCTTTTATCAAAGTTCGGCACAATATTGCTACCTACTGTATGGGCAACATTTGAGCTGCCGAAGAATGCTCCTAGGAGCGAGAATACTCCAATTAAGAAGATTGCTCTCTTAAAGCTAAGGATCTCCGAACCTACAGCTATCCCAACAGCTTTTGCACTGTCGTTAGCTCCTATGCTCCATGCCATGAAAAGTCCTGCTGCAATTATTGCCCAATCCATGCTATCACCTCTATATTCTATGATGTGCTATATAGACTATATAGGCAGATTGATGCATTTTTAAATTTTTTGGTGGCAATAAAGCTAATAAGACTATAGCGCTTTTGATTTTAAAATGTACAAATAACCATAGATATGTAGCGCCAAGTAGAAGAGCGCCCAAAACCATAAAAATGCAGGAAATAGAAGGGCATTTATTATGCTTCCCCCTTCTATCAATGTTGGAACCATCATTGTTATAATTTCAAAACTTAGAAATGCCCCAAGCAAAAGCCAATTTCCATAAACTATTAGCAGGATTGGGACGATTACGTCAAGAAAAGCTATGAAATCACCTAAAATCAGAAAGAACCCCTCCTTCAAAAATCCTCCACCTAGGTGCATCAAGTCACCCAAAAACCACCTTTTTCTTTGATTCCAGAGCGTTTTTAATGAGGTTGGCATCTTTGTGTATGCCTTGGCTTTTGAAGCGTAAACTACTCTGCCGAGCTTTTTAATCTCCTTCGTAGTTGCATAGTCTTCAACTCTGCTCTCGACGAAGCCTCCTATCTTCTCCAGAGCTTCCTTTCTAAAGGCGCTTATTGGACCCGGAGCTACGCTTAAGTCCTCAAGCTCCTTGGCTCTCCTAAACATAGCTATTCTCAGATGTTCAACATCTTGAGCCCTCTCTAAAAAGGAACTGGCTAAAACTCTAACCTGTCCGCCGACACCTAAAACGCTTTCATCATAGAAGCGCTTCACCAATTCTTTAACTGCAGAATTATGTAATAATGTGTCTGCGTCTGTTGTTACTATTATTTCTCCCTGGGCTTTAGACAATCCAAAATTTAAAGCTCTGGCTTTTCCTTCGTGTGGCTTTCTAAAAACTTTTAAGCGCTCGTCCTTTATGGAGCTTGCAACTTCAAATGTTTTATCTTCGCTTCCATCGTCAACTACAATAACTTCAAAATTTGGGTAATCTTGAGAAATGGCAGATTTCACTGAATCCTTAATGTTTTTTTCTTCATTGTATGCTGGAATGATTATGCTCACAAATGGCGCCCACTCTTTAATTCTGTAATTCCTCAATAAGCTAATTATGTAATTAAGGAAAAAATAGAGATCCCAAAATATTATAATCAGCAAGGCAGTCTCAAGTAGCATGATATTCACTATACTCAAAGATTTTTAACTTTTAATTTAGAGTATCTGTTGGTGATAGTAATGATAATCGCGAAACCTTGTGTAACCATGAAAGGAATTGTGGTTCAGCTTTATTCTTGGGAGAGGGAGATAAAACTAGACTTAGCTAGAGTTTCAAGATGTCTTAAAGAGAAGGGAATTGAAATAAAGAAGCTTATTCCAAACATTCTCCTAATAGCTGTCATGAACGGATTTGAAACAAGTATTTATCCTGGAGGAAAAGTGATAATCAAAGAACTGACAGATACGAAAAAAGGAGAAGAGATTGCCAAGATCATTTACGACTGTGCTGAAGGATAAAGTGGAAGAGTCTCTTTAATTCTCTTGATAAGCCTCTCCTTCTTTTCTGAATCCTCGAGAGCTATTTCAAGCACTTGATCAATTGTCTCAACTGGGATTATTTCTATTTTTGCAGCTTTATCTGGACTTAAAAAGACATCTTTCTCGTTTGCCTTTGGAATTATAACCTGCTTTATTCCCGCTTCAATTGCTGCCTCAATTTTTGGAGTTACGCCGCCAACTGGCAGCACTTCTCCTCTAACGCTCAAAGACCCCGTCATTGCCACGCTCTGTTTAACAGGAACTTCCTCCAGAGCTGATATGACTGCTGTTGCAACGCTTATGCTTGCAGAGTCACCTTCAACACCTTCGTAGGTTTGTAGGAACTGGACGTGAATGTCGTAGTTGCTTATATCCTCACCTTTGTAGCGCTTGATGATAGCAGAGACGTTTTGAACAGCTTCCTTTGCAATTTCACCGAGCTTGCCAGTAACTATTATTTTGCCCTCCTCTCTGCTTGCTGCGGGGGCAACAACGGCTTCAATTGGCAGCACAATGCCACTCTGTTCTCCAATTACAGCTAAGCCGTTCACTCTACCAATCTCGCCGCCTTCCACTTTGATGACTTGATACTCCTTCTTCCTCTCAATATACCAATCGGCAAGTTGCTTCTCTAGAGGTCTCGCAAGCTGGAGGGCTTTAAGTACATGCTCCCTTGTTACATACTTTGCTCCTTCTCTGACTGCAATGTCTCCAGCTGCTCTAACCACACCACCTAAGTCTCTAAGCCTTAATGTCAAATGTCCTTTTCTTCCAGCTCTCTTTTGGGCTTCTCTAACAATCTCTTCAACGGCATCTCTGGTAAAGTGTGGAATCTTCCCATCCTTTTTCACTTCTTGTGCAACGAACTGGACTAGTTTCTTTCTATTTTCTAAAGTGTCGGGCATTGTTGTTCTCATGTATATCTCATAACCATAACCTCTGATTCTTGACCTTAATGCCGGATGCATTTTATCAACTGTGTCAAGATTTCCTGCAGCTACCAATACAAAATCACATGGCACTGGCTCAGTTCTAACCATTGCACCGCTTGAAAGCTCACTTTGGCCAGTTATTGGGAACTTCTTCTCTTGCATCGCTGTTAAAAGGCTTTGCTGCATCTTCAAGCTAAGTGTGGCAATTTCGTCAATGAATAAAACACCCTTATGAGCACGATGTATCATTCCTGGCTCCACCCTCTCATGAGCGGGTGTTCCTAATCCACCGCTCTGGAAGGGGTCGTGTCTGACGTCTCCAAGCAATGCACCAGCGTGAGCTCCGGTAGCATCAACGAATGGAGCTTTTTTCTTTCCGCAGTTGTCAACCAAGAGTTTTGGAACAAGGACTTGATTCTTGAGCCTAAGGTTGGAGATTGCCATTATTGAAATTATCACTACAAAGAGACCCATTAAAAGCGTTTGAGGGCTGGGGTCCATTAAGACTGCTATCATGACCACAAACAGCACAAAGAGAAGGAGATACGACTTAATGCTCTCTTGGCTTTTTGCTTTTTCTCTGTATTTCTCGACTATTTTCTTACCTTGACATGCTGGGACTGTCTTTATGCGCGGCATGTTCTCATCTTCAGGATTTGGGAATACCAGAATGTCTTCTAGCTCCTCTGTTGGCAAAAGCTCGGCCATTGCTTGACCGAGCATTGACTTTCCAGTTCCTGGCTCGCCTATTAGAAGAACATGTCTCTTCTGTCTCGCTGCAGTTTTTATTACCTCTACTGCATGCTCCTGGCCAATAACTTGGTCAATAAGTTTATCCGGAACTTTAATCTCTTCAGTAGTCTGAAACTCAATTCCTAAATCTAATCTTTCTCCATAATTTTGAGAAGTTTGGATTTTAACTTCTTTTCTCTCTTCCTCACTCATTCTTAAGACCCCTCTCCTCGCTCTCATGAATGGTTAGATTGTGACAATCTTATAAACTTTATTTTATGTGTAAGAAAAGCTAAAATAGAGGTAGCTGTAAAGAAGATAGAGGTGGTGGAAATGAAGATTGAAGACCACGTAATGTTTACGGCTAAACATAAAAATTGGGAAATTGGGGATAAGCTTCTCGTTATGGAAGATGAGAATATTGCCCATTTTTTGGCAAGTGTTTCAAATACCGTGAATATGAAGATTTCCGAATATTTAACCGATGTAATGGATGTGGCCGCAGTAATGAACTTAGCTGAGGAAATGGCTGAAGGAGATTTATGGGAAGTTATAAAAGCATTAAAATCACCTAAAGCCTCAAGAAATCTTGGAAAGCTGGTATTTGAAACTGATAAAAAGCTCAAAAAGCATTTAGTAGAGGTTTCAAAAGCATTGTTGGTTAGAGAGACGCTTTCAAGGAAAATTAACATTTATTATCCCGAAGGATCAATGAAAGAGCTCAAAATAGTGCTGCCATACAAAGAGGATCACATAAACTTCACGGCTAAACATGGAAGCTGGATAGTTGTGAAAAGATTAATAATCGATGAGAAAACCCCTCTAGCTGATGTTGCAAGGCTTTTAGCTAGCATAAACGAGACTATAACTGCAAAGCTGCCGATATATGCTAAAATAGATTTAAAAGGCATTGATGGATGGTTTGCTGAAATCAAAAAGGCAAAAAGTGATGTTGAAATAAAGACAGTGGTTGATAAATATCTCCACTTTCCAGCACACAACTATGCCCCCGGCGAATTCGTTGAGCATGCAAAAATTTACGCTTTGAGAAAGATGCTTGAAAAGATAGGGTTGGGCATAGATATCCCTGCAAAGCCTCTTGAAAAATACTTAGAAAAGAAAGGCTAAAAACAACAGAGGAATGATGAAGCCGAGGACACCTGAGCGAAAGCGATGAAGATTCTTCGCTTCGCTGACTCCTCTCTTTTCTTTACTTAAGTGCTAAAAATTTTATTGAGGTGAGAGGAGATGAAGAAGAGTGTAATATTTACTGAAAACGCTCCCAAACCAATAGGGCCATACAGCCAAGCCATTCTTGTGGAGAACCCAGATAAACTCCTAGTAATTTCAGGTCAGATACCAATTAATCCAGAGACTGGTGAAGTTGTAAAAGGAGACATAAGAGAGCAAGCGAGGCAAAGCAATTGAAAATCTCATAGCAATACTCGAGGCAGCGGGAGCAACGGTTGATGATGTAATTAAAGTTACGGTGTACCTAAAGAATATAAAGGACTTTGAAGAGTTCAACAAAGTCTATGAGGAATACTTTGGGCACTCAAAGCCAGCAAGAGCAGTTGTTGAAGTATCAGACCTTCCAAAAGGTGTAAAAATAGAAATTGAAGCAATTGCTGCATTTGAGTAGAGTAGAAACTCTTATATTCCTTTTTGATTATTTCTTTTTGTGGTTAAAATGGAGCTGAGCCCTGGTGTGTTAGTGTTACTATTTCTCGAGGATTTTGCAAGGGAAACAAATTCTATTAGGCGGGGAGTGAAATATTTTGAGTGGCAGAAAAGATATGATGCCTATGATGTTGCTTATTCTATAGTAGGAGCAACGTTAGCCGAGCTTGTAAAAGATGGATACATTCAATTAGAGCTTAAAAAAGGACTACTGGGGAGAAAAGTTCTCCTAACTAGGATGAAATCAATTCCTAAAAAATATGGAGTGATTGTAGAAGGTATGAATAGTATGGAGGCGTATAAAAAAGTTCCTTTGAGATCAGCGTTGTTTTTATCATTTCCAGTATCGAGGTTTCCTGCAGCATTTTTAGGCACTTATATACTAAGAAAGGAACTTAAGGGACAAGATGCTTTGGAGCTTAAAGAAAATCCAGAGATAGTTAGAAAAAAAGAAGAGCTAAAAGCTGTCTTTGAGAGTTTTAAGATGCAAAATGAAGAGCTTTGGAAAGGAATTATAAAGGAAGTTGATAAAGCCTGTGATCTAGTTAGAGGAAAAGAGGGAATTACATTGTATACTCCACTTGACATGCTGAGGGAGAAGAATGAAAGTAAAAATTAGAAGAGAGCTTTTTGAGTACCTCCTCCAGCTTGCAAAGGATTTTTATCCAAATGAATTTGGAGGTTTTTTAAGGGAAATAAACGGAGTATTTGAAGAGGTTTTAATTATACCAAAAGGACATTTTGGGAAACGTTCAATATTCTTCGATCCTTGGCTTCTTCCACATGACGAGAACATTAAAGGGACTGTGCATTCACATCCCGCTCCCTATGTGAAGCCTTCAGAGGCCGATTTGCATTTCTTTTCAAAATTTGGTGGAATTCATATAATAATTGCTTATCCCTTTGAAAAATGGAACGTAAGAGCGTACACAAGTGATGGAAAAGAGGTAGAAATAGAGATTGTGGATTAATCACTTATTCTCTTGTTTAACTGGATATGGCATGAATTCGACAGTTCCTCTTTGCTTCATTGGCTGTGGATAGAGTTGCATTAGCTCATATACCTCTTCTGGGACATCAGTGCTTACATGCAGACCAAGTTTTTTGGCTTCTTCAACAGTTATTGGATAGTCATGAGTCCATCTGCCCTCTGTGAGGATTTGGGCAAGCTCTCTAGCCTTTTCTTCTCCATATCTGTCTTTAAGTAGCTCATAGACGAAGTTTCTAACTTGATTGATTGCTTTTTCTGCAACATCAGCTAAAATTAGGGTTTGGTCATCAACTTTTTCTGGCCCTTTCTTCTGAACGGCTCTAACTATGCTTGGAGCTGGGTATTGCCCAAGCTGTGGATCAACAGGCCCGAGAACTGCATGTGGATCCATGATTATCTTATCTGCTGCTAGAGCTATCAATGTTCCACCACTCATTGCGTAATGAGGGATAATAACTCTTGTTTCTGCTGGGTGGTCTTTCAACGCCTTTGCTATCTGAGTTGCCGCTAAAACTAGTCCTCCAGGTGTGTGAATAATCAAGTCAATTGGCTTATCTTTTGGAGCCATTCTTATAGCTCTCAAGATTTCCTCACTGTCCTCAATGCTGATAAACTTGTAGAAGGGTATTCCAAAAAGACCAATGCTTTCTTGTCTATGGATCAGTGTTATTACTGTGGAATTCCTTTTCCTAGATAATCTCTGAAGAAGTCTTGCTCTCATCAGCTGGAGCTGTCTGTATTGCATTTGTGGCCACAGTAGCAAGTATAGGAAAAACAACCACCATATCAGCGAACCTAAAAATCCACTTAGGGGATCCAAATTATCACCTCCAAATATTTTTGTGTTTTGATATTTTTAGCCTTTCACTACTAAACAATATATTAACAAAATGTTTTTAAAAATTTTGGTTACTAAATATTCAGTTAAAAAAGAATTTCACATGAAAATTTTATAAGTATTAACCCCATATTAAAGTCTAGGTGAGGTCGCGTGAAGATAAGGGAGCTTATTGAGAAACTAAATGAAAAGCAGAGGATGACTGTAAAAAGGTGTCTTCAAAGTTGTGAGATAGTAGACTTAGACGAAGAAGTTGGCATTGAGACTAATGAAGACCTCTTAAGATTTTTAAAGCTCATCTCCAATCCGATTAGATACAAAATACTGAAAATGGTAAAAAACAGATGGATGTGCGTTTGCCTAATTTCACAAGCACTTGAAGAAGATCAGACTTTAATAAGCCATCATCTTCGCTCCCTTAAGGATATGAACCTAGTATATGAAAGGAGAGAAGGAAAGCTAAAATTTTATAAAACGAATCTTGAAGAGCTTAGGAAATATATTAAGCTTTTGGAGAAAGAGTTCAGTTAATTCTTACTGCTCTCTTTGGTGAATTTTTATGAAGAAGCTGCAGAAAGAAGTTGATAAGCTGATCAAAGAGTTTGGAGGGTATTGGAGACCGTTTGAGATGTTAGCTGCTGTCATGGAGGAACTTGGGGAGCTATCTGATGAAATGCTTAAATTTGAAAAAATTAAGGGGAAAGGGAGCATAGAAAAGCTAGAAGAGGAATTGGGGGATTTGATGTTTGCACTCTTTTGTATCGCGAACTATTATGGTATTGATGTTGAGAAAGCTCTTTTGAACTCTATAGCAAAGTATCGAAATAGAGACAAACTTAGGTGGCAATGAGAATATGTGACTACTGAAAATTGTGCAATTTACACCATCTGATAAATTACAATATTACCACTTACGTTCTCATGTAACTTTGCGGTATTATTTGGGGGCAAGATCCTAGAAGTGACGATAAATTTAACATAACAACGTGTTCCACAGTGTTCTGGAGGAGATCTAGTATGTTGGATAAGATTCGAAACATTTTTATAAACAAAAATGAGTATAAATACTGAGGTGTTACTGATGAGAGCTAAAATTGATAAAGTCGATATCCAGCTTATTAACCTCCTATCAAAAAACTCAAGGCTTACTTACAAAGAGCTTGCAGAGCAGCTGAAAACAACAAGACAGAGGATTTCTAGAAGATTGGAAAAGCTTGAAAAGATGGGGGTTATTAAAAAGTACACCATAATCCCCGATTTCGAGAAGCTTGGATATGTATATGTGATATTGGGGATTACGCTCAAGCCTGCGGCTCCAATAGATGAGATCATTGAGAGACTGAAAGACGATGATGACATTAAAATTATTGAAAGAGCTATCGGTTCACACAATCTTGTAATTCACTTAGTTGCCCCAAAGGATATGAAGGATATTGAAAAGAAAATCCATGAAATCTCCAAGAAGATAGAGGGCATTGACAAGATGGATATAACATTTATCACAGAAATTGTTAAGTTTGAGATTCTTTAGTTCTTTTCCTATCCAATTTTCGGCAATAAGCGAGGGAAAATATAATAAAGCACCCTAATTATCAACATTTTAATAAATCCTAATAGTGGGCAACATAAGGTGACAGGAATGGCAGTAATCTCAGCAATTCAAATAGCAATAATTTTTGTGTTTGGATATTTGGCATATATAGGCCATGCATTGGATAAAAAAGGCAGCATTGTGGCAGCTGTTCTTGGGCTTTTCATACTGCAGTTTGGAGGAGTGTATCCCTTTTTAGCTCTGTTGGTTTTTGTGATAATGGGAGTGCTGTCTACGAAGTATAAGTATTCCGAGAAGCTCAGGAGTGGAATTGCCCAAGAGAGAAAAGGAATCAGAAGCTGGGGAAACGTTCTTGGCAATGGTTTAGGTGCTGTTATCTTTGTAATTTTAGAATATATTACCAGACAGGACTTCCTATGGGCCGCAACTTTTGCCTCAATAGCAACGGCAAATGCTGACACCTTAGCAAGCGAACTGGGAAAAGTTCTGGGAAAGGAGCCTAGGATGATTACAAACTTTAAACCTGCAAAACCAGGAGCTAATGGCGCAATTTCAATTCAAGGAGAAATTTTTGCGTTAGTTGGAGCTATGACAATTGGAGTTATTGCTATGGTTGTAACTCAATATAAATGGCAGATATTTTTAGCCACTCTGTTGGGGGGCTTCATTGGGTGCAACATTGATAGCATTGTAGGAGCAACTTTAGAAAACAAGGGTATTGTTGATAACAACGGCACGAATTTCATTGCAACCCTTGCTGGTGGAATAGCTGGGGCAATAATATTTTTAGCCCTTGTGTGAGAATTAAAAAATGTGATGAAAAGGCGGATTGCTGAAAGGTGATGATGACCTTAGGGGCTGATTATTCTTTTTCTTCCTTTCTCCTAAGCTCTTCTTCATAAATTGTCCACAGTGCTATTAATGCACCGGGGATTCCATGTTCTGTTGCAAATGTCATATAAGGTGCTAAGTCAACAACGTAATCCGCAAATCTAAATAGCCCCCTTGGAATGCCTTCTCGCGAACCAATGAACACAACAACTTCCTTTGCGTAATACATGTCTTTCGCCAGTTCATCTTTAACCTCAGCTAGAGTATGCCCTTTGGGGTCTGTAATTATAAGCAAACGCTTGTTTCTTCTTTTGTCTCTTATCACTTGGTACAAATCCCAAACATATACAGGAACTTTCTCAATTTTCCATGGGTAAGCTTCTCTTTGAATCTGATACCTTGACTCTTGCCCAATCTTCACTCCTCTCAAAAATTCCATGAGCTCATAGCCGTCAATTTTTTCTTTCGGTGCTATTATTAGCTCTTTAACTTCAAATGCCTGAGCAGCTCTGCCAATCTTCTCACCAAAGTTTCTGCATGCTTTATAATCTCCCCAGTACGGCATCTGGACTATGCTGACTTTTTTGAAAAGCTTCCTTGCATCTGTCTTCTCTGGAGTGTACTTCTTCCACTCCTCTTTTCCAACAATGGAGATATATGCTCTATCACCGATTATCTCAACTAAAATTGCTTTATCTGGGAAGCTCAAATCAACTTCAGCATTTGTAAGCTCTTTTATTTTAGCTCCAAGCTGAACATTTACATCAACACTTGTAAAGTCGTGCTTTCCTCTCCTCTTAGTCTTGACGGCAAATGTTTCTCCCTCATTAATAAACTTGGCAAGATTTTCAGCGACACTTAAAATATCTCCAATTCTAGCAGGAACCTCATGTAAGACCTCGATAACCCTTTCAACTTCTGGGATTTCTAAAATCTTCTCTTTTGCATTTTTATCGTCAGTTTCAACTAAAATCAATCCAGAATATCCTTGAGGTGAAATCCAGACCTTAGCATCTTCCAAAGCTTCTTTGATGTAATTGCCAGCGACAGCCTCCATTCCTCTCTGAGTTTTTATCAAAAGTTTCATCGCTATCACCTAAGGAGAATTGGAGAATAAGCTTAAAAGCTTTAGCAGAAGCGCTTTAAGGGAGAAATGGAAGCAAAGAGAAATCAAATCTCTGGCTCAGCAAGAACCTTAATCTTTCTGATTTCTGCTCTCTTGAGTGGATATATCTTCTTTGCTTCCTTGGCAATCTCAGAAGCCATCTTGCCTGTGACAGCCTCAAGGACAAACTGTGTGAATGGTAACTCTTCAGCCTTCTTGTATATGATGTTTCTCATAATTTCTCTAATTGCTCTTTCTTGGCTTGTCTGAATTCTTCTTATTGCAATGACCATTCCCATAACTCTAAGCTTGTAGCCGTCCTTTGTGGTAACATTAAAGATACCATCAATTCTTGTTGTTCTTCTTCTAACTAAGCTCCTAATATAGCTCCTTGCAAGCTTGTGCCCTTTGAACTTTGTGTAAGCGTTCTGGCCCTTGACGTCATAAATCTGGAAGTAAAGCTTAACGTGACCTTTTGTGAAATCGCCAGTTAAGTCCTTGAGTGTTGTCTCTATAACTCTTCCCTTAACCTTCTCGGGATCGTCTGCTGGTGTTAAACCAATTTCTTGACTTCCGAAAAACTCAGGAGCATAAACAATATACCACTGCTTAAGCTTCCACTTATCCCTTGCAGCAGCAGCCTTTTTTCTTGGGTTAGCTCTAGCCATCTTAACACCTCCTAACTTTCACAGTTTTAAACTATCTTCGGCGATCTTGATTGAAAACACCAAATCATCCAAAGCTACTATAAGGCTTTCAATCTCACCGGAGTATTTAACTTTTGTTATGACCTTACAATCTTCCCAATAAGTTTTAACCTTTAAATTTTTTGGAAGGTTTAAGTTATCAACATCAACAGCTCTCGCTATTGCCTCAGCAGTCTTTCCATCGTTGTACTGCCAGATTATCTCTGCTTTGGCTTTAATTTCCATTTGCCTGCTCCCCCAACGCTTTGTTTATAAGCTCTGCAAATTCTTCTAGTTTGTTCTTTGGAAATCTAATGCCAGCAGCTATTGCATGACCTCCGCCTTCTCCGCCAATAATCTCTGCAACTTTTCTTAGTGCTTCTCCGAGATGATATCCCTTAGCTAATGCTCTCTCTGTAGTTCTTGCGGAGCCTTTAATGAGGTTATCATCTTCTTCGCTGTCTGCTAAAACAATCACCGGCTTCTCTGGATTTGCAAGCTTTGAACTTATTGCCATGTTTGCAGCTATACCAACGAGAGTATCCTTGATATTCCTACCAGCATAGAAAACATAAACATTTTCTTTTTCAATAACTGTGCTGTTCCAGTTCTGTATTAAATATTTCCTTGCTTCTATCTGCTCTCTCTTGTACTCATCAACCAGCTTTAGTGCAGCCTTAAATGCATCTTCATCCCCCAGGCATATAGCTACTCCGAGAGTTCCGGCATTTAACCTTCCTGTAGCATTGAGGAGAGTAGCGAATTCTCTTGCTTCATGTCTTGAATCGCCTTCTTTGTAGAGCTTTATCAAAACAACATCGCCGATTATTCTGTCAATCACTTCCTTTCCGGCTCCATGTTTAATCAGATGAATGACAACTAAGTCGTTGAACCTCTTCTTTTCTTCCTCTCTAAGCTGCCAGTAGTACATATCTGGGTCAAATCCCTTAGCCCTGAGAAACTCAATGGCTTTTCTCTCGTCTCCGGTAATCTCTGGAATCTCTGGATTAGTGGCATAAGCGAGCATTTGGTAAAGCTTCCTCGTTTCTCTTCCGTAAAGTCTGATTTCTTTTCTTATTTCAATCAAGTCAAGTTCTTTTGCATCCTCTATTATGTCCAAGTTCATACCGTGGAACTGCCCATCTATTTCCTGCATATCTCCAACGGCACCAACTAAGGCCAAATAACTTAAATCCTTGTTTTTCTCGTTAATCTCTTTTGCAACAAAATAAGCAACTCCAGAACCGCTTAAGTCCCTGACGCTGTCGGCTCCAAATTGTGTTGGGTTAACTAAGATGTGGTTGTCATTCTCAATCTCTCCGTCTTCTGGTGGGTGGTGATCAGCTATAACAACGCTTGCATCGCTGAGATATTTCTCAATGAGCTTTATTGATCCGCTGCCTAAATCGCTGAAAACGTAAATTTTCTGTTTTTCATTTGCGAGCTCCTTGATTAAATCTTCACTGAGCTGTTTAACAATGCTTAAATGGAAGTTTCCTCCTTCTCGTGCAACGGCCTTTGCCAGAATAGCCCCTGCGGTTATTCCATCGGCATCTCTGTGAGAAATTATGCGTATAGTGTGTCCTAACTCGATATGCATTTTTATTAGTTCAGCACCCTCTCTAACCTTCTCTAAAAATGCACTTTTGTCCATCATATCACCTTAATAAGGAAAAAGTGAGAAATCAGCGGACTAAGAGTTTTGCTTGCTCTGGATCGTATCTCCACTTTGGTGGGAGCTTTCCTGTTCTTCTATAGTACTTTACAAGTCTTCTAATCTTGCTCTCAATGAGCTGAAGTCCTCTTCTTGAGTGCTTGTCCTTGGGGTGCTCCTCGAGGTGCCTTCTTAAGTTTACGGCTCTCTTAATGAGGAACATCAAGTCCTCTGGAATCTCTGGTGCTAAACCGTTCTCCTCGAGGATCTTGGTTATCTTTTTGCCTGTGATCAGCTTGACGCTTGGAATTCCATACTGGTCTCTGAGAATAGTCCCTATCATAGCTGTGCTGTAACCTTCTTTTCTAAGCTTTATAACGAGGTTCTCAACTTCTTCAGCTGTATATTCCACCCAAGTTGGTGGAGCAGTCCTTGGAGGTCTCTTTGATCCAGATTTACCTCTCTTTCTCGCATGTATCCTTGCCATGTACAACACCTCCTTGGCGACGGCCAGCTCCCGCCAGCCGTCCCTTATGGCATAGCCAATTGGAATTGCCGAGGTGTGTTTAAAAAGTTTTGCCTGTTGAGTGTTAACTATTGTTGATGGTGTAGAAATTACGAAAAATTTAAAAAATTCTGGAAGCAATTAGATTATCATGCGAAGATTAAAAGACCTGAATCAAGAGGAACTTCATGAGATTATGGAATACGCTAGCGAGCTAAGAAACAATGGATTAAGCTACTCTGAGATATCAAAGGCAATAGCAGAAGATAAGGGCGTAAAAATTTCAAAAGCTACTGTTATAAGATGGTGTAAAGAAATGCACAATCCTCTGAACAGGATTAAAGAGGTGAACTTAAAACCTTCTCCAGATTTATCCTATGCTATTGGGGTCTATTTTGGTGATGCTAGTGTAAATGCTGACAAAAGATACAGGTACAGGATAAGGCTTTAAGGTTATCGATAGAGAATTTGCCGAAGAATTCGCTAAAGCGTTGAAATCTCTAGGCCTAAATCCGAGGGTGTATTATGAGAACGATTCAACGAGGAGTGGAAGATGGAGCGTTGAGGCGACGAGCAAGGAATTATATCTGTTCTTGATAAGACCGAGGGAGGTTTTATTTGATATTGCCAAGCTTTATCCAAGAGAGTTTTTGAGAGGATTTTTCGATAGTGAAGGATGTGTTTGTTTAGATAGAAAACGAAAGCGAGCTTTCATATCAGCTTCTAACTATGACATTGGTCTTCTCAGGTTTTGTAAAGAACTACTGGAAGATATTGGAATAGAAAGCACCATAGTGTTAACGAAAAAGAAGGGGAGTAAAGCTATAATCCGAGGAAAGGAGTACAGGTACACCTCAGATCTTTACGAGATAAGAATATCAAAACTCCAAAGCATTCGTGCCTTTCACGTTGATATTGGATTCACAATTGAGCGAAAACAAAAACTCCTCCAGAGCTATCTGGATTACGTAACGGGCAGAACTTTTACTCTTTAATGTCGTATCTCTTTTACTAATAGAAAGAAACTGGTAGCGGGGGGAGGATTTGAACCTCCGACCTCCGGGTTATGAGCCCGGCGGGCACTCCTAGCTGCCCCACCCCGCTGCACAACCCGATACCTACTAATATATGGTGAGTTTATAAACTTTACTGTTTTAGAACTCGGGCTACAAAACTTTTTTGCCCAATTTAACTAATTTCAATAACAAAACAAGCCTTTGCAACCACTTAAGCTACATTTTAGAGACTGTAAAAGCTTTAAACCCCTATGAGATATCTCTTATGGTGATGGTATGTATCTAACAAAGGAAGAGGAGCTTATTTTGGCCGGGGAGTATGGATATGCTCTCCAGAAAGCTATGGAGATTCTCGTTGCTCTCGGTGAAATTTACGGAGCTGATAGGTTAATTCCAATCAAAAGCGCCCAAATAGCCGGAGTTTCTTATAAAAATATTGGGGACGCTGGCATAGAATTTTTGAGAGATTTTGTAGATGCAGGGGCAAAAGTTAGTGTATATACAACTCTAAATCCCGCAGGAATTGGCAATGAAGAGTTCATGGAAAAACAAAGAGAGATTCTGGAGCTTTATAAGGCTATGGGAATTGAAATAACTTCAACATGCACCCCATACTATGGAGCAAATCTGCCCAAGTTTGGTGATCATATTGCTTGGAGTGAGAGTTCTGCCGTAAGTTTTGCAAACTCGATTATCGGAGCTAGGACAAACAGAGAAGGAGGGCCTTCAAGCCTAGCGGCTGCTATCGTTGGAAAAACACCAAATTATGGGCTTCACCTAGAAGAAAATAGAAAAGCAACCGTTATCATTGAAGTTCAAGCTAAAGTTAAAGATTTTGTTGACTACAGCTTTTTAGGATACTACCTCGGAAATGTTCTCAAAAATGATGTTCCCTATTTTAAAGGGCTGAAACCTGAAAAGACAGATTATTTGAAAGAGCTCGGGGCTTCAATGGCTGCAACGGGTTCAGTTGCTTTGTACCATGTTGAGAGCGAAACCCCAGAATATAAAACTGCCATCACAGACAAGCTTGAGAAAATACAAGTTGATGATAAGGAGCTCAAGGAAGTTAAAGAGAAATACAATGCTGATTGGAACGAAATTGACGCTATCTTAATTGGCTGTCCACATGCATCAATTCATGAAATAAAAGAAGTTGCTGAGCTTTTGAGAATGCGTGGAAAACCGCTGAAAATACCCCTTTTCATAACAGCAAGCAGAGTTGTAAAATATCTGGCAGATTCTTTGGGTTATACTGAAGTTATAGAACGCTACAACGGAAGGATAATCGTTGATGCATGCCTAATTGTCTCACCAATTGAGAGCTGGTACAGGGGAATTGCAACGAACAGTGGAAAGGCGAGCTTCTATTTTTCATCGGCTGGACTAAAAGTAAGGCTTGATAACACAGATAAGCTGCTTCTTGAAGCTCCATGAGGTGAGGGCAATGAAGCTCAAAGGGAGAAAGATAACAAAAGGAAAGGCAAAAGGGATTGCGTTGGTTTCCCAAAAGCCGCTCTCATTTTTGGGTGGAATTGATCCTAGAACGGGCATTGTAACTGATGCTGAGAGCGACATAAAGGGGGAGAGTGTTAAAGATAAAATCCTTGTGTTCCCAAGGGGCAAGGGCTCAACTGTTGGTTCTTATGTTATTTACCAGCTCAAAAAGAACAATGTTGCCCCAAAAGCCATTGTAGTTGAAGATGCCGAGACGATAGTGGCAACTGGTGCAATAATTGCAGAAATTCCTATGGTAGATAAGATTGATATAAAGAAAATTAGGAGCGGCCAAATCATTGAGGTTGATGCTGATAAGGGGGAAGTTATAATCCACGAAGAGGAAGACATTTAAATGATTGTCCAAAAAGAAAGGTAAGGTGAAAAAATGCCGAAAGGAATTTACGAGTGCATCAACTGCGGCCATAGGGAGGTTAGAGATTCTACAGAACCACTGGTTGAGAATGCTTGTCCTCACTGCGGTGGTGATATGGTTCTTGTAGGATTTACTGAAGAGCTTGAGGCTTCGGAGAAGCAAGTTCCTCAGGAGTTAATGCGGAAAATTAGGGAATTTTATGAAATTGGGAGCATTCTCAGACAAGATGCAAATATGATAGCATTTGAAGTTTATTCAATCAAGGAGACGAATTTTGAAAAAGTGTTAAAAGAGCTTGAAGTTTTAGGTTATTGGGCAGCTCTGAAAAGGAGAAATGGAAAGATCGTTCTTTATGTGTTTCCTGCGCAGCCTATAAAAGAAGAGAATCCTTTAATTGGGATAATTCTTTTCATAGCAACTCTGATAAGTACCTTTGGTGCTGGCTACATTCTGTCTTTGGGTTATGTCCAAACCTTGGATCAGTACAACCTTCCGGGCATTAGAAACATCTACCTCAATGCTTTAGCTTTCTCTATAAGCATAATGACAATCCTTGGAACTCATGAGATGGGGCACAAAATAGCAGCAACTTTGCACGGAGTAAAATCGACGTTTCCATACTTTATTCCATTTCCTTCATTCATAGGGACAATGGGAGCAGTAATTAGAGTTAAGTCCCCCATTCCAACAAGAAATGCTGCCATTGATTTAGGAGTAAGCGGACCTTTGGCTGGATTTTTGGTGGCCCTACCTGTCTCCATACTCGGGCTGAAGCTTTCCGTGGTAGTCCCAGTTTCTCCTCAAGAAATGGAGGGTGCAGTTTATTTTGGGACTAACCTGCTGTTTGAGATATTTTACAAAGTTTTTTACGGTGATATTGGTAGCAATGTAGTTCTTCAGCTTCATCCTGTCGCAATTGCGGGCTGGGTGGGAATTCTGGTAACATTCCTAAATTTGTTCCCAGCAGCTCAACTTGATGGAGGACACATAGCTAGGGCTTTTTTAAATGAAAAGGCACATGCATATCTAACCTTTGGATTAGGTTTTGCACTACTTGTTTTAAGCTATCTCTGGGTTGGCTGGCTGGTATGGGGAGGCATTATACTTTTGATGGGCAGAATAGGCAATCCAGGAGCGCTAGATGAAGTTAGTCCCGTCTCTACAAAAAGAAAAATACTAGCAGTCATAGCTCTTATGATTTTCATACTCTCTGCAACGCCTGTACCATTAGCTACCCGCTGATTTCTTTTCTTTTAGTATCTGCTCTATGTCATAGTAAATGGAGTCACGGGACACTCCAAAGGTTCTTGCGACCTCTGAGATGTTCAGCACTTTTGGATTGTAATTGAACAGCTCCAAAGCTCTGGCAAGGATTCTTCTTCTTTCTTTTATGCTCAACTTTTTAAGAACTATCTCTTGCTCCGGAATGTTGTATACAACAATTCCCACCGCATATGTTCTTCTTGTTACGGGTGTTGTATAAGTTCCAACTTCAAAATCAACAATTTCCATGGAGCTTTTTATCTGTTTGTTGATAATCTCCTGAAGTTTCTTCATTGCATCTCTTTTATTTTTTCCACTTGTGTATGCGGTTATTATGCCTTTTTCTGCTGGTTGGGTTTCGTCAATAACCACAGCAATTGTAATGTTCATAAAAGCTCCAAAATTTAGGAAAATTTTTGATTTTTCTATTTTACCTGGAGTTTTTAGAAACTCTCTTTTTGAATCCTCTTCAATATTACTTAGACATTCTCCAATATTTGCAGATTCCGATTGGAAAATTTTTAATACCATTTATGACACCTTGAATAATCATTATTGCGTATAATCGTCTCAGATTTGAGCAAAAAGATATATAACCTTTTTCCTATTAAAATTGATGAAAGACGTCAATGGGGGTGGATGTTATGAGGAGGAAGGCTCAGGGTGCAATTGAGTATTTGTTTATGATCGCTGCAGCATTGATTATAATCGCGATTGTGCTGAAGTACTTAAGAGGTGCTGGGGAGTCAACTGGTGAAGTCGTTAACCAAAGTGCTTCAAAGTTAACAGAACTTGTAAATCAGTCTATACAAAATGCTACAAAGTGATAATTAAATTTTTGTTTTTTATCTACCTTTTAGCTATCGATTATTAGTTGAACTTAATAGTAACCCATTTAGCAACTGTATCGTTTTTATTTCATCCACGCCATTATAATAACTTGACATGGAAACTCTAAATCACCGGGATCAAAGTATGTTTTGCCATTCACTTTAACTGCTTTGTTATGCTCATTGAGATTGGGGTTATTATAGTCAAATTCTTCTTCGCTCCAAGTATACTCCCATCCATTGCAGAGCTGAACTTTAATCTTCTTTATTTTCTCAGCATCCCCAGCAACATAGACGTCTATTCTGTATTTTCCCTGGTATCTTCCACTTTTGTAGTATTTCAAATTTACAGTGACATAAAAATCACAATATGGATTTCCAGCAATTGGGCGACACTCAGGTGGATATTTATACATTGCTTGCCATGCTATTTTTGTGTCTGTTTCTTCTGTCTTTGCAGAACCCTCGGGATCAATGTATATAATCCCTGTAATGGGAACTTCTTTTACCGCAGGTTCGCTGTATTTAATCACGATAGCAACAATTATAATTGCAACAGCTATGAGAAAGAGATATCCTAAGGAGCCTTGTCCTTTTCTCATGACGCCTCCCAACCTAAAGACATTAGTGGTATGATGTAGTATTTAACAATTTCGCTTAGTACTTATATTCCTAACAACAGTTATGACAACCTTAAGGTGCTACTCCTTCTCACACTCACACGGACTCTTTCTACAGTAGGGGCAAACACCAGGATATTTCTTGAGGGCTGCTTTTTCAAGGTCAACATTAGCCAAATTAGCTAAGCTTACAAGCCATGCAAGGACATCGGCGAATTCCTCTTCCATGTCTTCTTGTTTTCCTTTTCTCAAAGCCTCAGCAAGCTCACCAACTTCTTCGACAAACCATAAGAAAGTTCTTTCTAGTCCCCTCTTTGAATCTCTATGAAAATATATGTCCTTTATCATTTGCTGGAACTCTTTAATCTCCATTTTATCACCTCTCAAGGGCTCCGAAGTGGAGGTTCATCATCTTTCAGTGCAATTCGCTCTCTTCATTGCCTAAATTAACCTCTCTTTTTGAGTTTTAAAGTTAACTATGCAAAAAAGCTTTAACCTTTGCCTGCATAATTTCTTAAAAAGAGCGTTGGTGAGTGACATGGGATTATTTTCCTTCGGTTCTAAAAAGGATAAAGTCAGAAAGATGCTTGAAAGCAATCAGATTGAGAGGGTAGTGGAACAGGCATCGCGGGATAAGAAAATCCTCAATGCTCTCTTTGAGCTTCTTAACGAGGGAAATCCCGGCATTGTTGGGGATTCTTTGCTGGCTCTTACAAGCATCCTTGAACGAGATAAAAATGTTGTTATCAAGAATCTCAAGAAAGATTATGTTCTTAAGTTCCTCGATCTTGTCAAGTCAAGGAACTCCTACGTAAAAGAAAACGCAATGATATTCCTTGGATTCCTAATGAAAGAAAATCCCGAGTTGTTTATCGAGTACAAAGGGGAAATTATTGATGAGATTAGGGATATCCTAATGTCTGGAAACAAAAATGACAAAGCATTTGCCTCTTTGATGATTAAGGAATTCAAGCTAGCAGAACTCAAGCCGTATGTTGAAGAGCTTGTGAATGTTCAAGAGAAAGTTATTCTGCCGTTTGAGGGTATGAAGTGGATACCTCTTGGAGAAATAGCAAAGGATGCATTAAGAGAACTTGAGAGGTGATTAAATGCTGCAGTGGTTGATATTTTTGGTTTTGTTGATTTTAGCTGGCTATTTGATTTTGAAGCTGACGCTGGCGATATTAAAGTGGATGGCAATGAACACAATAGTAGGATTGATTTTAGTAGGCATAATCAATTTCCTCGGCGTTGCCCACATTGAACTGAACCTCATTAATCTCTTGATAATAGCTGTGGGCGGAGTTGTTGGAGTTTTCATTTTGTTGGTATTGTCTTTTATCTAGCCTTTTACCTTTTTATGACCAAATCTTTATAAATTCGAATTCTTTTAAGTCGTTAGCGAGAGCAGTTTTGGGGTGATGCTCATGTCTCACACTTCAGCTGAAATGTATGAATTAAAGAAAAAGGTTGAGGAACTGAAAAAAATTAGAGGGCGAGCGACTGAGCTTGTCTCTCTGTATATCCCTGCAGGTTATGATCTCAATAAAGTCATGCAGCAGCTTAGAGAGGAGTATGGAACCGCCCAGAATATTAAGTCAAAATCAACTCGAAAGAATGTCCTTGGAGCTTTGGAAAGAGCAATGCAACACTTAAAACTCTACAAACAGACACCACCAACTGGGCTAGCTTTGTTTGTCGGAAACGTTAGCGAGCAAGAAGGGGTTAGCGACATTAGGGTATTTGCAATCATCCCACCAGAGCCTCTAAAAGTTAGACTATATCGATGTGATCAGACTTTTGTTACAGAACCATTGGAAGAGATGCTTCGTGTTAAAGAGGCTTATGGCCTTATAACAGTTGAGAAAAACGAGGCAACTATAGGAATCCTTAGAGGAAAGAGAATTGAAGTTGTCGATGAACTCACATCCAACGTTCCAGGAAAGACAAGAGCTGGTGGTCAGTCTGCAAGAAGATACGAGAGAATTAGAGAGCAAGAGACTCACGAATTCATGAAAAGAATTGGAGAACACGCTAATAAGGCATTTCTCCCTCTCTTAGAGAAAGGAGAGCTCAAAGGGATTATCATTGGTGGCCCTGGACCAACGAAAGAAGAGTTCATTGAAGGAGACTACCTCCATCACGAGCTCAGGAAAAAGATAATTGGTGTAGTTGACATCAGTTACCATGGAGAATATGGACTGAGGGAGCTCGTTGAAAAGGCAAGCGACATTCTATCGGAACACGAAGCAATTAAGGAGAAAAAGCTTGTCCAGGACTTCTTCAGACATCTAGTTAAAGACACTGGACTGATAACCTATGGTGAAAAGGAGGTTAGAAAGGCTTTGGAGCTTGGAGCCGTTGATACATTATTGATAAGCGAAGGATATGACAAAGTTAGAGCCAAAGCTAAATGTAACAACTGCGGCTGGGAAGAGCTTAAAACAATGAGCGAGCAGGAGTTTGAAGTTTACAAGAGGAAGCTTAAGACATGTCCAAAGTGCGGAAGCCAGAACATCAGCTTTGAGAAGTGGGACGTTGCCGAGGAGCTAATAAAAATGGCGGAAGAAATAGGAGCTAACGTTGAGATCATTTCGCTTGACACCGAGGAAGGACAGCAGTTCTATAAAGCCTTTGGTGGACTGGGAGCATTCTTAAGGTATAAGCTCCAGTGAAGCTAGAAGCTCTTTTATTCTATCCCTTGTTTCCTTTCCATCCATCACATATGGAGGTCTTAATACTGGCTTTATTGAAAATCCTCTAAGCTGCATTGCAATCTTTATTGCAGAGCCGAAAGAAGATGCCAAGCTGTAAATTTGGGAAAGTTTTGCCAGCTTTTTGGCATATTCAAACATCTCGGGCTTTTTCTCTTCAAATGCCTTGAAAAGCTTGAGATGAATTTCAGGAGCAAAGTTTGCACACGCCATTATTCCACCATCGCCTCCCAGAATTAGTGTGTTTAGAAAGTGATGATCCAAACCAGTAAACACTTTAAAGTCTTTTCTCTCTCCTTTAACCTCAAAGATAACGTCTCTCACATGGCTTATGCTATCTATTGTTTCTTTAATTCCAGCTATGTTATCATACTCAAGGGCTAGCTTTTTTATCAGTGGGACACTCAGAGGATTCGCGCAGCTTGGAATGTTGTAGAGAATTATTGGAATGTCTGCTTTCTCAGCAATCAGTGAATAATGAGTGAAGAGGGCTTCGTCATTTAAGGGGCAGTAGTATGGTGGAGCGATCACTACATAATCTGCACCAATATCTTCAGCGTGTCTTGTGAGCTCTATAACTTCAAAAGTGTTTGTTGAGGCTGTTCCCACTAGGTAAAACGATGCGTTCACAAGTTCCCGTCCTTTTTCAGCTAGAAGCTTTCTTTCTTCTTTGGTTAAGCTTATGAATTCTCCAGTAGTTGCGTTTATGAAAATTCCATGAACCCCGACTCTTTGGAGGTAATTTATGTGTTCCTCTAAAGCCTGAAAATCCAGTGAATAGTCTTCATTAAATGGAGTAACCAACGGGACTATCACACCCTTCATAAACTCACCGTATTCCTTTGGTTTTTGTCCTATTTAGGGTTTTCCAAATTTCGGTAATACTCGATTTTTGAGTAAAAGTTATATAGACAAATAATGATAATCAAAATAGGTGAGAGCATGAGAAAACTTCTAGGTGTATCGCTCTCATTGTTTGGTGTTTTGTATCTGATATTTCTTCTTACTATATATCCAGTGGTTGTAAGTGGGTATGGCTCACATGAGCAAATGATATTGAATGAAGACAATGAGTTTACAGATGCCATTTATTTGAATGGCGATGTTTCATTAAAACTAACTTCAGATGCACCTTTTCACCTCAAAATTGATGGAAAAGAAATTGGAGAATTCACGACTTATTCTTCTCGGCTTAAAGGTGAGCACTTGATTGAAGTTGAAAGCGAGAGAGAATGCATTGTATATGCTGAGTTGAGGCAGCATCCTAGCCTAAAAAGCTACATCATTTCTCTTCTGCTGATATTCAGTGGTATTGTAGTAGTTTGGAAAGAAAAGAGAGCTATATAAAGAAGGAAAATTTATGAACAATCACATTCTTTCTGGAGCTTCTATTCCCATTAAATTAAGCACGTTCCTTAGGACTTGCTTTGTTGCCATAACCAATAATAAACGCTCTTCAAGTATTCCTTTCTCTGCTTTAAGCACTGGCAGTGCCATATAGAACTTGTTAAACACCATTGCAACTTCATTAGCATACCAAGCTAGAAGGTGGGGCTTTATCTCTGTTCCTACTTCCTTAACTATTTCTGGGAATCTTGAGAGCAGTTTTATGAGTTCTTTTTCTTTTTTGTCGAGGTTTGAGAAGTCCGCATTCTCTAAGAGCTTCTCGAGTTCTAAGGTAATTCCCTTTTCCTCAGCTTTTTTCAGGATTGAGGCACATCTCGCATGTGCGTATTGAACATAGGGGGCGCTTTCGCCCTCAAAGTTGAGCACATCCTCCCAGCGGAATGTTATTATCTTTTCTGGGGAGTATTTGAGCATGTTGTACCTTATTGCTCCGATTCCTACAGCCTCTGCTATTTTCTTCTTTTCTTCTTCGCATAAGTTGGGGTTCTTTTCTTCAACAAGTTCTTTTGCCCTCTTTACGGCTTCATTTACAACTTCATCAACAGTGAATCCAATCCATGTTCCTTTCCTCCCACTGAACTTACCTTCTGGCCTTACCACATGCTCATAAGCCAAGTGGTGGAAGTTCTTGTAAGCCTCTTCGTAGCCTAGGAGCTTGAGTGCATAAGCAACAACTTTTTGAGGATACCTCTGTTCAGCGCCGATGACGTTTATAACGATGTCCGCATGTCCAAACTTTCCGGGCATCGATTTGCCGTCTTTTGCAGTTGTCCATGTCTCATGTTCCCTTCCTTCAAAAATTACCCTGTCCCAAATCTTGTAAAGCATGTCTGCACTTACAAGCCCAAACTTCCACATGTGATATGCTATATCTTTTCCAGTGTAGGTGGCAGTTCCATCGCTTCTTATGAGAACCATATCTGGATTCTCCATGTCAGGGAAAAGGTCACCAAGCTTCATTATGAATGCTCCTTTATATTTCCCTTCTTTAGCCCATTCAAAGTGCTCATTTTGTTCTATTTTTTCATAAGCTTCTTCAAAGATACCGCTCCTCACTATGTCGCTCTCCCATGACAGCAAATCATAGGCAATGTTCAAGCGATATGTTGTTTGCATTTGTGCTTTAACGACTTCCTCTGCTAATCTTCTTCCAAGCTCTGCTATTTCGTTATCTCCCTCTTCGAGCTTTTTCATGAGTTCTCTGACTTCTTTTTCAACTTCTGGATTTTCTTCCATTCTCTTATGGACCTCTACATAGAGCAAACCAAGGACATGGTCTATGACGTTTTCTTTTATACATTTTTCTTCGATATCGGCTTTGATTTTTTCAAACTCCTCTTTTAGATTTAAATAACCCCATAGAACTTGAGCAAACTGGATTCCCAAGTCATCAATGTAGTTCTGGACTTCAACATTATATCCCAAGGCTTTCATGACTCTTGCCATAGTATCTCCAAGAATTGAATTTCTTGCATGCCCCATGTGAAGTGGCTTAGTGGGGTTTACTGAGGTGTGCTCTACAATGACTTTCTTTCCTTTTCCAATATTGCTCTTCCCATAATCTTCCCTTTTTGTTATGATTTCTTCTGTGATGAGCCTTCCAAATTTTTCGTAATCGAGGAAGAAGTTTATGTAACCTGCTCCTGCAACTTCAACTTTCAATATGTACTCTGGTAGCTCATTCTTAATTCCTTCTACGATTTCTTGAGCTATCAAACGAGGAGCCTTTCTAAAAACTCTCGCCAGTTGGAAAGCGACTGTAGTTGCAAAATCGCCAAGTTCCATACTTGGTGTCTCGTCAAATAATATCTCACCCTCCCAACTTTTTCCCTCTTTTTCAAGCATGTCTTTGATCCTCTTTTCGAGGATTGATTTTACTTCTTCTTTTATGTCATCATAAGCCATCTGCCACCACCTAACGTGAATTGAGCTTAACCTTTAAAAACTTCTCCGCCTCACATTCCTACGTGAGGACAATGAAGAGAATTGGAGAACATAAAGCAAAGAAAGGACTGATAAGGTTTGAGATTGAGGAAAGGGATGGAATTGCAGAGAGCGTCAAAATTACTGGAGATTTCTTCGTATATCCAGAGAATACCATTGAAGAGCTCGAAAAGGAATTAGAAGGACATAAACTTGAAGAGCTTGAGCATATAATTGATGAGTTTTTTGCAATGAGATTAGATGTTGAAATGCCCTATATAAATGTTGAAGATTTTAAAATAGCGCTAAAGAATGCGTTGAGGGGAGAAAATGAATAAGAGCAAGATTTTCCTAGCTCTCCTTGGAACATTTTTGATTGGAGTTTCATTAGGGATAGTTTTTACGGTCTTAAATCCACAGTTTGCAGGGAATTTATTCTCAAATTTAAAACAGATTTTTAGTGGCAAGCTTGATGGAATCCAAGACAGCTTCAGCCTTTTCAAACTGATATTCCTAAACAACACACGAGTGGCAATTTTAGCAGCTTTTGGCGGTGTATTGTTCGGTGTTGTGCCGTTAGGGATTCTCTTCTTTAACGGCTTCTTAGTTGGAATTGTTGTGGAATACTCATATCTCCAAGGCGAAAACTTAACAAAAATCTTGCTCTCAATTGTGCCTCACGGAATCGTTGAAATCCCCGCATTTGCAATCGCGGGTTTAGGCGGAATTGTATGGTATTTAGAGATTATTAAGGGAGAGGGTACTGTTGGGGAGAGATTTAGAAAAGGATTTAGAATAGCGATAAAAATGCTCGGTATAGCAATTTTCTTGCTTTTAATTGCAGCGTTTATTGAAGCTTATATTACTCCACGGCTAGCTGGTTATAACCTTTGAGTTTTGTAGCGGAGTGAAAGTTCCGAATTCCTCATACGTTTCTATTTCTTCCAGCATTACATCAATTGGATTATCAAGAGCGGAAACAACACTGCGAATGTAATTCCGATACGCACCGTTCTTTCTGATCATCTCCCACGCTTTGCTTGCAACTTCAATTGGATTAGTTGAGTGGTGTTTAATTCCTAGACTTATAAGCCACTTTGTAACTGCCAAAAGCTTCCCGGGATACGTTGAAATCGTTGGAGTGCCTAATGCTAATGCCTCTCTGTTCATAGTTCCTCCAGCTCCGATCATGAGCTTTGCGTAGTAAAGGAGGCTTAGGCTGTCTGTTACATGCTCTGGAATTATAACATTCTCGAAGCGCTCAAACCTCTTTGCCTGCTCCTCTGTTCTCGGGAACAGAACTATTGGAAGATCTGGGAGAAGAGGAATTATGCCCTCAAGGATGCTTTTTTCTGCATCTCCGTTGAAGTAGTTTGCTTTTATTGGCTCAGTCCTCATAACGATGTAGTTGTATTTCTCAAGTCCAAGTTCATTTAAAGGTGCTGTATTTGGTTTAAACCCATACAAGTGGGCTAGCTCTGGAAATCCATTAATTGGTCTCAAAGAGTTTGCATCTGCCCCACATCTAATTAAGTCGTAGGCATCAATGGCTTTTGGGTAAATAACTCTGTTTGTGAATGGCAGCATGAGTTTGTTAACAGGAATTGAAGTGTCATTATCAACAAACCCAATCGTTGGGATTCTCAGCCCATAAGCTACTCTTGGAGCTTCGGGGGAATTTTTATAAATGCATAAGTCTGGTTTCTCTTCAATTATCAGCTTCGCAAGTTTATACTGCCTCTCAGCACTTGCAATAAGCTTACCTTCTAAGGTTGATCCTCCATGCTTACCAACAACGTAGTATTCAATTCCAAGCATGTCAAGAATGTCAGTTAGTCCGTCAAACTCTCTCGTTGTAACTAAAATTTCATGACCCCTCTTCTCGAGCTCTCTAATTATACCCTTGAAAAAGTGAGCATGAGGTGAATTTACAATGTCAATCCATATCTTCATACACTCCCACCTAATATAATGAGCAACTCTGTCCATTAAAAGGGTTTCCGTAAAACGGTTGTGAGAACTTGTTTTTTAAGATTTCTTATCGTTGATTTCAATGTTTTAACGTTTATTACATTTTCATCAAATGATTTAGCCTCTCTAAGAGGTTATTTTTAGCAAATTTTAGGAGAAAATGCTCATATATTTGTTGAAATCAAAATTTTATGGCAAGCAACTTATATAGAGTTCTGAAATCGTTACCTGGAAAACCCTTAAATTTGTTTTTTCTGCCTTTAATGTTAGGTGAGTGAAGTGAGGGAGAGGATAGAGGACAGGCAGGCAGAGATTGCTGTGATTGGATTAGGATACATTGGCCTTCCAACTGCCATAATGTTTGCTAACTCTGGATTTAATGTGATTGGATATGAGATTAGAGAAGATGTTGTAAAAAAGCTCAATTCTGGGGAAGCTCATATCGTCGAACCGGAGATAAATGAGCTACTCCGCAAAGCTCTGAAAAGCGGCAAACTCAGGGCTACATCAAACCCTGAAGACATTAAGAATAAGGATGTCTACATAATTTGTGTTCAGACTCCGCTCAAAGAGGATAAGACACCTAACTTAGAGTATCTCGAAAGTGCAGTAAAAACTGTAGCAAAAGCAATGAAAAAAGGTTCCTTGGTGATAATTGAGAGCACTGTTCCTCCTCTGACCACTGTAAGAATGGCAGAATTAATTGAGAGCCTCACTGGATTTAAAGCTGGAAAAGACTTCTATATGGTTCATGCCCCAGAGAGAGTAATGCCGGGAAGAATTTTCAAGGAGCTTGTTTATAACTCGAGAATCCTTGGTGGAATAACCAAAGAGAGTGCTGACTTGGCTGAAGTTTTGTATAGAGCATTTGTTAAAGGACAGATTTTCAAAACAGATTCTACCACAAGTGAGATGGTAAAGCTCATGGAGAACACGTTCAGAGATGTCAACATTGCGTTGGCAAATGAGTTTGCATTTTTAGCTCATCAGTATAAGATTAACATCTTTGAGGCCATTGAGCTAGCAAACACCCATCCCAGGGTCAAAATACACATCCCTGGAATAGGAGTTGGAGGCCATTGTTTGCCAAAAGACCCGTATTTACTGCTCAGTTCAGCAAAAGAAGACTTTGGATTAATCAAGAAAGCGAGAGAAATCAATGAAGACATGCCTTTAATGGCAAAGGACTTGCTATTTGAGGCATTTAAGATGATAAACCTACCCTCAGAAGAAGCTGTTGTAACTGTTCTTGGCTTAGCATACAAAGGAAACTCTGACGATACAAGGAACTCACCAGCCTATGCGTTTATTGAGGCTATCCAAGATGACGTTAAAGAAGTTCGTTCTTATGACCCATATGTCGATGGGACGCATAAAACCCTTGAGGAAGCAGTAAAAGATTCTGATGCAATTGTAATTGCAACTGACCACTCACAGTTTAAAGAACTCAATTGGGAAGAACTAGGGAAATTGATGAGGAATAAAATCCTAGTAGACGGAAGACATGTAATAGACAAACCTCCCAAGGGCTTTATATTTAAGGGCATTGGGAGGGGCGAGTATTGAAGCCAGCATTTGTCTTCGGAACACGGCCTGAGATTATAAAGCTTGCCCCGGTTATTAGAGCATTTGAGAAAAGAGGAGTTAAGCCTCTCCTAATTCATACGGGACAGCATTACGACTACGAGATGAGCAGGATATTTTTGGAAGAGCTTGAGCTTGACAGCATCGACTATCATCTTGAAGTCGGCTCTGGAACCCAAGCAGAGCAGACAGGAATTGCCATGATTAAGATTGAGAAAGTTTTGATAAAAGAGAAGCCAGATGTCACACTCGTTCAAGGTGATACAAATACAGTTCTAGCTGGAGCTTTAGCTAGTGTTAAGCTCAAAATCCCTGTGGCTCATGTTGAAGCTGGACTGAGGAGCTTTGACAGAACAATGCCCGAAGAAATAAACAGAATTCTAGCTGATCATGCAAGTGAAGTCCTCTTTGCTCCAACAGAGGAAGCCAAGAAAAATTTGGAGAATGAAGGTATTAGAGAAGGCGTTTATGTTGTTGGGAACACAATAGTCGATGCAGTTTTGCAAAACTCAGAGATAGCTGAGCGGAAAAGCAGGATTCTTGAAAAACTTGGGCTAAAGCCAAAAGAGTATATCCTCATCACAGCTCACAGAGCAGAGAACACCGACAGCAAAGAAAATCTTGGAAAACTAGTTGACATCCTTGAAGCCCTTCCAATAAAAGCAGTTTATCCAATGCATCCGAGAACGAGAAACAGGCTTAAAGAGTTTGGGCTGTGGGAGAGGGTTAATAAAATCGAGAACCTCATTGTCACACAGCCTCTGGGATACCTTGACTTTTTAAAGCTACAGAAGAATGCTAAGATTGTAATGACTGATTCTGGCGGAGTGCAGGAGGAAAGCATAATTCTCAATGTTCCATGCTTAACTTTGCGCTACAATACTGAGAGGCCAGAGACAGTTAAAGCTGGCGGTAACATTTTGGTTGGTCTTGAGAAGGATAGAGCACTGCACTATATTAACAGACTTTTAAATGATAGGGAATTCTATGAAAAAATGGCATCTGCAGAGAATCCTTTCGGCGATGGAAAAGCAGGAGAAAGAATTGTGAAGATTTTGCTTGAGCTTTATGAAAGAGGAGAGCTGAAAGTTAGGAGTTCAAGGTTTATTTAACTGGAGTTGCCACATAAATCCCATGCCTTGTCCTCACAATCTTAACCTTTATCTTATCTCCAACCTTGGCATTGGTGTTGATTACTTCAATTAGCCTATTCCTCGCAATCCCGAGCATCTCGCCTTCAATTCTTCCAGGCAGAACAATCTCAGCTTTCACTACCTCTCCAGTCCTAAAGACTAATGGGATAAATTTCCTCCTATGCATTCCAAAGTGCTCTGGTCTTAAGACGAGGGGCTTCATCCCAGTCTTTTTCTCAAGCTCTCTTAACCAGTCATAGAACTTCTTAAATGGCATGAGTTTGGCTATTGCTGGATTTCTGCCGAATTTATATGGCACGTAGTTCTGAAAACCTAATGCAGGCCATCTCTTTCCAGCTCCGATCTTCCTTGCAAACTCTATGAATGCCTCAGCCTCATTGTCATTCACTCCAAAGATAATTACCGGGGCGAGAAGAACATCAATCCCCGCATTTACCAAAGCTTCTGCCATCTCTAAAACATGATTTAGGTCGTAATCTTTCATTCCCATTAACATCTTCGCCTTTTCTGGGTCAAGAGAATGTACTGAAAGATTCATTCTATCCAATCCAGCCTCAGCGAGTTCTTCAACTAGCTTGTCGTTCAAAAGAACACCATTGCTCTGCATTGATACGACATCAACATTTGGGTGCTCTTTCAATGCCTGCACAAGCTCAACTATGAATGGATAAATCAAAGGTTCACCCTGCCCGTCTAAGTGTGCCTCAAGCCCTTTGCCTTTAAATCTTGCAACTTCATCGAACCATTTCATTAAATAGTCTACATCAACAACATAGTCAAGTTTTCTAGTCCTTGAATATGGTCCCTCATCAACCGAGCAGAAAATGCATGATAGATTGCATCCACTCGAACCTCTTACTTGAATTAGGTTCGTACCTCTATCAATTAGACCAAAGGCGTTGTAGCCCAATAGGGGAACACTCATACCTTCATGAATGTAGATTATTTTCCTTCTTGTGTATCGGTTCCTTAAGAACTCTCCAAGATTATTCTGAATGAAAAATGTGATGAACTTTTCAACATCTGGATTGTCAACGTTAATGAGGAGATGGCCATCTTGAGCTGTGATTTCTGGTTTGACTCTGTATTTCTTTTTTATAGCTCTTGCAAGGAGCTTTTTTTCAAAATCTGCATAAAGGGTGTTTCTCCAGATTAACCTAACGCTCTCGCCTAAGTCCTCAAAGTATGAATGAGGAAACTTAATTTTAATCATGGTTGGCATTCATGAGTAATAGTTTAAAAATCTTGAGTAAAGTTTTATAATACCTAATTCGTACATTCTTCGTGATAAATGTGAACATGGAAACATTTTAATATTATTGTCGTCTAGAGTATAATGCTGGACTGGATTGCTCAAGGTGGTACCTATGTGGGGAAAGATTGAGCATTATTTTGATGAATATCCCGTTAGGAAGCAAATAGCAAAGACACTCTTAAAGTATGGACTTAAGGTTTCCGATGACATGAAAATAAAGTGCGGAAGCATTGAAGTGCCATATACAAAGATAGCAAAGGCTCTCGATGTTGATAGAAGAGTTGTCAAAGAGACCGTTGCAATGATCCTCAAAATACCAGAGCTCAGAGAGATTTACACCAACTTGGAACCAACAGTTCACATGAAATTCGTTGGCAGGCATGTGGGTTATGGTGTTATCGAAATCGAGCCGGAGCCTAGAGCTATTGGAATTCTGGCAAAGATTGCTGGAAAGATTGCGGAGAGAGGGATAAATATTATTCAAGTTGTAGCTGAAGATCCGGAGCTTTATCCGGAGGCTACCCTAACTATAATTACAGAGAAACCAATTCCCGGCGACTTGATCAATGAGCTTTCAAAACTCGAAGGCGTCAAGAGAATCTCAATTTATTAGTTCCAAGATTCTTCTCTGCTTAAATTTTTATCATAACTGCTAGGTGGCTGTGTAGCTTTGTTATGTCCCTACAACTCAAAAAATGATTCTAGCATTGATGGTATGCTATGCACTTCAAAGAATGCTCTGCTACAGCAAAGGACATTTTTGCTACCTCTATTTTTAACTTTCAGTTTAAAACTAAAAGTTTGTTTGATAAAGTTTATAAACATCAATTTTGAACCAAAAGTTAAGATGTAAAAAGTTTCAAGTTTAAGCTTTGGAGGGTTGGTAATGGAGGAGGCAAGCAAGATAAGCCGTTACCTCTACACTGTGATTGTGCTTTTTGTGATTTGGCTTTTCCTTACAAGCAGCTTAGACCCGCAAGAGCTTACAATTGGACTGCTATTCTCCCTTATCGTAGGTGCATTGACTTATGAAGTGTTTACAGAAAGAGGCCTAGCAAATCTTCACCCAAGAAGAGTTGCCTATGCAATAGCATACGTGCCATACTTCCTCTGGGCTATGATCATGGCAAATTTGGATGTTGCATATAGGGTCTTACATCCAAAGAGGCCAATAAACCCAGGAATTGTTGAGTGCAAAACTGTTCTGAAGAACAATGCAGGAAAGTTAGCCTTGGCGAACTCAATAACCTTAACACCAGGTACAATAACCCTTGATGTCAAAGGAGACCGCTATTTTATCCACTGGATCGACGTTAAAGATGCGAGTGTTGAAGGCGCCTCAGATAACATAACGAGGCCTTTTGAAAAATTCCTGAAGGTGATTTTCGAATGATAGGGATTAACATCTATCTTGCGGTCATAGCAGTGGCAACACTCCTAAGCATGTACAGAGTTTTCAGAGGGCCGACGACAGTTGACAGACTGGTTGCTGTTGACATCATGACTACAATAACTACTGGACTAATGGTTCTGTTTGCACTTTACTACAAGAGAGCAATATTCCTTGATGTTGCACTGGTATATGCAATTCTAGCTTTCCTGGGTGTCATAGCATTCGCAAGATACTTGGAGGGAGGAGTATGATCGCGGAGATTGTTGGGGAGTTTTTAGTCCTCTTTGGAACGATATTCTACTTCCTATCATCTCTCGGTCTCATCAGAATGCCCGATGTTTACAACAGAATGCAGACTGCAACTAAGAGCGCTACACTTGGTTCATTGGGTGTCATCATTGGAGTTGGCATTTGGGCAATTGGGCATGTTGGTTCCTATGCGTGGCTTCCAAAGACCCTCGTGATTGCAGTGTTCTTGCTGTTAACTAACCCAATAAGCGCCCATGCATTAATCAGAGCAGCATATAAGAGCGGAATTCCTCTGTGGGAAGGCAGCGTTGTTGACAAGTATAGGGAGTATTTGGAAAAAGAAGAGGGCAAAGAGGAAGTTTCTGATGAGACAAAGGAGGGAGAGCAATGATTAACTGTGTCCAATGTATTGAGTATCTAATTGTTATCCTCATGATAGTTTCAGCAATCTTCGCAGTAGAGTGGAGGGATTTATTGGCAGCAGTAGTTGGAATGGCGGCAGTGAGCTTATTCGCGTCAATCGCTTTCTTCCTGCTCCAAGCTCCAGATGTTGCCATGGTTGAAGCTGCTATAGGTGCAGCAATGAGCGCTGCTGTGTTTATCTTCGCAATAAAGAGGACTGAGAGGTATGAGAGCGAGGAGGAAGGAACAGGGTGGTGGGTCAGATGGTGAAGAGAGCACTTGCAATCATCCTTATACTAATTACAGGATATTGGCTTGCAAATGCCTTAGCTGAGATTCCCTTTGGAGCAGATAAAATGCTTGTTGGAAAGTATTACCTTGAGAATGTGAAGGAACAGACTGGTGCCGTAAATGCCGTTACGGCTGTCGTTGTTAATTACAGAGGTTTCGATACCCTCGGTGAGGTTACAGTTCTGTTCATAGCGGCTACAGGTGTTGCTGCTCTACTCTGGAGGAAGAAGAGGGAAAGAACTGCAAAGAGCGAGGGGAGCGTTGTTCTCCAGACTGGTTCAAGGTTATTGTTGCCATTCATAATGCTCTTTGGTGCCTACATATTCATCCATGGTCACTTAACACCGGGAGGGGGCTTCCCGGGCGGAGCAACGATTGCCACCGCATTCCTAATGCTTTACCTAGCGTTCAGAGAGTATGAAATTCCGCACAAGGTCTTCGAGCCTCTCGAAGGCTTAGCGGGAATGAGCTATGTAATCGTTGGCCTTATTGGACTTGCAATAGGCGGCTACTTCCTCTTTGACTGGATATGGCAAACATGGCAACTCGGCCATGACAACATAGGGAGGCTCTTCAGTGCTGGGTTCATACCAATAATCTACACGCTGATTGGTCTCAAGGTCGGAACCGAGCTTACTGGAATCGTTGACAACATGGTTAAGGAGCCCAAGGAGGGAGGGCAATGATTAGTGCCTATTACTTTGGAGCAATCTCGCTCATCTTGATTGGGCTTTATGCAATCCTCACAAAGAGAAATCTGCTTAAAATCCTTGTAGGGCTCAGCATAATGGAAACTGGCGTGAACTTGCTCCTAATAAGCGTTGGATATGTAAGCGGTAGAACTGCACCTATTTTGACAGAAGGCGCAACACCTCAAACGGCAGTTGACCCAATACCACAAGCTCTTGTTCTTACGGCAATTGTTATCGGCGTTGCAACTACTGCTTTAGCTTTGACTGTTGCGATAAACCTCTACGAGAAGTACAAGACTTTGGATATCGAAAAGATTAGGGGGTTGAGAGGATGAATCCCCAATATGCTTCACTCCTCATAGCTCTACCTTTATTCAGCGCATTCCTCGTTCCGCTCATCAAGAGAGCTGGTAAAAAGGTTATCCTACCTTATCTGACTTTAGTAACTCTAATCCAGACAGGCATAGCGGCTTGGGCTTTCAAGGAAGTCTACACAACTGGACAGCCGATAATAGTCCTTGCTGGTGGATTTCAGCCACCAGTTGGAATAAACCTCTACATTGGACACTTTGCAGCACTGTTTGTGCTGATCATCGCAATAGTAAGCTTTTTCATGGCAGTGTTCAGCATGAAGGCAATCGACGTTGAGCCAATTGACAAGTATGCAATGCTGTTCCTCCTCTTAATGCTCGGTGCTACCGGAATGATTGCAACAGGAGATATATTCAACCTCTTTGTCTTCATGGAAATCACAGCAATCAGTGCCTACGCTTTGACAGGCTACAACAAGACCGGAGAAGCAAGCGAGGCGGCAATGAAGTACATCATTTTAGGTGGAATTGGCTCAAGCTTCTTCTTAGTTGGTGTAGCATTGCTCTACGGAAGCTTAGGCACATTAAACTTAGCGCAAATTGCTATGCTTGCCTCAAAGATGAATCCAACAGTAGCTCAGGCAGCTCTAGCGTTACTCGTCGTTGGCTTAGCAGTTGAAGCTGAACTCTTCCCGCTCAACGCTTGGGCACCAGATGCATATCAAGCATCACCTCATCCAGTAACAGTGATGTTCTCGGCCTTCGTAGTTAAAGCTGGTCTGTATGCAATGGTCAGAATTGTCTACCTCTTCAAAGATACTCCAGCATTCATGGGAATACTTAACTTGATTCTAATCCTCGGTACGCTTACCGTTGTCATCGGTGAGCTCTCCGCATTGAGGCAGACAAACGTTAAGAGAATGCTTGCCTACTCAAGTATAGCCCAGATTGGCCTCATAGCTGTGGGCTTTGGAGTTGCAACACCTCAAGCCGTTGATGCCGCCGTGTTCCACATGCTCAACCATGCAGTAGTTAAGGCTCTGATGTTCTTAGCTGTTGGCTATGTTGCAGTAACGTTCGGAAGCCCACACATAGAGAACTTCAAAGGCTTAGGAAAGAGAATGCCGCTTACCGCTTTTGCTATCACAGTTGGAGCAATAAGCGTCGTAGGAATTCCGCTGTTCAACATCTTCTGGAGCAAATTTAGGCTTTTACTTGCAGCTCTTCAGGTAGGAAAAACAGGGATAGTGGCATTAATTCTCGGTGCAAGCCTCGTGGAGGCAGTTTATTACTTTAGGTTGATTCATACAATGTGGTTTGAAGGAGAAGGAGGGAAGATCGAGGAAAGCCTAGCATTGAGCGTGATAATGCTTCTGCTGGTTGCTCTAATAATCGTCATAGGTGTTTACCCAGAACTTGTCTGGAACATCGTCCAGAAAGCTGCTGCAGACTTGTACAATGTAGCAAATTACATTAAAAATGTCCCACTTCTGGGGGTGAGCCCATGATTAACGAGCTCATGATAATAATTTTCGCACCATTGTTGGCTGGAGTGTTAGCATGGCTGATTGACGTCAAGGGTATTAGAGAGGCTATAGGAGTAATTGGCGCTGCAATTCCTTTAGCTTATCTTATTCAGGCTTATCAAACTCTCAACACACAGCCGAGTATTCAGTATTCAATAACCCTTGCAGGCTTTAAGTTCGAGTTCCTCCTCTATCAAATCAACTGGATATTTGCAATGATTGCTGGAGTTGTGGGCTTTGCAGCAGTGCTAGGAATGGTATCAACAGCGAAGGATAGCTACGAGTGGCTATTTGCTTTGATGAGCTTAACCGGAGTACTTGGAGTATTCCTAGCAGATGACCTCGCAGGATTCTTCATCTTCTGGGAAGTTATGACATTTGCCTCATTTATGATGGTGCTCAAATACAACAGAAAAGCATCTCTCAAATACTTCTTGCTCAGCGTCTTTGGAGCTTACGCAATGCTCATAGCAATAGGCATCATCTATGCAAAGGTTGGTGCTTTAGACTTCGCGACAATCCAGCAGGTGCTTTATCAGGATGCCATGAGAGGGGCCTTTGGAACTGATACATTCTTCAGCAGAAATGAAATGATATTGGTCTTCGGACTGTTCCTAATAGCATTCGGTGTCAAAGCTGGAATGTTCCCACTCCACGTGTGGGCACCAGATGCATACAGCGAAACCAACCAGAGCTATACGGCAATGTTCAGCGGTGTTTTGAGCAAAGCAGGAGTTTACGGTATGCTGATAATCTACATCCTTCTGGGCACTAGACTCATGTATGAGTTTGGAAAAATTGGCGCAGCTCCGAAGTTCGGCTACATAATTGCTCTCCTCGGAGGTCTCACCATAATAGTTGGCGGTCTCTTAGCTGCTCTGCAAGAGGACATTAGAAAGCTCTTTGCTTATTCAAGTATAAGCCAAATAGGCTACATTCTCGTTGGTATAGGTGTCGGAACAGCATTAAGCATTGAAGCTGCAATTTACCACGCAATAAGCCACGCACTCTTCAAAGGACTATTCTTCCTCATAGTGGCAACAATAATCTACCGCACAGGGAAGACTGAGTTTAAAGATATGGGCGGCTTAGCTGAAAAGATGCCAATAACCTTTGCAATGGCCTTCGTTGCAATCCTCAGCCTAGCTGGAATACCTCCGCTAGTGGGATTTGCAAGCAAGTGGCTGCTCTTTGAAGCAGTAATTCACGAAAACATGCCAATCCTTGGCGGTATGATCTTCTTTGGTAGTGCAATAGGTTTCGTTTACCTCATCAGGTTCACTTATGCAGTGTGGTTCGGTCAAAGACCTACAGATTTAGATGACACGAAGGATGCCCCGCTTCCGCTTGCAATAGCTATGGGAATATTGGCACTACTCAACGTTGTCTTTGGAATTGCACCGGGATTAGTTGCCAAGGAACTCAATAAAATATTCGGTCAAGAAGTAATTGGCGGAACAATATGGGAGCTTAACTTAGGCTTCGGAAGGTACAACGGTCTGCTTCTTACTATATGGCTCGTGGTTGGCCTGGTGATTGCTGCAATAATTTACTTCCTCGGGGCAAAGGTCAGAAAGGTTCCAGTTACCGATACATATCAGGCAGGTAATCCAGTGACAATGGAGTACAACTTAACAATCAGGAGGAACTTCTTCCTTCCGCTTAAAGAGGCATTAGCTTTCTGGCTCAGGATAAGCTTTGACAAACTCTACCAAGACATTGGAAGCTGGATTGAAGACTTGGCAGAAACCATGAGGCACTACATATACAATGGAAGTGTTCAAGCCTATGCTTGGTATCTGGCGATAGTCCTGTTAATCCTTGCACTTTGGGGGGTGTGAAGAATGTTGATGATAGCAGTTAAAGCTTTCTTAATTTTACTTTATGCGACATTCATGGGCTTCATGTTCATGGGGATAATCAGGATTGTAACTGCAAGGATTCACAGAAGGGTTGGACCACCGATTTACCAGCCTATCCTTGATACGATTAAGCTGCTTTCAAAGAAGAGCAACATAACCCACGGACTCATCTACGACTTTGGAGTAATCTACGCTTTGGGAGCAACAATCTTGGCATTGATGTTCATACCTCTCGGTGGAGTCAGCATACTCAGAGCATATGGGGATCTAATCCTCATCACTTTCCTCCTCGAAATCCCAATGCTCGGTATAATGTTTGCCGCAATGAGCTCTGGAAACCCATGGGCGGGTTTAGGTGCCCAGAGAGCTTTACTTACGTTGCTGGCTATTCAAGTGCCATTAGGATTTGCAATAGTTGCTCTGGCAGAATTTTACGGAACATTCAGCACCTATCAAATAGTCATGGCCCAGCAGACAATGGGATGGAGCATAACACATCTGCCTTTACTCTTAGCGGCAATAGCTTACGATCTCGTTTTGCAAGCAATGTTCGGTAAGGAGCCATTCGACATCATGATTGCTCCAGGTGAAATCTCCTTGGGTCCAATGGTTGAGTTCGGCGGCAAGCACATGGGAATCCTTCAGATACAGCATGCTATAGCACTCTTTGCTGAGACATTGTTCTTTGCAAACATATTCCTTGGAGGCGCTGTTGTTACAGCATTTGCAAGCCCAATCCTCAACACGATAGCAAGCTTAGCTATACTCCTAGTCAAGCAGCTTGCAGTACTTATGATTGCAATCTTCATTGGAGCAATATTCCCAAGATTCACAATCGACCAAGCTGCAAGATTCTACTGGAAGTGGCCAACTATAATAGCAGCTGCAGGTGCGATATTAGCAGCTCTGTGAGGTGATAAAAATGGTGGATTGGCGTTTATTTGAACCCCTCTTTGAATTTGCGAGAAAGAAGAGCCTTTGGATTGTATCATTCTGTACAGGGTGTGGCGGTATAGAGATGCCGCCCCTCATGACATCAAGATATGACCTCGAAAGATTCGGTATGATGCCAAATCCAGCTCCAAGAATGGCTGATCTGTTCTTAATTACCGGTTATGTAACCCCAAAGACCCTCAAGAGAATCATCATAACCTACGAGATGCAGCCAGACCCTAAGTATGTGTTAGCTCATGGCTCATGTCCGCTCAACGGTGGAATCTACTGGGATGCATACAATGCAATCAAGCACCTTGATAGATACATTCCCGTTGATGTCGTCATAGCTGGATGCATGCCGAGACCAGAGGCAGTGATGGACGGGATCAAGAAACTCATGGAAATGATTGAGAATGGAACCGCTGATGGCTGGAAGAGATACAAGGAGAACTATGAGTGGTACAAGAAGAACCAAGATGAGCTGTTTGGAGAAGGATGGCGTGAGAGAGAAGCAAGGAGGTGGATTCCATGGCTAATGGACAAGAAGAAAAAGGAGGAGTGAAGGAGATGACAGGAGTCAAGTGGGAGAGAGAGCAAGCCCTTGTTCAGAAGATATTGGAAAAAGCTCCTTATGCTGAGGGAAGAGTCAGAAGAGAGAGGAGGATTGAGTTCAAAGTACCAGCAGATAGGATAAGAGACTTCTTAATGACCCTCAAAGAAAATAACTTTGAGCTCATGCTGCAGATAACGGTGGTTGACTGGCTAAAAGAAGGGGAATATGAGCTGGTTTACCAAATGTGGAGCATAACTCACAGGACTCATGCAATGGTTAAGACAAGGATTCCGAGGGAGTTAGACAAGGCACGGATGCCAACAGTCAAGGATATCTACCCAGTTGCAGAGACCTATGAGAGAGACGCTCATGACTTCTATGGAGTTTACTTTGAGGGTAATGAGAAGATGGAAATGCCTTGGATTCTTGATGATGCAGAGCAAGGACTGTTCCCACACAGAAAGGACTTTGACATGCTTGCCTACGTGAAAAAGAAGTACAAGATTTTGGACAGATTTGATGAGAACAAAGACAATTACGTGATTTGAGGTGAGAGAAATGGTTTCACAAAGAGAACTTATTAAAGAAGCGAGAGAAAATGGCATGGAGCTTTTACCCCTCGACAAAGATACTTATGAGTTGTTCTTCGGTCCGCAGCACATGGCCACTGAAAACTTCAGCATAATCCTCAAAATGGACGGTCATAGGGTTGTTAAAGCCATAGCAAATCCTGGATTTTTGCACAGAGGATTTGAAAAGTTAGCTGAACTCAGACCTTGGTACACAAACATTGCTTTGCTCTTGAGAATTTGTGTCCCAGAACCAGATGTTCCAGAGGCAATTTACTCAATGGCTGTTGATGAATTGATGGGCTGGGAGGTTCCAGAGAGAGCACAGTGGATTAGAACAACAGTCTTGGAGATGGCAAGGGTTTCCGCGTATCTCTTTTGGATAATGGGTCTCAGCTTCAAGCTTGGTGTTTACACCGCTGGTCAGTGGGCTGCAGCTTACAGAGAAAGGCTCATGGCACTCTTTGAGGAGTTAACTGGGGCAAGAGTTTATCACATCTACACAATTCCTGGCGGAGTTAGAAGAGACATTCCTGGAGATAAGTGGCTCCGCCAGCTGAGGGATACTGTTGAATACATAAAGAGCAAACTCCCTGACTTTGATCACCTCGTTTTCGAGAACTACATAACATTCAAGAGAATGGAAGGAATTGGTGTCATGGATAAGAAGTTTGCGCTGGCTGAGGGAGTAACTGGGCCAAACTTAAGGGCAACAGGCGTTCCATATGACGTGAGGAGAATGGATCCCTATCTGCTTTACCCGGAGCTTGACTTTGAGGTTCCAGTGTTAAAAGAAGGGGATGCACTGGCAAGGGCATTAATTAGAAGATACGAGCTTGAGCAGGACTTATACATACTAGAGCAGCTCCTTGAAATGGGACCACCAAGCGGGCCTTACAAAGTCCAAGATCCAAGGCTGAAGAACTTACCGAGATTCAAGGTTCCAGCTGGAGATGCATTTGCCCACGTTGAAAGTACGAAAGGAGACTTTGGTGCCTATGTAGTCAGCGATGGTGGAAACAAGCCTTATAGGGTGCAGATAAGAGGGCCAAGCATCGCACACGGTATCAGAGTCCTTGAGCAGCTGTTAGTTGGAGCAAGGATAGCTGATGTTCCAGTCATATTAATGAGTCTTGATAACTGCCCGCCCGACATTGACAGGTGATGGAAATGGAGGAGATTGATTTTAAGGTTGCACCCGAGAGCAAAATCAAGAAAAAACCCTCATACATTAAGCCTTGGCTTGGGTTAAAGTACCTCTTCAAAAAGCCCGTAACAATCAAAATACCCTACGAAAAAACTCAAATCGCTGAGAAATACAGGGGATTCCATTCACTCGACTGGAAAAAGTGCATTGGCTGTAACTTCTGCGGCCAGATATGTCCGGCGAGAGCAATTGAGATGACGTGGATTGAAGTTGACGGCAAAGTCGAGAAGAGACCGCATCCGAAGATTGACTATGGCAGATGTACCTTCTGCCAGTTCTGTGTGGATGTGTGTCCAACTGGTGCTTTGGGGTTCGTTTCAAACTACATGCTCACAACTGAGTGGAAAGATGAGGAGCTTGAGCTCTTTGACTGGGTTCCAATTCATCCAGACAAAATCAAGGAAATCAATGAGAAATTCCCAGATTACAGATTCCCGGTTGCAAAGATTGAGTTCAACAAGGAGACAAAAGAGGTAACATACTACCTTAGGGATGGTGATGTGTTCAAGTTTAAGATCCTCGGCTATGGACTTAGACCACCAGCTGTTGCTAAGCCCAAACCAGCAGCTCCAAAAGCAGGAGAAGCAAAGAAAGAGCAGAAGTCTGAAGAGAAAAAAGAATAATTATCTTAGTTTTTCTTTTGTCTTTTCTATTTGAATCCTATTCATAGGGAAACGTTAAAAAAGCCTAAGCTTGACTCTACTGTTTTTGTAATCAACTTCAATGATTAATACTCCTCTGATTTCTCAATTAGTTTCCATAGGGACTTTACATCATCTCATATTCAATGGCAAGAATAAAGTGTATCTATTTTTCAGCTCAAACTGTTCAGCCCATTAACGTTTAAGTCAAAACATTTCTAATTCTGATAACTTTAAGAGGGACAGATTATTCATTTTGTCAAAAATGAGGCCTATAAGCATGGGTGAGTTTTATCAATTGGTGGTGCCAGTGAAAGCTGAGATTTGTGAATATTGTGCTGGGAATAATTTAGGGATGATAAAAAGCATTCTAGGATCAAGAGGATATGAAGTGGAAGTTACAGGGTGCATTGGCCTATGCGCTAAATACGCCTGTGGGAGGATTAACGTTAGGATAGGAGAAAAAGAAATATCCACTGAGAGCTTGGACGAGTTCATAAAGGCTTTGGAGGGTTAAAAATGACCAAAGTTTTGATAATAATCTCTACAGCTGAAATAGAGAAAGCTCTAACAGGATTTATGTATGCAGTCAACTCAGTGAGGTATAGCTGGCTTGAAGAAGTTGAAGTTGTACTCTTTGGCCCAATAGAGCGGGAAATTGCAAGAGGAAATGAAAAGCTAATGCCCTGGGTAGAAAAACTCAAAGAGCTCAACAAAACTCCATATGCCTGCAGGAAAATAGCGGAAGATGAAGGCATTGTAGAGAGCTTAAAACCATATGCAAAGGTGGAGTACGTAGGGTCAGTCATCTCAAAACTCATAAACAAAGGCTATGTTCCCATGGTCTTTTGATTTTTGGACTCTCCTTTCACAAACTTTAATATAACTTCGATGCAAATTTTAATGTGGTGATGCATATGCAAAGGGCTTTAGTTACACTCACTCCACCGGAGAGCAAGCGCTTAATTGCTAAAGCCGTTGTAGCCTTGGATGAAGTCCAATACGCATTAAAGCATGGCTTTGTTTATATTGCAACAGGCACAACAGCTGCTTATATTGCAGAGGAGATTTTAGGAAAGAAAATTGAAAAAGAAAAGTGGACTGTCGGAGTTATAAGCAAAGGAAGGACATGTGTAACCCCAAAGGAGACATGGCCTAAACATCTTGTTCTCTATAAGGGGAAGCCATTTGAGGGTGATCCAATAGAGGCGTTGAAAGAAATGGGTCCAGAGGATGTTTTTATCAAAGGAGCAAACGCTATAGATGTCAACTGGAATGTTGCGGTGTTTGCTGCAGCTCCAGATGGAGGAACAATAGGCAGGACATTTGGATGGACGATAACAAAAGGTGTCCTAACGATTGCGCCAGTAAGCTTGGAGAAGTTAGTTCCAACACCCGTTGAATACAGCGCAAAGATAACGGGAATTCGTTCCTTTGACTGGGGAACAGGGCTTTATGCTGCATTAGTGCCAATACCTCACGCTGTGCCGATAACTGAAGTTGAAGCTTACGACATATTGGCGAATGTTGATGCAATTCCAATAGCCGCTGGAGGAGCTGGAGGAGCAGAGGGTAGCGTAACTCTTGTCTTGGAAGGTGATGATGAGGACATGGAAAAAGCGAAGGAAATTACAAAGCAGATTAAAGGGGAGCCTTACCTCAAACCATACACAGAGAACTGCGAGAACTGTCCTTTTGCAAAGATTTGTGGAATTGGAAGCGGAGCTTTTTAGTGCTTTAGCTTTTCATCTATTTTATTTTGGCGGTTTCTCTCCCTGGAATATCTCTGCCTATAGAGAACATCAGAGCGGATTCTATGGACGCTATCTCAATGCAAAAATAGAGAGGCTTAGGGGGAAGGTAGACAACTATCTGCTCAAAGATTTCCTCAAAAAGTTTAGACTATGGAAAAAGCTCCACATCACATAGACGGTGATCATGCGCCTTCTCTTAGCGCTCCACGTTGCCTTTGCAGACTGATCTGGGATTCTTTTTTATATGCTCTCATCATAAGGTGGAGAGCAAACACCATATAACCAAACTGCAAAATTAACCTTCCCCACTCCATTTTTGTTGAGTATCCAAAGAGCACTGCGAATATTGAGCCTACAGCCCCTTTGTGGTACCAAATGCTATCCTTGGGAATTCCTAAGTCATAAGCTGTCTGAGCAAACCAGCCCAGGCTAATTCCTTCTTCCTCGGCAAATTCAATCAGCTCATGTGTTCCATACCCCAAAAGCCCAGCGGCAACGAATATCAGCAGAATGGAGCTGTAGTAAAAGAAAGTCCTGAGGTTTATTTTCATTCCAATGCCGTAGATGAGGTAAGCTAAGCTTAGAGCTCCAGCTAATCCTAAAATCAATCCCAAGAGGGTGCCACCTAAATCTTGGGTTGCAAATGGTGTCAAAAACAGCACAGTCTCTAAGCCTTCCCTAAAGACTACTATGAATGTGAAAGCTGTCAAAGCCAAAGGATTTATTGCTTGAGACACCTTGCTTTCTATCTCCTCCTTTATGTTTGCACCTTTAGTTGCCATCCAGTATATCATGCTTGTGAGCACAATGACGGCTAAATATGATGCTAACCCCTCAAAGAGTTCCTTCTCCTCCAATCCTCCATAGATTTTAAGAATCGTAACTCCAAAGGCGAAGCTCACCAATATTGAGAGTCCCAATCCAGCCCACACGCTTTTAATCTGCTCCTCCCTTTTTGTCCTCTTTAGGTATGCTATGATAATTGCCACGATTATGGCAGCTTCAAGTGCTTCCCTAAAGGTTATTAGGAAGGCTCCAACGTTCATGAATTAGCACCTCCAACATTTATTAGGGCAATCTAACAGACGTTTGAACGGAATATAACTCTTATTTTTAGCAGAATGGCAAAAATTATGCACGATCCTTAATCAAAATATAAAATCAGAGGAACAATGGGGCATCAAAGGGTGTGACGTTCTCAAGTCCTCTGCCGAGTATTATAGTGTCTTCTTTCTTCACGGCACCCTCAGGAATCATGAGAGGTGCGTGTACCATTGCCAGAACCATTCCTTCTTGAGCCTTCATGGCTCTATGGGGAATCACTATCGTCGTTATCGGGTCTTCTTCAATTAAAAGTCCAACTCCGTGGGCATAGCCCGTTATGTAGTACTCTTGAAGTCCCTTCTCCCTGTAAACGGCGGCTATTTCTCTCTACCTGAGCGAAAGTAACTCCCGGCCGGGTCTTCTCCAGAGCTATTTGATGAACTCTCTCCATGGCTTCAATAGCGATTTTGGCTTTCTCATTGGGCTTGCCAATGAAAAAGCTTCTCGTCATGTTTGCATAATAGCTGTTGTAGTCAGCACCGATTACTATGGTCACAAACTTGCCCCTCTCAACTTTGACATCTCTAAAAGGCTCAGCGTGCGCTCTTGGAGTTGCGGAGACATACACTTTTGGGTCTTCGCTTCCGCTGAGCATGAGCTCTCTAACGATTTCAGCTGCTATCTCAAGCTCACTTTTTCCTGGCCTTATGGTTTCTACCGCCACTTTCATACCTTTAACTGCAATTTTTCCAGCCTTTCGTATATTTTCAAGCTCCCACTCGTCTTTTATCATTCTTAGTTGCATCGTAAGGGGTCTGACATCTTCGATTTCCACGCCGGGATTAAGTCGCTTGAAAATTTCATAAAACAGAATGTATGCATCTCTCTCGATAGAGAATTCCATACCGATAGTGTTGTAGCCGTTTTTCCTAATCCACATCGTCACAATTGCCATCAAATCTTCCGTCTTTTGAAACTCTTCCACATTTTCAATCCAGCTCCTCTGCATGAAGAGCTCTTTTTCACCTTTAGCTACAATAACTAGCGGCTCGCCTTCTGCTGGAATAAGGAGCGAAGGCCTGAGCCATTTAGTCCCAGTGAAATAAATAAAAGTCGAGAGTGTCCTTATAACAGCACCATCTATTTCCTTCTCTCTTAGGAGCTCTTGAAATCTTTCTACTCTCTTTTTGAATATTTTTTCATTCCCTTTCATTGCTCACTCCACCTTAATTACCAAAAACTTCATCTCTAAGCTGCCTGTGTTTACAACTCTATGGGGAACTTCCTTAGGAAGGTAAACAAGGGTAGCTTTCTTTACCTCTTCTTTTTCTTCACCTACTTCCACGACGCCCTTTCCTTTTATTATGTATAGGAATGCATCCACCGGTGTTGTGTGCCTCTTAAGTTCTTCTCCAGGCTTTAGTGTTATATGGAATATCTGGGCATTGTCCATACTAATCAGCTTTCTAACGTCTACTCCATGAGGGTTCTCAATTCTTTCAGCTTCTTCAACTTTTACAACAATCATTTCAATCCCTCCAATCTAATAACCTCTTTTCTCCTTCAAGCTTTCTAATTTCAGTAACATCTTGAACAACTTCAAGAGTTCCCAAGTACTCACCGTTCTCGTCTCTCACAGCAAAGTAGCGGATGTGTATGAACCTTCCGCCCATTTGAATCCAGAATTCCGCAACATCTTTTCTGCCTTCTTTAAATGCCTTGAGAATTTTGTTAACTATATGAACGCTCTTTGGCGGATGACAGAGCTGCACAGGCCTTCCGATTATCGAAGGTGTCCTCGTAAATATTCTGTCTCCACCTGAGAAAAACCGTACTCTGTCGTCTTTATCTATGAACGTTATATCAACGGGAAGGTGTTTGAATATTGCGTCTATTTCTTTTGGCGAGAGATATCCGACATCAAGCTCTAGATCACCCTCCCTCTTTACTTTTGTCTTATCTCCCTCAAGCTTCTGTCCCCTAAGTGCCATCTGGACTTCCTTTGGCAAACTTAGGATTTGTTCTGCTGTTAGAGTTGTGTCAATTTCGTAGGGGTGAAGGGGCTTAGCTTTTGGTCTCCATTCATTTCCAGGCTTAACTTTGTAGTATCCTATAACATCTTCCTGCTGTCTTATAGCGACCCATTCTCCCTCAGAAAGCAGAGCTTTTAGTGTTGGATAGAGTATGTTGTTCTCCCTGAATACCATGTCAACTAGAGCTCTTGAAAGTTCTGAAGCTTTTTCTTTGACCTTCTTCACGAAGTCTTCCCAATCCATTTTATTTTCTTTATTTAATATCTCAATTAGCTGCTTTACCATCGCTCTTATTTCATCATGCTTTGTCCAAAGGACTGTTGGGACGGCTGTAATACCCCTCCTCTCAAGGTAGGGGAAGAGCAGCATCTCCTCCCTGTTGTAGTGAGTGAATCCAACAGCCCTGAGCTGGTTGGCTATCCCTTTAAGAACTCCCAGGATTTCTCTCCTTATCCTTTCATCCTTTGTGTTGGCTAAAGTTGAAGCGTAAAGATTGAGCATCTCTGCATCTTTCATAATCTCTTTGTTCTCTTCATAAAGTGTGTGGAGAGGATGACCCGGAGGAATATCACTCAGCTCTTCCTTCTCAGCTCCAGAAACTGCTTCTCTGAAAAGCTCAACGTGGATGTCGCACATCTTTGCGATTTCTCTCGCAGAAATACCCTCTTTAACAAGCTCTTGCTCAATGAGGGGTATTTCTAATGGAGAGATGCTTCTTAACAGCTCTTTAAACTCCTCTTTGAGCTTTTCAACGTCTTCTCCTTTGTGGATTTTCTTCAAAAGCTCTTTCATTTTCTCTTTCTTATACTCACGATTTTTCAAGATTTCAGTCATTTTATCACCTTCATGACATATGTCATATTCAACACTTCTAAATCTTTCTACACATTTTTGTCTATGTTATTAAAAATCTTTTTTAAGTGAATGTCCAAAAAACTTTGGAAGAATTAAAAATTGAAAATAGAATCAGTTGAGCTCTTCTGTCAAAGTGGAACCTTCTTCTATTTTAACTCCCTTATTGAGCATGTTCTTGAGGTCTTTCTCTGGATCACTTGTAAGTCTCAGATCAAATTGCTTTCTGAGGATTTCAAAGACTCTGGGTGTTAAGAATTCTGGGGGCCTTGGACCGATGTAAATGCCTTTAACTCCAAGGTAGAGGAGTGTGTAAAGTATTCCTATTGCCTTCTGCTCCATCCATGAGAGTACTATGCTGAGGGGGAGTGAGTTTACATCAGTTCCAAGCTCATTTGCCAAAGCAATAGCAATCTCAATTATTGAGTAGACATTGTTGCACTGTCCAAAGTCCAAAAAGCGTGGAATTCCTTCAATGGTTCCGTAATCCCTCGCGTTGTAGCGGAATTTCCCACATGCCGCCGAGAGGATTATAGCATCCTCCGGAATCATTGCGGTAAGCTTTTCATAGTAGCTCATTTTTGGATCAGGGGTGTCACATCCTCCGACTACAAAGATGTGCCTTATCTTGCCCTCTTGTATGAGCTCAATGAGCTTATCCTTCATATCTAGGATGTTAGTATGGTGGAATCCTGTGAGTAATTTTTCTCCTTCTGCCCTCTTCATTCTTGGCGTTTCCAAAGCTCTCTTTATCAAAGGTTCGAAATTATAATCCCTGATGTGTGGAACTCCCTCAAGGCCAGCTATTCCAACGGTGAAAATCCTATCCGCGTAGGCTTTTGTTGGCTGCTGCACACAGTTGCTTGTGCCCAAAATAACACCTGGGAACTCTGCAAACTCTTTCTTTTGGTGAAGCCAGCTCCCTCCCCAATTTGCCACCAAGTGGTCGAACTTCTTGAACTCTGGATATGCATGAGCTGGGAACATTTCTGCATGAGTGTAAACCTTTATGTCAGTCCCTTCAGTTTGTTTCAAAAGCTCATAGAGAGCTTTATAGCTATGACCCGTCACCAAAACTCCGTAGCCTTCTTCCGTGCCTGTGGAAACCCAAGTGGGCTCCGGTCTTCCAAAAGTCTCAACATAGGCCTTGTCAAGGAGCCTCATAGCCTCTAGGTGTATCCTACCGTTTTCGAGAATTAGCTCTAAAAACCTGTTCTTGTCAAAGTTAACGTTAGTTAGTGTTGAGTATAAGGCTTCAGCTAAAAAGTGACCTATCTCTTTGTTATCGTAGCCAACCTCTAAGGCATGGTAATAATACGCCGCTGTTCCCTTTATTCCATAGAGCAGAGCTTCCTGAAGGGCGTTCAAATCTGGATCTTTTCCACAAACTCCTTTGATGCTACATCCTCCAACTAAACTCATTGAACACTGATTGCACAGCATATTTTCACCTCCAATTTTATGACACTTGTCATATCATTCAGACTAAGTTATGAATTTTCATTCATAAAAATTTTTTGGTTGTTTAACCCAAAGGAAAAGAATTAGATTGAAAAATTCAACATAATATGTTAATTTTGGTATAAACTTATAACAAAATATCCAATATCCAATGGTGATATATAAAGGTATGTGATGAATGTTGTGAATGTTATATGACAAGTGTCATAAAAATCTGGGGACCAAAGTTTTTGGAAATACATAAAGATTATCCTTGTAGAATAGATATCAAAGTTTGCTAAATCTAAAATTCGAAATCCTTATATATGCCACCCGTCATAGCAGAAACCATGAAGACGAATGCCTTTGAAGTTGCGGCTAAATATGTTTATCCTTCATTGAGGAGGCGGTTAGTTGAAATTCTCTACAAGGAGTATAAGTTAACCCAAACTCAAGTCGCTGAACTTCTGCACATTACTCAATCTGCTGTTTCGAGATATCTGCGGATGAATAGGGGAGCACTCATAGAAGTTTCAAAATTTCCGGATATTGACGAAGATCTCAGAAAGCTTGCAGAGGAGATAATTAGGGAAAAGCCAAGTGAATACCAAATACACGCGGGACTTGTTAAAATTGCACTAAAAATGCTTGGGAAAGGCTATCTCTGCTCTCTCCATAAAAAAATTGATCCCGAGTTAAATCCAGCAGAATGCAGGATATGTATAGATTTATTTGGGTAGTTACACAGCTCTGTCCAGCAATACTTAAAAGTGATCTCCGTTTAGTGATAGTCAGGTGAAGAAAATGGTCATTTATTTAGATAATGCAAACACGACTAAGCCCGATCCAGAGGTAATTAAGGTAATGCTTGAGTATCTGGAAGAGAAATACGGAACTCCAGGAGGCGAATTTGGACACATATTTGACGAGGAAGCTAGAGAAGCCATAGAAGAAGCGAGGGAAAAGATAGCGAAGGAAATAAATGCGTCTCCAGACGAGATTATTTTTGTCTCTGATGAAACTGAAGCAGATAATTTGGCGATAAAAGGTATAGCATGGGCTAAGGGTAAAGGAAAAGTTCTAGCAAGCAAAATTGAGAGAAAAGCAATTCTTAACACAGTCAAAAGATTGAGAGATTGGGGCTTCGAAACTTATGAAGTTAGCGTTGATAGAGAGGGCTTTATCAGCCTTGAAGACCTTCAAAGCAACTTGGAAAATGCAATTCTCTTCGCTACTCACTTAGGGAACTTTGAAATTGGAACTATCCAAGACATCAAAGCAATCTCTGAGATAGTTCATGATAAAGGCGCTCTCCTCTATTTGGATGCAAATCATGCCTTTGGTAAAGTTAAAATCGATGTCAAAAAGCTGGATGTTGACTTAATGAGTATTACTGCTCACTTAATCCACGGCCCTAAGGGAATTGCTGCACTTTATATAAGGGATGGAGTTAAACTCAAACCTCTCCTCGATGGAGATGTGAGGGAAAGAGGAATAAGACCGGGAATGATCAATGTTCCAGCAATAGCTGGCTTTGGAAAAGCTGTAGAGTTAATAAACTACGATGATGCTAAGAGAATGGCAAAGCTCAGGGACAAGCTAATTGATCTGCTCTTAAGCATCCCCGATACAAAGCTCAACGGTCCAAGAGGAGATAAAAGGTTGCCCAATAATGTAAACGTTTCATTCGCTCATGTTGAAGGGGAAAGCATTTTACTCCACTGTGATTTGAGAGGGTTAGTGTTCTCAACTGGTTCTGCATGCTATTCGCAAGAACTTTTGCCGAGTCATGTAATTAGAGCCATTGGAGGTTCATTTGAAGATGCCCACGGTTCAGTGAGGCTGAGCTTAAGCAAGTGGACAACTGAGGAGGAGATAGTAAAAGCGTATGAGATTATAAAGGATGTCGTTGAAAAACTAAGGGAAATCAGCATCTACGGTGGTAAGAGATGATAAAGATCAATGTCATAGGAAAAGAATGTCCAATCCCACTCAATGAATTCAGAAAGGCTTTGAGAAAAGCTAAAGTTGGGGAGATAATTGAGATTGTTGGCACTCATGAGTTGAGTAAGGGGGAAATAGCACTGGCAGCAGACGAAACTGGGCAAGAAATCCTTGAAATCGACGAGAAAGACGGTGTTTGGAGAATCGTCGTGAAAAAGGTGAGATAAAATGGAAAGATTTGACGCTAGAAAATGGGACGAGAAAAAAAGGATAGGTTATTCAAGAAAGGTTCTCTACTATTTCCTTCATCCAAAAAATGTTGGAGAAATAGCGAATCCAAGTGTCACAGCAAAAGCAGGAAGTCCAGCATGTGGAGACATGATAAAGCTCTATCTGAAGATTGAGAATGACAAAATAGTTGACGCCAAATTTAGGAGCTACGGCTGTGCCGCGAATATTGCAACTGCCTCAGTGCTCACAGAGATGATAAAAGGAAAGACTGTCGAAGAAGCTAAGAAAATTAAATTCAAGGACATTGTGGAAGAGCTTGGAGGATTGCCGCAGATCAAATATCACTGTGCGGTTTTAGCAGCTGAAGGACTTAGGCAGGCTTTGGCGAAGTGGGATGTTATCCAAGGGAGGAGAGAAATTGACGAGAGCTTTGTTAAGCTGATTCTTGCAGCAGTTATTGACCCTATTACTGGGGAAAGCGTTCTTAGAGGGGATAAATATAAGGGATGTAAGATTGAAGGCAGAAAAGTTAAGATAATGCTCAATATTCCAAAGGACAGCCCAGAGGCTGAAGTTTTCGAAGAACAGATAAGAGAAGCTTTTGAAGGCCTTGACGTTGATTTAGAGATTGAATTCACGGAATCATGAAATTTTCTTCAACAATTTCTTTTTAAACCCTTTTTCTAAGCTCTTCTCGGTGAGAGCATGGATGAGCTTGAGATGATTAGGAGAAAAAAGATGCTTGAGCTCATGAAGAAGATGGGAATGGTTGAGGTTAAACCAAAGAAGCCAAGAGTTGTTATTGAAGTTATCACGTCACCAACTTGTCCTTACTGTCCAATAGCAGTTCAAATGGCTCAGGAGATAGCGAGGAAATATCCGGGAGTAATTGTGAAAGAGCTAAGCGTTGCAACTCCAGAAGGGAGAAAAAAAGCAATGGAGCACAACATCTTAGGAACTCCAACGATTCTAATAAACGATAGAGTTGAGTTTATTGGGGTCCCACCGTTTATAGAATTTGAAAGGAAAGTAAAAGAAAAACTCAGCTCTGCTTAATCTTTGCAATTTTCTTCTTAGTCTCTTTAACTTTCTCTTTCTTAATTTCTGCTTTCTCTTTCTTCCTCCTTTCAACATCTTCCTTAAATGCCCACTTCAGCAGTGGGGGAGTTATTAGCACGGAGACAGTGATGAAAATCAGCGTTGCGGCTATGAACTTTTGTGCGTCACTTTGGGGTATTGCACCTCCATGAATTGCAACCATCAAGTCCACGAGAGCAACTTCAGTTCTTGGAATTGAGCCTATTCCCATTTGAAGAGACTTTTTGAAGTCCCAGCCCATCATCATTGCTCCGATTCCTCTTCCTACAACCTTTCCAATAACTGCAATGCCCGTTAGAACGACTGCTAAAGCCAATGCCTCTCTGCTTGTGAACACTTTCAAATCGAGCATTGCTCCAGTGTACACGAAGAATATCGGGATTAGGAAGCCATATCCAATAGCTTTGACATCCTCTGCTATTTTCCTTCCCTCTGGGAGCTTTGATAAAACAAGACCAGCCATGAATGCACCTTCAATCGCAGCAGCAAACCATTTCTCTGCAAGGGCTGAAAAGAGAAACATTAACGCTAGAACCATAGCTAGAACTCCCTTCTCCACATGGAGTCGTTCAGAAAAGCGTATGTATTTATCAATGGAATACCATGCCAAGACCCCAGTAATTATGAAAAATGCTGCCATCTTTCCAATTAATCCCAAAATACTTCCTGTTCCAACGGCAAAGATTATCAGCGCTATGCCAAGGAAGTCATCCATCACACTTGCACTCAGCGAAGCTGCTCCTACTTCACTCCTCAAAACGCCTAAATCCATCATTACTCTAACTGTAATTCCTATGCTCGTTGCAGTAAGCAAAACACCACCTGCAAAAGCCTCTCTTGATGGATACCCCATCAGCTTAAGCCCAAAATAGCCCATTATTAACGGAACAAACACACCCATAAGAGTGGAAACCGTTGCTACTTTTCCCGTTCTCTTTATCATCTCTATATCTGTGTCAAGACCTCCCAGGAAGAGGAGAAAGATTATTCCTAGCTTTGCCAAAAACTCAAAGGTTTCATTTGAGTGAAGAGTTAGGTATTCGGGACTTATAACCCCAAAATAGATGAGGTTCCCCAAAATCATGCCCATTAAAATTTCTCCCAAAACACCGGGAAGTTCAAAGCGTTCCATTATGTTGTCGCCAATCTTCCCCACAATTAGTGCTACTCCAAGTGTGAAGAGGATCCACTCTGGCTCCATTGGGCACCACCTATGCGCATTAGTCTTATAAACTCATTAACAAGTATTCTGAGGCTTATTTCTCCTACTAGTCTCTCATCTTGGTCAACTATTGCCAGCAAAGGTACCTTGTATCGTTTCATTTTTGTTAGTGCATCAAGAACAGTTGCATCTTCGTTTATTGTGAGAACGTTACGCTCCATTACATGCTCTGCTCTGTCTGCTCCTCCAAGGATCGATTTAAAGAGGTGGCTTATATTTCCAAAGCGAGCCTTATGAGTTTCTGGGGGCAAAAGCACATCAACTACATTTATGTATCTAATGACTCCTTCAAGCTTCATTTCCTCCTTGTTGTTTACGACCCATACGTGGTGTCTTGTCTTGAGTAGCTTTAGTACATCAAGGATTGATGAATCTACTGTTACAATTGGCATTGATGCTAATGGAGGCATTACCTGCTTGACTTTAAGTGAGTGAAATGTCTGAAGAGCTCTTTCAACCTCACTCATCTTATCACCAAATCTTTCTAAGATTTCCGACTATTTAACGGTTTTTGTAGAAGAAGATGCATTCATGAGCTCTTATATGCAGCACCCAAATACTTAAATGCCCGCCTTCGAATACTCGATTAGGTGAGTTTAATGAAAAAGATGCTGGCTGGAATAATTCTAATAATTCTCCTTGGTACACTCACAAGTATGTGCATCTCAAACAACACTGCATCAACGATTCAATCTTCAACTACAGCCACTCAGCCTTCAGAGTCTACACCAACTGGAACAACATCAACACATGAGCAGGAAATTGATATCACAAAACTCCATTTTTACATGTTCGGCGCGGCTGGCTGTCCTCACTGCGGGAGGATGAAAAAGTTATTACCAGAGATTTTTGGGAAAGATAAATTTACATACTATGAGCTTCAAGGAAATGAGCATAATACTCAGCTCTTTTCAGAGTTGTATGACACTCTGGGAATTACTGGAGTTCCAGTAATAGGAATATTCTATGACGGTCATCTAGTTGCAGTCATTGAGGGAGAGATACCTGATCCAGCCAAAAATGTTCCTTTGATAGTAAATACTGCGTTGAAGGAGAATGGTGTTCTTTTTATCGCAGATAGAACATATCTCATCCCCTCAAACCAGACAGAAATAATTAAAAAGCTTGAAACTATTTTCATGAATGGTGAGCCCAGTGAAGGATGAAATCAAGGCCCTGCTCTTGATTATCTTTATATCTTTTGGACTAACTATTGTGGTGCTTTCACTGGTGCATTTACAGTCTATGATCTTTCCTTTGATCTCACTAGCAGTATCTGACTCTATAAATCCGTGCACCTTCGTAATATATACAATGTTTCTGATAGCTCTTTCACTCAAGGAGGGCATTTCAAAGAGGAGGATTTATGCAATAGGCTTGGCATTTATAGTTGCGATATACATCTCATATTACATTCTGGGAGTTGGCCTTGTAATCTTCACGAAAAGCATTCCTACTTGGATTGCAGGTATTGTCTCAATAATTTTTGGAGGGTATACCGTTATAACGGGTTACCTTGAGAAATCAAGGGTTGCTGGAAAGAAAAAAGTTAGGAAGAGCATCTTTAGGCAGGAAGCAAGTATTTTAGGTGCTTTTGCTCTTGGAGTTATGGTATCGTTCACGTTGTTACCTTGTTCTGCGGGTAGCTATTTGATTTATGCGATCCTCATTTCAAAAATTGGAAGGGCACTAACATGGATTCTGCTTGGACTGTACAACATTATCTTTGTTCTACCGCTGTTGATTATTCTCTTTACTGTCGGAAGCATAAGTGAAAGCAAAAGCTTGTCTCAGAAAATAGTTCAGAGGTCTAGAGAGCTCTCAATAATAGCTGGCTCTGCGCTGATAGTCCTTGGAATCTATGTTCTCCTCTTCTATTGATTTTATTTTATTTTTAGGAAAGCTTAAATCTATTGGAAGCGAAATTTCAGTTTGGTGTTATTGATGCAAGAATGGTATCAATCGAGAGCCTTATATGAGGCTATTTCAAAGCTCATAAGCAATCGCGATTTCAAAACTGCAGTTCAAGTCGCTGAGACAATTCCTGACAAGGGAATAAAAGCAAAAGCCCTCTCGAAAATAACTGTTGAAATGGCAAGACTTGGGGAAGACTACCAAGATATCTTGAAGAAAACCCTTGACTCTATTTTTGAAATGGGCAGGGACGATTCTATAACAAAAGCACTTATGAGTCTTGCCTTTGAATTCCTAAACCTTGATTTGATTGATGATGCACTTAAAATAGCTTCAATGATTAAGGATGTCTCAAGTCGGTCCAAGATTCAGGCAGAAGTTGCCATAGCACTTGCAAAGAAAGGGAAAATTCCAGAGGCTCTTAAGATAATTAATGATATTCTTGATGATGACGTTAAGACTTGGGCTACATCAAGACTCGCTGCAGGGCTCAATCAGAGGAGAGAAGAAGATTAAACATAACTTTGTCAATTTTTTGTTTTTTGGCCATTCTCTTTGACTAAATTTAATTCACAACACTTTTTTACCCTTCTTCAAAGCTTTATGAGGCTTAAAAATAGGGGGTGAGATGAAATGAGTAGTGGAGAGATAATAGGATTAATTGGAATGCTGCTCTTGGTAAGCTCATGGGTTCCTCAGACCATTGAAACTATAAAAACAAAGTACTGCCCCTTGAACTTTAGGTTCATTCTGATATATGTGACTGCATCGACTTTGCTGACAATATATTCATATATCATTGGGGACTGGATATTTTTAATATTAAATGCTCTTGCTGCTTTTCAGAGTGCTATTAATCTCTATGTGAAAGTCAGATATGGATAGTTACTTTATTCTGATTTCCGCTCCTACAACTTCTATTTTTGGAGATTTTAACACTTTTAAATACCATCCGTCATCTTTTTCTTCGAGTCTTATTACAGTAGTAGCTGAATCTTCTAGAAAGTCCAAGGCATTAGGGATATTGGTAACTATATTTTGATTCACAAAATATATTGCTGTGCGCTTTTTATTCCCCACAAAATCTTTCACTGCTAGTAAAATTGCTTCCAAATCTTTGGGACTTTCTGAGTAAAATGCGAGAAGCTTATCAAAACCAAGTGCAATGTCTAAAACAAACTCTTTATCCTTTATGACACTCTCAAAGACCTCTACATACTTTCTCAGATGTAAAGTTGCATCTTCATCAACACTGATTCTACTTAGAACATTTCCGACGGTTATTTTTCCTCCTTCTTTTATTACAAAGATTCTTTTATCGTTGATATCTGCATCAATTCCTACATACTCCATCTGGACTTTATAAACATGGAGCATATCAAAAATGTCAACAATAAGCAACTCCGAATTCTTTTCTCTACAGTATTCAATTGCCTCTTTAAGGAATATGTAGGAAGGTGAAATTGAAGGGTATAACAATAGGACTGTTTCTCCATTTTTAAAGCTATCTAGAAGTTCAGAAATATCCATCATTTTAGGCCCCTCCTTTTAAGTAGTTTAATGTTTCATCTATATTGAGCTTAAATTGTGAACCCACAAGTGAAGGATTTGGGGATTTTAAAAAAGTGAGTGCTACTTTTTTATCTTGTTTTTCTATCCTCACAACGGTTGTCGAGATTTCCTCCAAGAATGGGAGTACTAGAGGGAATCTTTTTAACAGATTTATATTGACAAAGTAAAAAGCTACTCTCTTTTTATTTCCAAGGTAGTATACCCGATTTAGCAAAAACAGATACCTTTCATATGGATTGCGTATTAGTGCAATTCTCCTATCGAAGCCCAAAACAATATTTACAAAAAACTCTCTTTGTTTCAAGATGGAATTAAAAGCAGTTCTGTAGTTTTCCTGATGCACATAGAATTCATCTGTAAGTCTAATCGTTGCAGCCACATTGCCAACTTCTTTGTGCCCTCCAATTTTTAAAACTGATACATCATCGCTATTCAAGAAATCCGTATTAAGCCCTGCAAAATCGAGATATGTCTTATAGAGATGAAGCGTATCCAGGAGATCATCTATTATGAGAGGATATCCTAGCTTTAATGAATGCGTTGCAAGCGCATAGAATGCCAAGTGGTGCGATGAATAGGGAGTGTGCTCAATTAAAACAATCTCTCCCGGTTTAGTTTTGGGAAATTCCTCCAATAAGAAGGATAACTCATGTGTCATCGGGAACACCCCCAATTTGAATTGACATTTAATCATTAAAAATATTTTGGAGCTAAGACTTTAGAAAACAGAAAATGAAAAATAAAGCCACACTATTTCCTCTCGTAAAGACCTATCAATTCCCCATATTGGATAATATGGCCTTTCATTGCATTTTCTAAATCCTTTTTAGTTGCTCCTGATTTCAAGTCAAGCTCTGTATCGAGCACATAGACTTTGAAGTGGTAGTGGTGAACTCCATGTCCTCTAGGTGGACAAGGTCCATTGTAACCTATCCTTCCAAAGTCATTCCTCCCTTGAACAATGTGAATTGGTACTTCAACAGTCTCTTTCTTTGGGATTCCTTCTGGTATTTCCTTAACTGGAGGAATATTCCATGCAACCCAATGCACAAAAGTTCCTATCGGAGCGTCAGGATCGTCTACAATTATCGCTATGCTAACAGCTTTTTCGCTAAGCCCTTCAAGCTTTAGAGGTGGATTAATGTCTAAGCCCTCACAGGTGTATTTGCTTGGTATAAATTCATTCTCTCCAAAAACAGAAGTAACCTTCAAGCTCATTTCTTTCTCCTCCTCTTTCTGAAGGCATCCAGATGCCAAAAGAACGAATATCACAAAACTAACAAGCAGTCTTTTCATGTTATCCTGTTTGCTTTTAAAACGTAAAAATATTTCGGGTATTAGGCAAGAGTTTTTAATTTAAGCATTGTAAATCTTAAAGGGTGATAACATGGAGTTGAGAGGGAAAGTTGCCCTAGTTACCGGAGCTTCAAGAGGAATTGGAAGAGCAATTGCAGTTGCTTTAGCTCAGAAGGGAGCGAATGTAGTTATAAATTATGGTCACAACGAAGAGAAGGCAAGAAAAACTGAAGAACTCTGCAAAGCCTATGGTGTTGAAACTCTTGTAGTAAAAGCTGATGTGAGCAAAAGAGAGGAAGTTAAGGCCATGGTTGAAAAGATAATTGAGAAGTTTGGCCGGATAGATATCCTAATTAACAATGCGGGAATTCTTGGGAAGGCAATGAAGCCCATGGAGATAACTGATGAGGAATGGGACAGAGTCTTGGATGTAAATCTGAAAGGTGCTTTTATTGTAACTCAAGAAGTTCTGAAGTACATGAAAAAAGGAAAGATAGTCAACATAGCATCAATTGCTGGAAAGGACGGTGGAACCGTTGGTGCTCACTATGCTGCCTCAAAAGGAGGGCTCATTGCTTTAACATTCAATTTGGCAAGACACCTAGCTCCAGATATTTTGGTAAATGCCGTTGCTCCAGGCCCAGTTGATACAGAGCTTATAACCCCAGAAATCAAGGAGAAGCTGAGAAAGCTTTCCCTCACTGGAGAGATAGCAAAGCCAGAGGATGTCGCCCATGCAGTGATTTTCCTCTTGGAGAATGACCACATAACCGGAGAGCTGATAGATGTGAATGGTGGAAGATTGATGGACTGAGAAAAGCTTTTATTTTTGGCTTTCTTCTTATCTCTGATAGCCATGCGGGTTGTTTATGAGAAGGAAATAAATGTAGAGGACATTGTTGTTTCTCCTAGACCTATCTGGAAGTGCAGAACTTGCCCAGTTTACGGTAAAAGTCCCTCATGTCCCCCTTATGCTCCTTCTTGGAAAGAAGCTAAAGAGTGGATTAAGCACTTCAAGAGAGCTCTTTTAATTAAGTTTCAAATCAATTATGAGAATTTTGAAGAAGAAAAGAGAAAAGTACTCCTATATCTGCTCAAGAAGGAAGAAGAATTCTTTAAGTCAGGTCACCCCTACGCCCTTGCGCTCTTTCCCGGCAACTGCAACCTCTGTGACGAATGCAAGTTCGAAAAGAGCGGCAAGTGCTTGATGCCAACAAAAGTGAGGCCTTCCATTGATGCTGTAGGGATAGAGCTGTCCAAGATTGTTGACTTAGACTTCAGCGAAAGTGTTTTGTATGGGCTGATATTAGTAGATTAGGATAAAAATGAAAGCCTACATAACAATGCTGGGCCGCTCCACATGGGCTATGATAAATGCATATTATGCCGTTGTAATGAAAAAGAAGTACAAGCCTGATGAGATTTACATATTTTTGGAAGACACATACCAAGATAAGCTCCCTAAAGCTGTTAGAGCGCTTGAAATAATCTCAAATACATTTGGATTTTCTCCCAAAATTGAGTGGAGGGTAATAAAGGAAGCAAATTTCAAGGAAGCACGAAGAGAGGTTGAGAAACTCCTTAGGGAGCTCAAGAATAAAGGGGCTGAGATTGCTATAGATATAACCTCTGGGAGAAAGGCTTTAGTGGCTGGAGCACTTGTTCAAGGAGTACCGCTAAAAGTTGACCACGTCTTTTACTTGGCCTTGGCTGAGAAGGATATTCAGTTTGCAAACAGACCATATATGATGATCCCGCTTCATGCACAAAAGCTTGAGGACTTCATGGAGGGCTGATCATGGAGTTACTCATAGATAAAGCGGAACTCCAAATTCTGCTTAACCTTCTTCCTGATGATACAATTGTGTCTTATCCGCTTTATGGTAATTTTCCTCTCTTGAAATTTAGAAGAAAAGTTTATGGCTATGAAATTGAAGCCTTAGCAAAGCCGGAAGACTTTTCTAGGGTTTTGTCAGAAAAAAAGGATCCTCTTCATGATTTGCCGAATTACAAGGATTTCCACGAATGTGTCTTAGCTTCGGGCATAATAAAGTATGCAAACCTTAATGAGTTTAAGAAACATCTTGAGAGTTATGAGATTTTAAGCAAGAGAGTGATTTTTGCTCCAGATACAAACATTTTTTACCACCGCTTTATTTCCACATATCCCCCACTTAGAAGGTATGAGCTTGCGGTGGTTGATGTAGTCATATGGGAAATTGAGCAGTCCATGAACTATAAATATCATCGGGGGCATATACATGCTCTGAAGCGCATTCTTTACAATTCCCACCTTTTGGATGAATTCTACAACAGGAGAATGAAAAAATCAAGAAAAGCAGCATACATAGCCCTTAAGGAGTTTAAAGCTCTGAAAGACAGAATAATAGAAGTCAGAAGGGTGCATGAAAACACTGGTACAAATGATGAACTTATAGTTAGATCGCTCAAACGGTTTGATAAAGAAACTCCATCCCTCGTTATTCTCCTGACAGCAGATGTTGCAATGACAGATATAGCGGAGCTTGAAGGGCTTGAGTACTTTCTCTTTGAGTATCCGTATGAAGACATTTCGCTCCATTATGCAACCCCTTATCATATGAGGACTCTGCTCTTTAATTTAGCTGCAGTTTTTGGTGTTATACAGATCGGAGACGTGCTGGTCTTTGGAGAATTTGGGGGAAAAGTAAAGCTCAATGAGCTTAAATTAAAGTTCCTACACAATTCAATTTACAAGGAGTTCACCTTCCATCTAGAGCTCAGCAGAAAGCTTAGAGAGTTAAAAATAGAGAAATAATCAGCGGAGCATTCCTTCTAAGTTTTCTACGTAGTTTATGCTCCTCTTTATGTCAGCGAAGTATTCTTCGGCTTTCATGATGTGCTCCTTCTCCACTCTCTTGCCGTTTGCTAATATGCTCGCTGGAGCTAAAAGCTGCACTGCATACCTCAAGCTTGTCTTCTCTCCAAGTTCTGCAAGGTATTCAACTGCTTCGTCGCTTATTTCAATTCCTTCTTCCCTAGCTCTGATTTTTACAATCTCTCTTATTTCTTCCTTCTTATATGGCTCTGTGTTGATAATGAGCAGTCTATCGAGCATGTCAATTGGGATTCCGTGAGGTGATTCAATGTCAGTTCCCCTAATCTTTGTCCTTCCTCTGTTGGTTGCAAGAATTAGGATTGGTGCTAGCTCACTTTCCATAGCTCTTGCAAGGAATGAAAATGCCTCGATGTCAAACATATGACACTCGTCAATGAACAGAACTCCTGGCACTAATACTGCCTTGCCTTCTTCTACCCACTGCTTAACTGTTTCATCAACTCTCTCCCTAACCTCATCTGTAATCTCTAGTCCTCCTCCGAAGAACAAGCTGAATATTCCGCCTGCTCTTGCGTTAATCATATCCAAATCATGAAGCGTCACAGTATAAGTGAACTCTTTAATCTTGAGCACTGGACCGCTTGGCATATCAACTTTCCTCTTTAAGAAAATTCCTTCCTCTTCTTTTGTTGTTCCAATTTTTGAAATCCTTCCAGTTTCAGCATCAATTTGGATTACATCTCCTTCTTCAATTCCAAGCTCAAGAAGCTGGTAAGCTATCTCTCTCCCAGCCCTAATTGTTTTCTCATCGTCTCTTGTCCTAAGGGTTAGCACTACGGATTCGGGAATTTCGATATAAGGATTGAATGGGTGCCTCGTTCTTCTAATTTCAATTTTCTCAACTTTCCCTTCGTAAACTTTCCTTTCTTCGCTTATTCTAACACCAATTGCTCTTCTCAAAGCCTGCTTTAAGAATTCTGTCTTCTTGATCTCAGCGGAATAAATTTCGCTTCCGCTTATCTGGACGAATGGGACGTCTTCGCCGAGCTCCTTGGCAATTCCCATTGCTATAGCCGTTTTACCGCTTCCAGTAGGTCCAGCAAGGAGAATTCCCTTTCCAGCGAGCTTACCTTTCTTTATCAGCTTAACTGCGATACCAGCGGCTTCTCTTGCTTTTGTTTGTCCCACCATTCCATCTGCGATGAACTTTGCTTTTCCGTTCTCATCTAAACCTAACCCTTTAATGTGGGAATGACTCCCTACTCTTTCAAAGCTGACTTTTGTAATCTCTTCTATCACTGGCATGCTTTCACCCCCTGCTAATTTTAAAGTACCATTTTGTTATTAAAATCAAAGGTCTTAAAAGCTTAACGGGAAGCATTTCTGAGTAACAAGAAAAATCTGCTTTGCACAATATAAAATTCCACTGGATACATCACTTCTCTATTAAAAACTTTTTGTTTTAAATTACGAAGTAAAGTGATAATACGAAAGACTTAAAAGTTATGAAGCAAAAGATTTAAAAAGATTTCGGTTGGGGTGGGGCTATGAAGCGCTTAGGTAAAGTTTCTCATTATGCAAAGCAGGGGTTCTTGATACTCCGTTCTGATTGGGTGCCCTCTTTAAATGATCCTGTTGTAGATACAAATCTCCAGCTTGTCGGCATCGTTAAGGATGTATTTGGGCCAGTCAAAATGCCTTATGTGGCTGTAAAGCCAAAAGTGAAGAATCCCGAAGAGTACGTTGGACAAGTTCTTTATGTTGATGAAAGGAAAAGGAGAAAGAGACCTGAACAAAAAGGCAAGGGTAAGGGTAAAAAGTTCAAGAAGAAGCGCCCTGCCCCCCGGAAGAGGGGGTGACTCACTTGCTTTCTGCTGAAGATACTAAGAAATGTCCTATTTGTGGATCAGTTAAGCTAATTTATGATCCCGAAAGGGGAGAAATTGTATGTGCATCCTGTGGTTATGTTGTTGCTCAGAATATCATCGATTCTGGCCCTGAATGGAGGGCTTTTGATGCCGACCAGAAAGCTAAAAGGGTAAGAGTTGGCGCTCCGATGACAATGATGATACACGATAAAGGTCTTTCTAGCACCATTGACTGGAAGAACAAGGATATTCACGGAAACGATATTTCTGGAACAATGAGAGCAAAGATGTACCGTCTTAGAAAATGGCAGAGGAGAATTAGAGTCAGCGATGCAACCGAGAGAAATTTGGCATTTGCACTGAGTGAGCTAGATAGGATGGCTTCTCAGCTTGGTCTTCCAAGAAATGTTAAGGAAATGGCTGCCGCTCTTTACAGAAAAGCTGTGATGGAGAAACTCATTAGAGGTAGGTCAATTGAAGGCGTTACTTCAGCTTGTCTGTATGCTGCGTGTAGAATGGCAAAAGTGCCGAGAACTTTAGATGAGATTGAAGAGGTTGCAAGAGTTGATAAGAAAGAAATAGGAAGGAGTTATAGATTCATAGCAAGAGAGCTTCATCTAAGATTGACTCCCACGAATCCAATTGATTATGTAAACAGATTTGCTGACCAGTTGGGATTGAGTGAAAGAACAAAAAATAGGGCAGTGAAAATCCTTCAAAAAGCTATTAAACTGGGGCTGACAAGTGGAAGAGGTCCTATGGGCGTCGCTGCTGCTGCATTGTATATTGCAAGCGTCCTTGAAGGTGAAAAAAGAACGCAGAGGGAAGTTGCTGAAGTTGCTCACGTCACTGAAGTTACCGTGAGAAATAGATATAAGGAGCTTGTAGAAAAGCTGAACATAAAGCTAACAATTTAGCCAGATGAGGATTCAAACCCGTCGCTGATAGGTGATGAGAGGGGACCTCGCCGATGGTTGCCGTTGGTATTTTAGGTGATACTCATTATCCCTACAAGGCCTCTTACATTCCTGATTTAATTTTTAAAAAGTTCAGCGAAGAGAATGTTGAGCTTATTATCCATACTGGAGACATAAATGAGAAAATTGTCCTCGAAAAATTGGAAGAAATAGCCCCGGTCATCGCTGTAAAAGGTAACACAGACACTCTAAATTTACCTGAAGAGAAGATTATTGAGGTCGGAGATATTAGAATTGGGATTCTGCATGGGCATCAGTTTCTTTCTTTGGATACTCAAACTTTGAAATATAAAGCTCTCGATATGGATGTTGATGTTTTAGTCTTTGGGCATACTCACAGATTTTTCTATGATGTTTATGAATTCATTGGAAAAAAGATAGCCCTTTTGAATCCTGGTTCTCCTACTTTGCCCAGAATGAACAGCCCAACTTTTGTTGTTGCAAAAATTAAAAACTCCAGTTTTAGAGTAGAAGTTGTGGATTTGTGGAAGATTTGACTTAAAAGAACAGCTACATTGAATAAGACGCATAAACTTAAAAACACAAAACACAGAAAAAGTCAAAAGAACGAAAAATGACTTCAGCTCTTAATAGCGAGCTTGATGTCCTCGGCCTTAACTGTCTTTCTGCCGGCGTGCTTTGCGAGGTCAACAGCCTTCTTTGCAATCTCAATAGCCTTCTCCTCGAGGTGCTCGGCTAAGAGCTTGGCTGCTTCTTCGCTAACTCTTTGTGCACCGGCCTTTCTAATCAATCTATCAACTGGGGCAATTGGTAACTCAGCCATTTCCCCTACCTCCTTAAAGTTGTTTTGTTAATATTTGCATTTTATTCTTTGAAAGAAGTCCTATATAAACCTTTCGGAAAAGCACCGTTCTCCATTGACTATCGGCTCATCTTTCTTATATTTATTGAGAGTTTAGGCAAAATAATTTGGATAGCACAAAGTTTGGAAATTTCTGGGCTTGTTATTCTACATTGATATTGGTCAAGGTAGCCTTTTTTAGTGGATAGCCCTCTTTCTGCAAGTGTTTTATGCAATATTATGTTATAAGTAGTTAAACTATCTTGTGATTAAAGTTGTAGATATTACCATTTATATAACTTCAATGTCACATTTAAGTTCCAATGGTAATACTTGATTTAACAAGAAAGCTATCTTTCTCTAATTTTCAGCACTTTTGACCAATAATGTTTATATATGCATCAATATGATTCTATAATTACTTGAAAATAGGAGGGAGCAAAAATGCCTGAGAAATTTGAGATATATGACAAATATGTAGATAAGGAATATGAGCCAAATCCAAAGAGAGACTTGATAGCAGTTTTTAGAATAACCCCTGCAGAAGGCTTCACCATTGAAGACGCTGCCGGAGCTGTTGCCGCTGAGAGTTCTACAGGAACATGGACCAGCTTGTATCCATGGTATGAGCAGGAGAGATGGGAGGATATGTCAGCCAAAGCATATTACTTCCATGACATGGGTGATGGGAGCTGGATTGTTAGGATAGCATATCCCGTTCACCTCTTTGAAGAGGGCAACATGCCTGGAATGCTGGCTTCAGTTGCTGGAAACGTCTTTGGAATGAAGCGTGTTAAGGGATTGAGGCTTGAGGATATTTACCTCCCAGAGAGATTTTTAAGAGAGTTCAGCGGTCCAGCTCACGGTGTTGAAGGAGTTAGAAAGATATTTGGCATCAAAGATAGACCAATTGTGGGAACTGTGCCCAAGCCAAAAGTCGGCTATTCTCCAGAAGAACTTGAAAAGCTCGCTTATGAGTTGCTCAGCGGAGGAATGGACTACATCAAGGACGATGAAAACCTAACCAGTCCATGGTACAACCGCTTCGAGGACAGAGCAGAGGTCATCATGAAGGTTATTGAAAAGGTCGAAAACGAGACTGGAGAAAAGAAGAGCTGGTTTGCCAACATAACAGCTGACATAAGGGAGATGGAGCGCAGATTGGAAATCCTTGCAGACTACGGCAATCCACATGCAATGGTTGATGTGGTTGTTACAGGCTGGGGAGCTCTGGAGTACATTAGGGATTTGGCTGAAGATTATGGCATCGCTTTACATGCTCACAGAGCAATGCACGCTGCATTTACTAGAAACAAATACCACGGCATTTCAATGTTTGTCTTAGCCAAGCTCTACAGAGTTATAGGCCTCGACCAGCTCCATGTTGGAACAGCTGGAGCAGGAAAGCTTGAAGGTGGAAAATGGGAAGTTATACAGTTTGCGAGAGTCTTTAGAGAGAAACACTACGTCCCAGATGAAAATGATGTCTTCCATCTCGAGCAGAAGTTCTATCACATAAAGCCAGCAATGCCCGTCAGCTCTGGTGGACTTCACCCAGGTAACCTCGAGCCAGTCATAGATGCTCTTGGCACTGAGCTTGTCCTCCAGATCGGTGGTGGAACCCTTGGACACCCAGATGGGCCGAAGGCTGGAGCAATGGCTGTAAGGCAGGCTTTAGATGCTATAATGCAGGGAATACCTCTTGACGAATACGCAAAGACCCACAAGGAGCTTGCAAGGGCTTTGGAGAAGTGGGGTCATGTGACTCCGGTTTGACTTTTCTTCTCTTTTCTAAATGTTTATACAACCTTCAATATTTTTCGTTCCAAGTTGCCTTTCTGTCAAAATTTGAGGGAAAAGATGTTTTAACTCCTTGCATCTCATCTAGCTTGGTGAGCCAAATGCATCCAGAGGGATTTTTAGAAGTCATAACTGGTCCAATGTTTGCTGGCAAGACTACAGAGCTTATAAAGAGAATTGAGAGGCAGATGTTTGCAAAAAGGAAAGCTGCACTCTTTAAACCGTCAATAGACAACAGATACAGCGAAAGTGAAGTAGTAGCTCATAACGGTTTGAGATATGAGGCGTATGTCATTCCAACCACAGAAGAAGGAGTTAAGATGATCTATGACATAACAAAAAGAGAAGAACTTGAAGTTATAGGTGTTGATGAAGTTCAATTTTTCCCTCTCCCAATTGTTGAAACCCTAAATAAATTAGCAGATGAGGGGGTTTATGTAATTGCCGCCGGGCTTAATCTTGATTTTAAAGGCGATCCTTTTCCAGTTACCAAGGAACTTTTAGTTAGAGCTGACAACATAGTTTACTTAACGGCAATCTGCACCGTCTGTGGAGCACCAGCAACGAGGAGTCAGCGCTTGATTGATGGAAAGCCAGCGCCAAGAGATTCCCCAGTTATTTTAGTTGGTGGACTTGAAAGTTATGAAGCAAGATGTAGGAGGCATCATGTAGTCCCTTAGCACTTTAATTTTCATAGTCCTCTTTATTCTTGATGATTGCTCCGGGAATACTAGTTTTTCAATTTTGCTTCTCCAAAATTATACTTGGCATTAAAGTTTGCTTTTGCTTCTTTAACCGAAAAGCTTAAGTTTAAACTTTTCTAACATTAAGTTAGATAAGTGGGGGTGAGAGTATGGTGTTAAATAATGAGATGGGAAAGTTGTTGGATGTGTTGGGAAATGAAACTAGGCGTAGGATACTCTTACTTCTCACCAAGAGACCCTATTTTGTTAGCGAGCTTTCTCAAGAGCTTGGTGTGGGACAAAAAGCAGTTCTAGAGCATTTGAGGATTTTAGAGAGAGCTGGACTGATTGAAGGGAGAGTTGAGAAGATACCACGTGGCAGACCAAGGAAGTATTACACAATCAAGAGGGGCTTTAGACTTGAAGTTCTGTTGACGCCTTACCTATTTGGAACAGAGATGTACGAACCAAAGGCTCCAAGAAAGACAGCGGAGTATGAGCAGGCAAAGGAACTCATTAAGTCTCAGGAACCAGTAGAGACAAAGATCAGAGAACTTGCAGAATTTCTGAGAGAAATTGAGGAAAAAATCAGCGAACACATGAGGGCTAAGCAAGAGCTAGAGGAGGTAAGATTACTTGCAGAGGCCTACATAGAGAACTTAATGCGTAGAATTGCTCAAGAAAGCGAGAAAGAGTTTGACGAGCTGTTAAAAGAAATTGAACCATTCTTGCCAAAAGAATTCATAAATGAACTGAAAAGAATAAAGAAAGAACTGTACAGCGTTTAAAGTATCTTCCCTTCTTGCTTCATCCTAACTAATTTTGTTAAATAACCAGCAATTCTGTTTCTAATTGTTTTGCTTGTGACATTTGTCAGCTCTTGCACCTTCTTCTTGTTGTGCTCGAAGTCTGTTGTAAACTCGTTTGGATACCTATCTAAAAGCTCTCTCGCGACCCTCTTAATGAAACCTTGCCTTATGTTCCCCATTTTCATCCCTCCGATAATCTTGACATTATGTCCAATAGCTCAATCAAATAAATCCGTTTTAAACTTTTCGTGGAATTCACTTCTGGCTTAATAAACTTTAATGCCGTACTTCTCGGCCTCAGCTTCAAACTCATTCTTGCGTCTCTTTCTTATAGCTCCCTTAGCTCCTCTCACGAGAAACGGCAACACACCAAATCCCCCTATTGCAAAGACAGCAGCAAGGATTCCGTAGCGTACAAGGGCGTAAACTGTTAAAATCGCGAAGAGCCCGAAAAATAGAGGGAAGATTACTACGGTCAGGAAGCTTCGCATAGTATCATCCCACTATCATATAGATTGCTACTCCCTTTAATATCTTGCTCTCTGGGGGGTGCTATGTTTATAAATCTCCAGCTAGAGTTTAAACCATGCTGAAGGAAACAATCCACTGCTATGGACACAAAAACGTTAAAGCGACTCACAAATCAACTCTGGAGATTACAAGGGAAGACTTTTTGACTCCCAAAGGAGACTGCATAATCTGCATTAAGGCTGATAAGGCCCTCAGAGATTTAAGCGATGAGTTTAAAAAAGCCCTTAAATCCGGGAAAAAGATCAGAATTAGGATTGTTGTTGATGATCTTGTTGATGAAATCATAGCCTCTGGAGATGAGTGTTTAACTTTTGAAAACGATGTTTCAATGGTCATACGAAAAAGCACCTATGTTGATGGACGAACCCTTGCAATTAAGGCAAACAAAGCGGCTAAAGATATTGATAGAAGAATAATTGAAAAATTAAAAAATCCAAATCAAAAAGCCATCATTGAGCTAATCATAGATGATGACCCCGCGCAGCGCTGATGAAAAGATGATGAGGATTTTAAGTGCTGACCAAAGATTTAAATATCCCTTAGTTTTTATTAACTTTTGGTGAAGAAAAATGCTTGAGGGGTACTATATAGTTGAGAACTCTGGAGTAGTGCCAGCAGAAAGGAGATTTAAGTTCAAAGATTTAAAAGCATGGGGTTATGATTTGCATTTAGGAACAATAGAAGGTGAGAGGGCTTACTTCGTTTCAGGGGCAGGAGAAAGGGAGGAAGGAGAAACATACACCGTGAAAGGAAAGGAGTATCACATCACAGAAACACAACAGGAGATTCCTTCAAATGCAAGACTTTTAGCTAAGATTATCATTGAGAAAGGGCAGCCTTATCTCGTTTTCTGGCTCGAAGAGGACGAGCAGACATTTCCTCTGGCAAAGGAAGACCCAAGGCTGATCCTTAAGCGCTTCTGGGAAGCAAAGAAGTTTAAGCAGCTTTTGAAGTATGTCAACAGCGTAGGATTAACTACAGATTTTTACAAGGATAATGTGTTTACAAAAAGCATTCCAATACCTCATGAAGAATATCCGCCAAAAGTTAGAAGAGTTCTCAGAGAAGTTAGAGACATCCACAGAGATTTGACAGGCTTTGGTAGGTTTGTATTCCAATATTACGGGGAGGAGAATAAAATACACAACTACCGCCTCTGGTGGCTTTTACCAACGATATACTTGTTTGACGTTGAGATAGCAAACGAGGTTGACAAGATTTTGGGAATGCTGGATTGAGGATTCTTGTTATTTATCTTTTCCTAGATTTTGTCTAAATCAGTTATTTCGTTTGGGCTAATATTGGGCCGATAAATTTTACAAATATTATGAAATATTTGGTATAACTTTATGTATTATTGTTTAAAATCTTTCAAAATTTGTGTTATATTCCTGTATGCATATGTTGGGTTATTTACGCTATAATGTGACATTTTGTTATGAACATATTAATAATTCTCTCCTAATCGTAACTGTTATATATGATATTGTGCATATAGATAGACGCCCTCTATGGGCAGGAGGGGAACTCAATGGTTCCTGGCTCTATTTTGTTATTGTTGTTGGCAATAGCGGTAGTGTTAATTATATTATTTACAGGAAAGTACAGAGTGCATGCATTTTTAGTTTTGCTAGCAGCAGCGTACTTTGTAGGAATATTCTCAGGCCTTGGACTTGCAAAAACAGTGGATGCAATTGCGGCTGGCTTTGGTGGAACTTTAAAGTCCATTGGAATAGTGATTGCTGCAGGTACCATAATTGGTTATGTTTTAGAGAAATCTGGAGGAGCAATATCTATGGCAGAAGCTGTTCTAAAAGTCGTTGGAAAACACAGAGTTCCTCACGCAATGAGTATCATAGGATACATAGTTTCAATTCCAGTTTTCTGTGACTCTGGATTTGTAATTCTTTCCCCATTGAACAAAGCGTTATCTAGGAGAGCTGGAATATCATTAGCAGTTACAGCTGTGGCATTAAGTACCGGATTGTACGCTACACATACTCTTGTTCCACCAACTCCTGGGCCAATTGCTGCCGCCGCTAATTTAAATGCAGACCTTGGGCTGGTTATCCTGCTTGGACTTATTGCATCAATTCCCGCCGCTTTAGCTGGTTTGTACTATGGCCTTAAAGTTGGCAGCAAGATAGATATCGAACCAGATATAGAGGAATCATACGAGGATTTAATTAAGAAATACGGAAAGCTCCCACCAGCAAAATGGGCTTTTGCCCCTCTGGTAGTTCCAATAATTCTAATAGTTCTAAAATCAATAGCAGACTTCCCATCTCACCCCTTTGGCACTGGTATGGCAAAAGAATTCTTCGACTTCATCGGACATCCAATAACCGCCCTTCTCTTGGGAGTTCTGTTGTCATTTAAGCTCGTTGATAAGCTTGATGAGCATGTATATGGACCAACTGGCTGGGTTGCAGAAGGATTAAAAAATGCAGCCGTTATAATCTTGATAACTGGTGCTGGAGGATCATTTGGATACGTTCTCAGACAAACTGGAATCGGAGATTACATAGGAACAACACTCTCATCATATCATCTTGGCTTGCTTCTACCTTTCATAATAGCAGCACTTTTAAAGACTGCTCAAGGTTCCTCAACAGTGGCAATAATAACAACTTCAGCTCTTTTAGCACCACTGTTGCCTTCACTTGGTCTTGCTTCCCCATATGGAAGGGCATTAACGGTTCTTGCCATCGGTGCAGGTTCAATGGTTGTAAGCCACGCAAACGACAGCTATTTCTGGGTAGTTACACAGTTCTCAAACATGGATGTTACACAAGGATATAGACTTCAGACCGTGGCAACATTCGTTGAGGGTATTGTAGCAGCGATAGTAATCCTGATAATGGGTGCAATTTTGCTTTGAGCCCAAAGCTTTTTACTTCTTTTTCCAAATTTTACTTGGTGGTGGCTTATGAATATTAACAAAGACGAACTTCTAAGTTATGGTGACGTTACGGCTAGAGAAATAGCTCTAACTCTGATGGAAGAAGCGATAAAAAGTTCAGACCCCTATGAGGCAGTTAAAAGAGCTTTGAAAACGGAAGATGAGAAGATAATTGTTAATGGAAAAGAGTTCCCAATTAAAGGCAAAATCTACGTTTTGGCTTTTGGAAAAGCTGCTTGTTCGATGGCCAAAGCTGTTGAAGAAATTCTCAGAGATAAACTTGAGGAAGGAGTTGCTGTTACAAAGTATAGCTATGCACTTCCATTGAAAAAAATAAAGGTCATTGAAGCTGGACATCCAATACCAGATGAAAACTCAATGAAAGGTGCTTTGGCTGGTGTTGAACTTGTTAAAAAGGTTGGCAAAGATGATATTCTTCTGGTTCTCATCTCTGGTGGCGGTTCAGCCTTATTCTGCTTGCCAGAAGATGGAATAAGGTTAGAAGATAAAATAAAGACAAATGAACTCTTGCTGAGGAGTGGTGCAAAAATTTATGAAATTAATACCGTAAGAAAGCACATTTCAAAGGTCAAGGGTGGAAAATTGGCTAAACTTGTGAAAGGAACGCTGATAAGCTTGATTCTCTCAGATGTTGTCGGAGATCCTTTAGAAGCAATAGCGTCTGGACCAACGGTTAAAGACCCAACGACTTTTGAAGATGCTTATAGAATTTTGAAAGTCTATGGGATATGGGATAAGGTTCCAGAGAGCGTAAAAAGACACATAGAGAAAGGTCTCAAAGGGGAAGTTGAGGAGACACTCAAAGAGGATTTGCCCAATGTTTACAACTTCATACTCGGTAGTGTTTCAATAGCTTGTGAGAGTGCAAAGAGGAAAGCGGAAAAGCTTGGTCTAAAAGTGTACATCTTAACGACGACACTTGAGGGAGAAGCAAAAGATGTTGCTTTAGCTTTGGGCTCAATTATAGAAGAGGTTTATAATAGAAACAGACCCTTTGAGAAGCCCGTAGTTCTGATAGCTGGGGGAGAAACGACAGTTACGATTTTAGGAAAAGCCGGTTTAGGTGGTCCTAATCAAGAGATTGCTTTGAGCATAACTAGGAAAATCTCTGGATTGAGAGGGACGGCAGTTTTGGCAATGGATACAGATGGAACTGACGGTCCCACAGATGCTGCTGGAGGATTAGTTGACAGTTACACTCTCGATGTTTTGAAAAAAGAGGGGATTGACGTTGAGGAATACTTATCATTGCACAACGCTTACGATGCCTTGAAAAAGGCGAAAGCTTTGCTCATTACAGGACCAACAAGGACGAATGTTAATTCGATTTTCATAGCCGTTATTGGAGTTGAATAAACTCCCATCCTCTTTTATGCACCTCAATCCCCTCTGTTTTTACATTTAACCTATTAATTTCTTCTTTTAGTCGCTTTATGAATCTCCAAAACTTTTCATCATTAACCATAATTTCATAGCTTTCTGGATAGTTATCTCTCAAAATCTGCTGGAACTCTTTTCCGCTTGCTCTTAAGTTTAATACCTCAAAGAAAAAGTGGTCTGCAAAGGATTTTGTTTCCCTAACAATTGCTTCAACATCTGTAACCTCTGGAATTATGGGACTTATAAAAGCGTATGTTTTTATTCCTTCTTCATGGAGAACTTTTAGAGCGTTAATTCTTGCCCTCTGAATTGGAGCTAAAGGCTCAAAAAGCTTCTTTTCTTTTCCTTCAAAGCTGTTAACTGTCAAACCAACTTCAATGTTCTTAAACTGCCTAAAAATATCAATGTCTCTCATAACAAGAGGGGACTTTGTAAGGATGCTTAAGTTTATTCGCTTGCTCATATTTTGTAAAACCTTTCGTGTTAGTTTCATTTTTGCTTCAATTGGCTGATAAGAATCAGAAATGCTTGACATTACAACTTCTCCCTCTACATACTTTCTTGAAAGCTCTGGAGCGTTGACTTTTACTTCAACCCAGGTTCCCCACTCTCCGTAAGGCTTCCACTTGCAGATAAACTTTGCATAACAGTATTTACAGGCAAATTGACATCCAACATATTGATTGATAACGTAATCAACACCGGGAATTCTGCTTTTTGTGTAGATGCTTTTGACTCTTGTTTCTATTATCCTCACACGCACCACAAACTTAAATATTCATAGGGGATTAATACATTTTTGATACAGATGTTTAGCAGTCAAATTTATTCCTCTGGACGCTTTTGGGAGGTGGATTTTGTAAGAGGAATTGGAATCATAATGATGGTTATTTCGAACTTTATCACCGATTTGCAGTATTTTCTCAATTATTCAGAGCATCAGATGTTTTGGAGAATTTTTGCCTATACAACAGCATCGATATTTGTCTTTATTTCTGGGCTATCATTTTGGATAAGCTATTCACGAAGCACAAAGAAAAACCCAAGACCATATAAGAAGTACTTGAAGAGATTTGCAAAGCTCTTTGGATTGGGCATTCTTATAACAATCACAACAAAGGTTCTCCTAAGTTCTGGAACGATATACTTTGGAGTTCTTCACTTCCTTGGAGTTGCTAGTTTGTTGGCAATCCCCTTTTATCGCTTTAGAGAGAAGAACATCTTTTTTGCAGTATTCTTTTTGTTGGGAAGTCTAATTGTCTCTAGAATAACTGTTAACTCTCTCCTCCTGCTCCCTATGGGCATAATACCCTCTGAATTTTTCACGCTTGATTACTTTCCAATATTCCCTTGGTTTGGCGTTTATTTGCTCGGCATGACTATAGGTTCTCTTCTCTATCCAGATGGGATGAGAAGGTTTAACTTGAACTTTCCAAAAACGATGCCGGTTGAGTTCATATGCTGGGCTGGGAGAAATACTCTTAAGGTTTACATAATTCATCAGCCAATTCTTGTGGGATTATTACTGCTAATTTACGGTTCCTTGCCAAATTTAAGCCTGTGAGGTGGTTAAATGAAACTAAAAGAGATGCTAAAAGACATGCTAAGGCTTGTACTTTTGATGATGGACGAGATTATAGCTGGGATATTTTTGCTTGTAATCCTCCCATCTGCGGGGATTAGAGTTCCTTTAGCATTGTCTGTTACTGTTATAGCACTTCTCATCATAAAAGACATCGCAATAGTGCCATCTTTCGGACAGATTTTAAGGAAAAAGGCAGAAGTAGGCATCGAGGCATTAATAGGAAAGGAAGCACTTGTTGTTGAGGATTTAACTCCTGAAGGGGTTGTGAAAATTGGAAATGAATATTGGATAGCAGAATGCATAAACGGAAAGGCAAAAGCTGGAGAGAAGGTAAAAGTTGTGGGAGCTAAAGGTTTGAAGCTTCTCGTGGAATGCCGAGAGTAGCTAATACTTGAGCGATCTCTTCTGGATTGTTGGTTGAAAATGAGACGCTCCATCGTTTTGTGTTCAACACAACACAGCCTTTTGCGGGCATATTGAAGTGAATGAATCCAGGGCAACTCATCCATCCCTCGTGAACTTCAAAGCTTATAATGTCTTCAAGCTTTATCGTTTTACGTATTATCAACCCTAACGCTCCCCTAATTCTGATTTCCCTATCGTCAATTTGAATTCTCATGTAAGATCCATCAATTATTAATGGAATAACAAGCGCACCAACAGCAAGCGGAATTCTAATGTCCTCTCCTGCCTGATAAGTAGCCCAAATACCAAAGAGAACTGAAATCATGATTGGCATAAAAATCAGGGAGAGAATCCACTTGCTTGATACCTTTTCTTCATAGAGCATTTTACCACCCATTAATGAAAAAGTTTTCATGAATTTAAATATTATCACCGCAATAGTTTTATCCATTCATGCTAAATCAGTTTCAGGTGATTTTATGGTCAAGAAGATGCCTCTAGATAGGTTAACAGATGATGACATTCGAGAGATTCTCACAAAATACAAGCGAATTGCCTTAGTTGGGGCTTCTCCAAAGCCTGAAAGAGACGCAAACACTGTTATGCGCTATCTTCTAGAACACGGCTATGATGTGATACCAGTCAATCCGAAATATGATGAAGTGCTTGGAAGAAAATGCTATCCTTCAGTGCTTGATATTCCAGGAGACATTGACATCGTTGATATATTTGTAAGGCCTGAATTCACTGAAGAGATCGTTGACCAAGCAATAAAGAAGGGAGCCAAAGTTGTGTGGTTCCAATTCTATACCTATAACAGAAACGCATTCAAAAAGGCAAAAGAAGCTGGGCTTACTGCAGTTGCCCATAGATGCATAAAGCAAGAGCACGAAAGGCTGTTTGGAGATTTGTAGCTAGTATTATCCTTTAAATCTCAGCACGTGAATGTCTCTAACTACTTTGTGTCTTTCCTCAAAATCTGTGTACTTTGCTATGACTTCAAAGCCAAGTTTTTCCAGCCATTTTCTTTCTTTCCTGTATATCCTCCCATCCTTGAGCTTGTATGCTGGAAATACAAATACAACTCTCCCATTCCTTTTAAGCACCTCTCTAAAACTGTCAAAAACTTGATAGTAAAAGCGGTCAAGTTGATTTGCCAGTTGTATGGCCTCTCCCCTTGTGGGATTATACTTGAGGGGTTTTCCCAGCCAGGGCTCTGTAACTATGGCATCAAACTTAATTCTAAAGCAGCGTTTAAGCTTTCTAGCATCACACACTTCTAGGTGAGCGGTTTTTTTGACTCTAAATTCTTTCTTCAACCACTTCAGATTCTCCTTTGCCCCTTTAATTGCCCTGGGATCTGAGTCGCTTCCATATGCATTTAGCCCTTGAAGAAGAAATTCTTGAACTATTGTTCCAATGCCACAGAAAGGATCCAAGAAATTTCCTTGTCTAACCTCTGTCAGATTAACCATTATCCTCGCTAATCTAGGAGGGATTGAAAAAATGGCCCTTTGAACTGGTCTCTCAACATCAAGCTTTTTCAGCTCAAATGGGTCGGTAATTTTTATCGTCTCTCCTACCCAGAGTTTTTCTCCATAGATGAACACAAAATCCTTTGTCTCTGGGAATCCTTTTAGAATTAGTTCAGAGGGCATAGCATAGACCTTGGCTGGCTTAAAGAATTTAGCGGAACCTTCACTCTTGAAGGTTTTCTTTATCTGGCTTCCAAGCTTTCTCCAGAGCTTCCAGTCCTCTTTCCCGTAGATGCTAACTGTAAAAAGCTTTGAATATGTAAGTTCTTGGATAAAGTCTTCCCCTTCACCAACTATCTTCACAAGTTTCAGCGAACCGCCTAACTTATGAAAGAGATGTTCAATCTTTTTGGAGCTTTCGAACACTATCCAGTTGTGAGAGCTCTCGATGATTTTAACTCTAAGTTCAAATCTGTTAGCAAATGCATGAAATTCAGCCTCACTAAGCTTGGGATTTTTCCCTAAGATTACTGCATACATGAATTGAAGCTGGAAATTACTATTTAAAAAGATTTGGCAACCGAAGATTAATAAAGATTAACGTCTAAACAGAGATAAATCAGATCTGGTGATGATTATGCTTATTGAAGAAGCCCTTGCCACTGTTGAGGTCATTCAGAATCCTTACCTAAAGGCTGTTACTTATGCGAGACTCGGGGCGAGATTAGCCCAGGCTAAAAATCCGTTGTATGAAAAGGCATTCAAGAGAGCCCTTGATGTAGTGAGCGAGATAGACGATCCTATTGAACTTTTGAGGACTCTTTTGGCTATTGCATTCTATCTCGGAGAGGCAAACATAAAGTCCTCCAAGAAAATGTTCAGACAAGTTGCTGAAGATGTTGCAAACTTTCCAAAAAAAGTTCGAGATAAGATATTTCAAGAAATGGTTGCATATATGCTCCAGCTCAATGAAGTTGATGAGGCTTTTTATTATGCTACCCAGATTTCAAATGAAAAATTGATGAATGAAATCCTTGTTGAAATTCTTAAGAATCACTTGGAAAACTTAGTTGGTGAGAAAATTAGAGTGCTTCACAGAATGAGGAAAATAAACTTGCTTTTAGAACACATAACAAAAGAGCCGTACAGATCGTACGCAATAGCGGAAGTTATAAAGGCCTATCTTAAAATTGGCGAATATGAGAGGGCAATTTTGATGATTGGAGAACTGAAGAATAAATATTGGCTTAAGCAGACTGTTAAGGAAGTTCTCTTTTATCTCAAGCACAAGAACCTCGACAAGGAATATGCAGAAAAACTCCTTAATGTGGCAATAAACATTTCTGAACAGTATGACATTGACATAAAGGAGGATTTGGCGGTTGTATTTGCTGTAAATGGAGATATTGACCATTCAATAGTAGCCCTTAAATTTGTAAACGATAGAAAGCAGAAGCTTGAAGAGGTCATGAGGATATTACTCCAAAGACGTCCAAAAATTGTTATCCCTTACCTTCAGGCATTGGGTTCAAAAGATGCCGAGTATGCTAGTAAGGTAGTTATGAACTATCTAATTGACCATCCCCTAGAAGAGTACCTTGACATTGCTAAGTATATTTCTGAAAATATTGAGTCAGAGCAGGCTCTGGTGAAGGCTGTCCAATACTACCTTAAGCTGGACAGAATAGTAGATGCAGCACGCATAGCGGGTAGATTAAGGGATAAAAGGCTTAGATCCTTGGCACTTGGAGACATTGCACATTATTTACTTAAGAACAATCAGATTGGAGATGCCCTCGATTTGGTGATTCATGTTGAGGATCCAAAGCTGTCTTCGATATTGATATCTGAAATACTTGTAAAAGTTGTTAATCAAGAGCTTGAGAAAAGAGGTGTTGTAAATGCCAATCCTTGACAAGCTCACAGGAGCTGAGAAAAAGGAAAAAGTTGAGTTTGTATTGAGACTTGTAGACAGGATCCTTACAAATGACGATATCTTTAATGATAAGATACTTTTAACTGATACTGTGGAGGAGATGTACCTTATGCTCCGCCAGCTTGCTTTGGGTTCAAAAGATGATAACTTGCTGAATGCATTTGAGAAGATAGCCATTCTCCGATATTGTCTTCAGAATAGGAGTTCTCTGGATAAGAACATACTGAAAGACGTGAAAAATTCCCTTATCCATGTTGTATCAAGGTGATGCTAATGATTTATGAAATTGAGATCCATACTAACAAGGAGTTTGAGATAATTGACATAACATCAGAGGTCCAAAAAATTGTGAAAGAAAGCAACATACAAGAGGGCATTGCAGTAGTTTTCACAAAACACACAACAACGGCCTTGATTGTAAATGAAAATGAAAAGAGACTCCTTTCAGACATTGAAATGCTACTGGAAAACATTGCTCCAAGAGGAAAGGGATACAAGCATGATAGAATTGACAACAACGCCCATTCCCACCTGCGGGCAATCCTGTTGAATCCAAGTATCACAATTCCAATTAAAGACGGAAAACTAGAGCTGGGAACGTGGCAGAGCATTCTGTTTGTTGAACTCGATGGTCCAAGGCTTAGAAAAATTCTTGTTAAACTATGCACTTGCTAGCTAAATCCTTATTTACTTGGTAGTGGTACTATACCTAGGTGAAATACATGGAGGTAATTTCTACTGGGATTCCTGAGCTGGACTTAGCATTGGGAGGAGGGCTTGTTAAAGGAGGTCTCATTGTAGTCTCTTATGAAAGTGATTTAAACGGTTCTGCTGGATGGATTTTAGGTCTTAAGATATTCAAAAATAGGATTGACAATGAGGATCTGGGTATTCTGATTAACCACAGATACCCACTCTCAAAGCTCTTTAATCGCCTTTCGATAGTAGGGCTGAACGCAGAGGTTATGCTAAGAGAAGGCAGACTTAAGATACTCGATGTGTTCGGCTCGCAGTATGACATCAAGTATCCATACGAAGGAGTTAAACAATTTGGGAGCTTTGATCCAAAGACATACATTCCAAAAATGGTCGAACTCTTTGAAAAGTTGCTAACCCCAGCCCAAATAGAAAACTCAATAGGTGCTATTTTCACTACTGGCGCATTTGCAATGCGGATCGGTGAAGAAAGATACATGGAAATCATAGAGGAATCAATGGCATTCAATGAGAAGCTTAAACTTGAAAAGGGCATCTCATTTCCAACTAGGATTTACTTCCTTAACAAGGACGAAGTGTCCCCAAGATTTTCTGCGTGGCTTTCAAGCATAGCTGATCAAGTAATCTCAATAAGCTCGCATGAAGTGGAAAATAGAATTGGGGGAAAGCTCAGGATAACAAAGTCTATCCTTCCCAACTTTGAGCTTAAGAGCTTTAGATATTGGGTCGTTCGGGGAGGCATAGAGATTCTTTGATTTTTTGCTCATTTTTAATCAAAACACCTATATGAAGTGAGCAACCAATTAATTATTGGGAGCAATGATGCCAGAAGACAAAGATGTCGAGAAGCTTGCAGAGGAGCTGAGGACATTAAGAAAAGCCATGAACGAGCTAATGAGGAGCTTTGAGCTTGTCTCCCAATTAGCCCAGAACTATCTTAGACTAATAAACATTTACGCACAATATGGCGAACTCAGCATTGATATTGTAATTCCAGAAATTAAGCATGATCCAATTGCGAGGGAGATAGTTAAGATAGTATTTGACCTTAAAAAAGCGAACATAAGTCAGATAGCGAGGGAGCTTAAAGCGAGGCGTGGAAAAGGCTCGAGAAATACTGTTAGAGAGAAAGTTGAACTCCTTTTGAAGCTCAACGTTTTCGAAGAAGTAGAGGGCGAGAAAGGAAAGTGCTACACGCTGAGAAAAGAAGTGATCAATAAGTGGTTTGATTTAATCGGAATCCCAATTAGGTTTGAGCGGAAATAATAATTATCGAGGTGATTGAGATGGAGTTTGATGAAAAAGAGTTTGAAAAAGAAATGAAGAAGAAAATCTTCGAGGTTATGGAAAAAGCCGTGGATAGCGAAAGTGAGGTAAAAAAACTGATTGAAGAAACAATAAGGGATCTCACACAACAGCTCAAAGAGGCAAAAAGCGAAGAGGATTTAGAGGTTATAGAAAAGAAAATTGAGATGCTTAAAGAGATGCTCAAGACATATGAGAAGAGCAAAGGAGATGAGGAGGACATTCAAGAACTCAAAGAAGTTATGGGTGTCCTTTCAGAGAGCTTGCCAAAGATAATGGACTCAATATTTGGTCCAATTAAGGAGCTCATAAACGAGGCATACGACCCAGACAAAGCTGAAAAATTCGGTAAAAATGTTGCCAACTTTTATAAAGAGCTTGTTGCAGCGGGAATGGATCCAGATAAGGCCTTTGAGCTTACAAAGGAGTATATGGAAAGTATGAACATAGTGAAGACATTAATCGCTGCATTCATGAAAGAAAAAATGGGCAAAATAAAGGATTTCGAAGAGTTGAAAAAGCTCGGGAAGAGGAAGGTGAGCGAAGACTTTGAGGAGGAGCTGTGATGATCCTTTCCTTTTTCCGGCTTTTGTTTTTGATTCCAAAGTTTTTGTGGAATCTGGCTGGAATTAAGAGGACGATACGGAGAAGCAGACGAAAGTTTAAAAGGGCATTAGTTAGGAATGGCATTCCTAATGAGCTGGCTGAAGAGCTTGCAAATGAGTATGCTCTGTTGGATGAAATTATCTCGCTAAAAACTCTAGCTAAATTTTCAAAATATTCAAGTTTTAAGAGAACCTAGCTTTTCTTTGCGTACTGTGCATAATACACGAGTGCTTTCAGCAGATCGTTAAATCCTTCATATGTGACTAAAGACAGAAGTATAGGTTCTTGTTCTAGGCGCTTTTTCACGATTTGTCTAAGTTCTTCGACTTTCTCTTTTGGGACTAAGTCAATCTTGTTAATTACGACAATTATCGGCTTCTCATATCTGAATTTAAGCAAGTGATGGAGTTTTTCCATTCCCCTATGCAGACCATATTGAGCATCAATCATATGAATAACGATGTCAGATGACGTTATCTCATTTAAAATCTCCTTAAACTTCTCCTCGCTTAGGACTTTGCCTCTAAACTCATATTGCGGATCAAAAAGACCTGCCGTATCAATTAAAACGAATTCATCAGCTCCCCCGAATGGATTCTTCATGCTCTTTGGGATTTTCACCTTTCCAAATGTCTTTCTTATGATGCTCTTTGTGGTTCCTGGAATCTCAGCAGTCTCAGAGACCTTCTTCCCAAGGAGCGCATTCATGAGCGTAGATTTACCAACATTCTCAGCACCAATGATCGCAACCTTTATCATCCCTCTCACCTATAATTATATCACCAAGGGAGTAATATAAGTGTAAAGGTGGTTGAGATGCCAAAGAGAGTAAAGTTTGGTCATCACTACTATTACATTGTTCTCCCCGATGATTTAAAGGATAACAAGTTTCGTGGCAAAAACGTTGTCCTTGAAGGAGTTATAGAGGATAAGCCTACCATAGAGTTCCTTCCCATGGAATTGCCCAGTTATAGGACCACCTTCCGGATAAATGGATTGAAAATTGAGTTTTCTGGAACTCCGTATATTGGCATAGGAGATCAAGTAAAAGTTTATGGCAGATTCGTTGGTGACGGCATAATAGCGAGAGCTATAGAGACTGAAAAGGCATTGTACGTCTCGGAGGAGTAGCTATGATTAAGCTTTTTCTTGAGATAGGGAAGCTTAAAAGGCTGCCGAGAATGGGTTGGCTGCTTAGAGGAATCCCAAATCCGGAAAGTGTGGCAGACCACAGCTTTAGGGTTGCGTTTATTACTCTTTTATTGGCTGATGAGCTTAAAGAGAAAGGCATTAACATTAATGTTGAGAAAGCTTTGAAGATTGCTCTTCTTCATGATTTAGGGGAATCAAAGATAACTGATCTTCCCCTGGAAGCTCAAAGATACATAGACAAGAAGAAAGCTGAAAAAAAGGCTGTTATGGAGCTTTTACTTGAGGTCGGAGACAAAAGTTTTGAGTATTTCAAGCTGTTCGAGGAGTATGAGGAAGAGAGCAGTCTAGAGGGGAGGTTAGTTAAGTTCGCAGATAAACTTGAGATGGTTCTTCAGGCGTATGAATATGAGAAAGCTGGCTTTAGGGATCTTGATGAGTTTTGGTCCGCTCTTGAGTATTTAAAGAAAAGCGAATTCTGTGAACACTTTCGAGAACTCATTAACGAAATTGAAAAGCTTAGGAAAGGTTAATTACTTCTAATGCATAATTTTTTCGGTGATTTTATGGGAGTGAGAAAGCTAGGTGAAGACTTATATCTTTATCCTGGAAGTCCTTCAACCATGATAAAGCTCTATGATGGGAAAGCTGTTCTTGTTGATGTTGGACATGGAAGTGGGAGGCATAAAGATTTGCTGAGAGAAGTTAGAAAGCTCGGAAGCGAGGCTAAAGCTCTTTTGGCAACCCACGGGCATGCTGACCATATAAGCGTGGCTGTAAGGATTAATAAGCCTCTTTTCATGCATCGCTTTGAGTTTTCGATTGCTGAAAGTCCCCTCAACCGAGAGCTTTTAACGTTTGGCTCAAAAGCTCCTAAGGGATTCTTAGTGTTTCAGTTTCCCCATGAGGTAAAGGTGCATGCCGTTTTTGAATGGAATGATGAGCTCTTTGGATTAAATACAATTAAGCTCAACGGCCATTCACCAGGAATGACTGGGTTTATGGATGAAGAAAACGCTGTTATATATGCAGGGGACAGCTTCCTTGGGGAAAGGATAATCCAAGCTGTTGGAGTTCCCTATTTAGTTGATGTTGAATTATTTAAAGCTTCAATTATGCAATTATATAATTATGTAATTGAAGGGTTTCTGCTGGTACCATCTCATGGAAAGCCCGTCAAAGGGGAGGAAGCCGAAAAGCTGCTTGAGTTCAATCTTCAGAGAGTTGAAGAGGCTGAAAAGAAAATTTTAGAGCTGTTAGAGAAGCCAATGAGCATAAGTGAGCTGAGCTATCATTTAGCTAAGGAGTTTAAGGCAAAAGTAACGCCTCAAACATTAGCTTTAAACCAAGTCTCAATAAGGGCATTTATAGCAGAGCTCTATAACAAAGAAATGATTGAAGCTGTTGTTAAGAATGATTTAAAGTGGAAAGTGAGGTGATTGCATGGAGAAGTTTAAAATCACACCAGTTGGAATTGTGAGAAAGGATAAAGTGGAGACGATTCTAGAAATCTTTCCTGAGTTTAAGGATGCCATTGACGGCTTACATGAGGGGGACTGGATTAAGCTTATTCTCTGGTTTCATAAAAGCGACACCCCAGAAAAGCGGCAAATCTTGAAAGTTCACCCATACAACAATCCGCAAAATCCCTTAACTGGAGTTTTCGCTACCCGCTCTCCAGTGAGGCCTAAATCCTTTAGCCATCTATACGGTTCAAATTCACAGAATTGAAGAGAACAGAATTTATGTTGACTGGATTGATGCTGATGATGGGACGCCAATAGCTGATATAAAAATCTTTGTTGAGCGTTTAGACTGTTCAACAGGAAGAAAAGTCGAGGAATGGGAGCTGGACATTGGAAACGCACGGCAGATAGGTGGGCTCAATTTAATTCCAAGGGTAAGCGAGCATCTCGATGAGCTTGAGGAAGTTTCTCCAGAGGAATATATCGCTCTTGTTGTGGAGTTGGGGGCCAAGACAACGCATCTTACAGCTAAAGAGCTTGTAGAACTTATAAAAGTGCTTGAGGAAGTCTATGAAAAGTTGCCAGTGGAGATAAAGGACAAATTGAAATCTCAGAGTTCAAAGCCATTCCCATAACAGATGTAATAATAGGGACAGAACTTGCACATATAGTTCTTCCATCCCTCTGGAGGTTTATCTTTTTCATAATGCTTTTTTACCATGTAGAACTGCTTTACGGTTTCCTTAAACAGCTTCTCGTCATAGGGAATTTCAAAGGCCTTGAAGTTTTTCCCCTTAACTATTGGGAAGTTTGAAAAGTCTATCCATTTCAAAACTCTATGGGGATTCTCGTCAAGCTTTATGTAGTAAAGATAACCATATTCGCTTTCAGCCCATCTTAGATAGATGTTCAGCTGGGCAAGGTGATATTCGTAGGGGAGCCTTGGGAGGGAAGTTTTGCCTTTTATTTCGATGGGAAAATCCCGATAGGCATCAATTCTTCCGTGAATCTCAAAACCCAAACGAGAAGAGCGGAGAATCATGTGCTTTTCAAGCTCAAAGCCAAACCTTCTGCTTAAAATTTCACCCAAAATGTTATGAGTCTTAACACCTTGATTTAGTCTAACTTTGACAAATTCTGGCCACTTTTCGGGATACCCTTTGAGTCTGAAGTATATTCGACGAGGGCATGTCAAAGCCTCACTTGCATAGAACTCAAGCAGCTCATCGCTCATTGCTCTGCCTCCTAGTGAAAGCTAAAGTAGCGTCAGCTAATACCGACGTCATCACCGCTCAGACTGGGCAAGGCCCATCATCCGCTGAATAGAGTATCTAAAGCTTAGCTTAAAACCTTTAGGGTAAGATAAAAGAGCGGAAAAACAGGGTAAAAAATTAAAAATCATGCTTTACTCTTTCTCAAAACAGCAGAATCTCTCTTTATAGAATAGCTCAGCCCATAAGCCGGCCAAATTCCTGGAGGCATTGAGTAATGGTGCAGATTCCTTAAAATTTTCTCCGCGTCTTCTCTGCTTTTTGCAACTATCCTGAGCTTGTCCTTTGTTAAGATAACATCGCCACGAGGTAGTTTCAGAATAATTTTATCGTTCTCAACTTCGGGCTTTGCCCTCATTAAAAGAGCCCTCAAATCTTCATAGGCATCTTCTGTGATTTTTTGCTCCAGAACTCCATCTTTTTTCTTCGATTTAAATATCTTCATAAACCAAAAACTACTCGAGCCTTCTTCATCCATTGTTTAACTCTACCTCCGATTGGTTCTCATTATTCTTATTAGGCCTCTCCCTTTTTAAGCTTTTTCAATCGCTTTTTGCCTAAACGACAAGTTACTACGAAGGATTTATGATACCAAAGAGTTTTAAACATCTCACAAGGAGCTTACATTTGATGAAGAAGAGAAAGACCCAACTCATAAAACCTCGAATAAGGGAGATACTAAGCAAAAAGCTTCCCCAAGGGTTAGTTGATCTTCTCCCTAAGCATTGGGTTCAAATTGGGGATGTTTTGATTCTACCGCTTAGAGAAGAGCTTTTGCCGTACAAATACGAAATAGCCAAAGTTTATGCTGAAGTTTTGGGGGTAAAGACCGTCTTAAGGAAAGGCTGGATTTTGGGAGAATTTAGAGAGCCTCATTATGAGGTTATTTACGGCGAAGACACGGTAACGGTTCACAAGGAGAACGGTATTCTCTACAAGCTTGATGTGGCAAGAGTGATGTTCTCTCCAGCTAATGTTAAGGAAAGGGTTAGAATGGCAAGCATAGCAAGACCAAATGAGCTTGTTGTAGATATGTTTGCTGGAATTGGGCACCTCTCGCTCCCAATAGCAAAGCACTGCAAAGCCAAGGTTATTGCAATTGAGAAAAATCCATACACGTTCAAGTTCTTGGTAGAGAACATTGAGCTCAATAAAGTTCAAGATAGAATGACTGCTTACAACATCGATAATAGAGAGTTTCCTGGAGAGAACATTGCAGACAGAATTCTTATGGGCTATGTGATTAAAACTCATGAATTCATTCCAAAGGCTCTGGAGATTGCGAAAGATGATGCAGTAATCCACTATCACAACACTGTTCCTGAAAAATTAATGCCCAAAGAGCCTTTTGCAACATTTGAGAGAGTAGCAAGAGAATATGGCTATGAGGCTGAGCTTTTGGAAAGCAGGATAATCAAACGCTATGCCCCTGGAGTTTGGCATGTCGTTTTGGATGTGAGGGTGTATAAGAAGTAAGGACGTTTGTATAACCATGATTATTATAATCGGCGTTATAATTGTTATTTTTTAAGAAACCTAATCTCTACAACATCCCCAACCTCAAACTCTCCCCCAATCAGCTTTATCCTTTCTTGGTTGCAGTAAACCCCTATGCCTCTCACTTTCTGCCCATTTGCAAATATCTGGAAATCGGCATTAAAAATTCCAACTCCGTTGGGAAGCTCTTGACTTACTGAAAACTTTGCTTCAAAAATCTCAACTTCTTTTAATTTGCCAAAAACCGCTCCATAGTGGTAGTGAGGCAAGCCGCCTTCAATTGGAGTGCCATCAAAAGATAAGGGCGTTAGATTTTTCTCGCCTCTCCTCAGAGACCTCAGCCAGTAGTAGTGTTCAGCTTTCTCAACAACCTCAAACTCGTTTCCTTTAATTGTGGGCACGAGTTTTAGAATTTTTGGATGCATTAAAAAGCCTCCCCTTGCCCTGTATCTATCTTTGCAATCTCTCAGCTCAAAGTGAGCGTGCTTATCACTCCACGGTCTAAAAAAGCCTGAAACAATTAATTTGCCAATTTCATCTCCCAGATAAACTTTCTCCCCAACTTTAATGCTGGGTTTAATATGAAGGACTTTTAAGCAAAAATCATCAACTTGAAAAATCGTGAGATAGTCTTCCCTAATGGGAACGTATTGTGGAGTCCTAACTTTCTTAATTTCCAGAAGCTTTCCTTCTTCAAATGGAAAAAGAGCTTTCTCATAAAAATAAACATCAACGGCTGTCCCCAGCTTGTGAGCAGGATATGGAGTGTCAAAAAAGCTGAACCATGAATCTTTTGGAACTTTAAATCTAAGCCCCTTAACTTTCGCTATTTCCATCTTTGCTACCCCATAACGGCTCCCAGTCATCGCAAATAGCGTTCATGTGGGTTGTTTTCATGTGCTTTCTACATATTCCTTGGGTAAGAAAGTAGGAATCAATTGGGCCAAACCACCGACAATTTTTGCAAGCTTTTAGTCTCTCGTCCATCTCAGCCACCACTTAGTACCGGCATTACCTTTATTTCATCACCGTCATTGACTATGGCATCTCCTCTCGCAACCTTTCCGTTTACCATTATTATCTTGTCGTGAAGCTTGTCATAGTCTTTGATTACCTCTCTTAAAATCTCATCAACAGTTTTCGGTTTATCAATCTCAACGTAAACTTCGTTGGATTCAGCTAAATGGGCCAAAGCCCCCATGAGCTTAATTCTTATCATGAGCATCACCTAAAGGAGATTTGCACTGGAATTTAAAAAGTTTTTAAACTGCGTCCAGCATTTCAAGGGAACATTGAGAAAAACGAAGAAATAGAGAGAAATCACTGAAGCTTTGTGACTTTCTCAAGCTCTGGGATGACGAAATCAAGCTTGAGCTTCTGAAGTGTTTCCTTAGTTGGGATTCCTCTCTCGTCCCAGCCGCGCATCTTGTAGTATTCACTGAGCAGCTTGTCGTACTTGTCCTCTTCAAGGTGCTTGCCCTTGTATGGTCCGCTCTTGAGTCCTTCGATGAACCATCTCTTTGGTGGGTAGTCCATCTTTCTGCTCCAGTTGCCGTTGAATTCTCTAACCCAGTAAGCTCTAATCAATGCATAGAGCCTGTCAGCTGCTGCAAAGAGGTCATCCCATGTGTATGTAACTCCAGTTATTGCCTTGAGGAGCTTTGGATAGTAATCAATGTTCAATCCAAGCTCAATCCATGGCAATCTACATGCAGAGAGCATCTCAAAGAGTCCACCTCTGTATCTCTGCAGTTCAATGACCTTTGCGGCCTTCTCTGGGCCATAGGTAATCTTGTATTCAACTTTCTTTGCTTGCTCTCCTTCAATTGGTGCTGTACCAATTTCCCAAGCAATGACCCATGCCTCCTTGTGGTGGGCACCTATTGATGAGGTCGCGAAAGCTAATGCCATTGCTGGGTAGATATAGCTGTTGTATCCGCTGACTTCTAATCCTTTAACGTGCATTGCAAAGTTCTCTCCGCCTTCCACTTTTTGAGCCATTCTCATTACACCTTCAGCGGCAAAGTTTCCAAGCTCGCTGCTCCTGAATGCAATCTCTTTGACGAGCTCTTTTGCTCCTTTGTAGTCTCCGAATGTTGGACCTTCTTTGAGAAGTCCTCTCTCAACCGCTTCCATGATGAATGCTATTGAACCGCCAAGGGAAATGGTGTCAAGACCGTACATATCAGCGAGTCTGTTCAAAGTAGCAACCTTGTTGAGCTGTCCAATTCCGAGGTTTGAACCTAGCAAAGCGACGTTCTCATAATCAAGCTCGCTCTCAAGGCCTTCAGCATCGAGAACAACATTTCCACATGGCATATTACAATATGGACAGCCTCTCTGTTTGACTTTCATTCCTTCTAAGGTGTATCCATCAATTGACCTTGCGAACTTGAATGAACCGTCTTGGAAGTTGTATGTTGGCAGTGCAGAATTTTCATTTGTCCACTCAATTGCAGCCATAGTTCCCTGCCTGTGCCAGAACTCATAGGTTGGCTTGCTTTGGATTTCTTCATAAGCCTCTTTGCTAAGCTTTCTAAGCTCATCCTTGTCAGCAACGGGTATATCTTTTGTACCCTTGATTACGATTGCCTTGAGCTTCTTTGAACCCATTACAGCACCGATACCTGGTCTTCCACCAGCTCTGCCTTCTTGAGACATGATGACAGCGTACTTAACTAAGTTCTCTCCACCGGGTCCAATGCTTAATATACCAACGTTTTTGCCGTGTATTTCTCTCAATTTCTTTTCAGTCTCAAATGTGTCAAGTCCCCAAAGTCCCTCAGCACTGAGGATGCTCACGTTATCATCTTCAATGTACAAATATACGGGCTTCTTAGCTTTGCCCTCGATAACGATGGCATCATAACCAGCTTTTCTCAAGTGAACAGTTGCCATTGTCCCTAAGTTACCGTCACCATAACCACCGGTGAGCGGGCTCTTTGCGGCAACTACCAGCTTTCCGCCACTTGGAGTCGAGAGGCCATTAAAAGGTCCAGCAGCTATAACGAGCTTGTTCTCTGGGCTTAGAGGATCAACACCCTTAACTTCATCCCAGAGAATCTTTGCAGCTAACCCCCTACCACCGATGAAAAGCTGAGCGACCTCTGGAGAATACTCCTGCACTTTAACTTTGTTGTTAGTTAAATCAACTCTTAAAATTCTGCCCCACCAACCTTTCATAGAAATCACCATATTTCATAATGATAAAATTCTATAAAAGCTTTGAGTTCACAAAAATCTTTAACCGTTCTGTTTTGAGAAAATGCAAACATTTAACAAACTTTGCTCAAATAAGTTTTTCTGTTTATCAAAATTTTTCGAAGCTTTTACATAATAAAATGTGCAAAACGAATACTTTGCGTTCATCGGTGTTCTATTTCGAAACATAGAGTAAGAAAGATGTACTTTGAGATACATTTTAATCACACTTTTCTTAACCGAAAACTTTATAAAGCTTGGCTACATATGTAATAATGAAGTTACATATGCAGAGGTGGTTCGACATGAGAAAGAAAATATTGGGTATTGGGTTGTTAGCTTTGGTAGTTGGTTTGGTGTTTGGAGCAGTTGCAGCATATCAGGGAGTGCCTGAAAATACAGCACAAACAACAGACGGTTGCATGTGTGGAAGCTTTGTTCAGGCAAGATACATGCACGGTCAAAATGGTGACCATGGAAAGGGAACTCCCCAGTTTATGGGACTTGGAGTTAAGGGACAGTATCTCGGAGAGGCAGAGATTGATGAAAAGCAAGTGCAAGAATACTTAAGCAACGTTACCATTGAGAAGTTTGTGACCCCAAGAGGAATCACAGTACAAAAGCTGGTGCTTGATGGACAGTACATCGGAAAGATAGTAGGCGACTATGACATCAGCTCACTTGAAGTGTACAAAGCATACGAGACCCAGAATGGAATAAAAGTCTTCCTAAGCTATGATGGAAACATTGTGGGGTTCTTCCTCATGAAGTGATTCTTTTCCTCTTTTTCTTTTATGAGGTGAAATGAGGATGCTGGAAAAAATTAAAATTTTACTCTCATCATTAATTATTGAGAAAGGAGATAATTCAATTCCAATGCCCGTAATAGCTCAAAAAGAGGAATGTTCTAAAAAGGATTGTGGGTGATGGAAATGAAAGCATCAGCATTAGTAAGAGGAGTTGTTGATTTAATCCTAACTGTAGTGTTTGTACTAGTTGCAGTCTCCGGAATAGCCCTGTATTTAGCACCATCAGAAAAAGTTGCAGAATTGATTGGATGGACTTTCTTAGGAGTAACAAGAGCCACATGGGAAGCAGTTCACACGTACTTAGGATTCGTCATGATAGGTCTAGTAGCAATTCACTTAGTACTTGGATTTTAACAGCATGATTGTTATGCTCAAGTCAGCGTTCAAAAAGAGTAAGGCTAAGACAATAGCAGGGGTGGCTGTAATAGCTTTGATTTTAATTGGGGATACTTTGCCTTTGTGAAGATAACAGCAGAGGAAGAAACTTCAACTGAGGAAACCACAAGTGAGGAAATAGAAATAACTGGGAGTGTTATCAAAGAAATGACTGTCCAGCAGATAGCTGATGCGTATCATGTGCCAGTAGATAAACTAATTTCAATACTTGAAACAGATTATGGAATTAAAGCAGAGCCAAATGAACTCCTTTCGGATGTTGCGGAGAAGAATGGACTAGCGAATAGTGAGTTTAAAGATATCTTAGCTGAGGCAATACAAAAAGCTAAAGGTGGCTGAGATGCCTGGACCCTACTTCCCAGCTTTTTACTCTGAAATGACGAGAGTTGATTACCTAATAGTTGGCTTTTGGATAATTTTGCTGATTATCGTAGCGTTTTCAATGCATTCATTGAAGAACTCTCTTGATGGAGTGCTTGATGAAGTCAAAGGGATAAACGCCGTTGCACAGAAGCTGAAAGAGCAGAGCAAAAGTGTCAATGAATTGTTGCAAGAAGTTTAAGGGTTTTCAAATTTTAAAAAAGTCGTTGCATTTATTTATTTTTCTAAAAAGCTTGTCTAAGACGGATTTAAACAAAGATAAACGATTGCAAACGTTATTTAACCTTCAAACTCCAAATTTGACATGTCCGAGCTTTAAATTAAACAAACAAAAACAATATTTGACGATTTCGTGAAAAAAGCTTAAATATGTCGCATTCATTAAAAAATAGTAGAGGTGATTGAGTATGATGTGGAAAAAGGCATTGTCAATAATATTTGGTTTAATGATGCTAGCAGTCCCAGTAACATTCAAACCTGTTAGTGCTGCAGATGGCACAATAGTAATTCTAGTGAGCAACAACGAGGCAGACTGTGCATTAGCAAATTACATTGCAAACTTGACAGTTAATGTGGTAGTCATTAAGACACCGTGGGGAGTCTATGATCCAAATGTGACTGCAGAGATTATCAGTTATGCCCCTGATGAAGTCATTATCATTGGTGGCCCAGTTGCAGTTCCGGAGGAATATGCTGAAGACCTGCAGAACTTAGGCATTACTGTTGAAAGATGGTGGGGCGAGAACAGATACGAAACGGACTTGGCGTTTATCAAGAACGCTACGGTAAAGTTCCAGCTTCAGTTACAAAACAGAGTTATCCTTGTGGCAGGTACGGACTTAGCAGGAATTGAAAAAGCATTACAGCTTGCAATTCAAGAGAGGGCAATGATAATCCTAGTAAATCAGACTACAAACATTACAAGGATTATGGAGAAGCTAAGGATTAGAACTGGAAACTTTACGACGGTAGAAACTCCGTACGTGAACCAAACAATGCTCAGGATACATGAGCAGCTTAGAAAACAGTTCAAAGAGTGCAACTGTACAAAGGTTCAAGTTAACATGACTGCTGAAAGAGCACTTGAGGCAATACAGATAGCTGAAGAGAAAATAAATACTGCAAAGGAACTAGCTGAGAATGCAACAAACCCGGCTATTGAAAACCTCCTTGCAATTGCAGAGAAGCAGCTTGAAGATGCAAAAGATGCATATAACACTGGAAAATACGGCTTGGCTTATGGCCTTGCAATAGCTGCAAAGTCAAAGGCCGAAGTAGTCATTAGGCTTGCTGGAGAGGATATTAGAAAGATGATAGCAAAGAACACAAAAATGAGACTAGAAAGAGAAATCGTGAGAATTGAGGCACAGATTAGGGTCATGGAGAGGCTAGGTGTTAACGTGACAGTAGCATTACAGTTAATGGAGCAGATAAAAGCGGCAATAAGAAACGGAGATTACGATACTGCTCAAGAACTTATGGTCAAATTAAGGGAGCAGCTCAGGACATGCTACATGGGTGGTAAGGACATAATCAAAGAGAAATCTCACATGCCTGTTGGGGGCAGAAGAAAACCCTGAACTCCCCCATCTCTTCCTTTTCTGCTTAAATAATGAATAAAATGCTATATACCACTGCTCAAATAAATTGCAATAAAATCAGCACGCTTAAATCAGATTTTAAATCCTATTTTCTAAGCATACAGTACACTGCTCCAAGTAAGGTTTATTAACGAAATCATGGAGAAATATCAAATGGAAAACATTTTTCTAAATGGTGATAGAAATGAAAAAGATAGGAATACTGGCACTGATTGGTCTAATTTTGGTCGGATTTGTAGCAGGCTGTGTCAGTAAGACATCTACTACCCAAACTGCTACACAAACTCAAACAACAACTTCACCTACAACACAGGGGCAATATGGTCCGCCAGAAGGAAAAGGTTCAGATTTTATAAATGTAGGCGGTGAGGGCAACACTTCGATTGATACCCAAGCATTAAAACAGTACATCGATTCAGTTCCAGCGGAACCTCTGACAGAGGAAGAGAAGCAAGGTCTGCTTTGGATGCGTGAAGAAGAAAAATTGGCGAGAGATGTTTATCTAACGCTTTATGAGAAGTGGAAGCTTCCAATATTCCAAAACATTGCAAAAAGTGAACAAACACACATGGACTCAGTAAAATTACTCCTGGAAAAATACAATCTCTCAGACCCAGTTGCAGATGAAGCTGTTGGAAAGTTTAGCAATCCAGAACTTCAGAAGCTGTACAACGAGCTTGTTGAAAAAGGTAGCAAGTCGGAAATAGATGCCCTTGAAGTGGGTGCAATGATTGAGGAGCTTGACATCGTCGATTTGCAGAAGTGGATAAGCAAAACGAATAAGCAGGACATAATAACAGTCTATGAGAATCTTATGAAAGGCTCAAGAAATCACTTAAGATCATTCGTCAGCCAGCTCGAAAAGTACGGCGTGACCTATGAACCCCAATACCTCAGCAAAGAGGAATATGAGCAGATAATAAACAGTCCACTTGAAACCGGATCAAGCGGCTGACTTCTTTTCCTTGATGGACTTTTTAATTTATTTTTGGTGTTCACCCTAAGTGCTTCAAATTTAATGCTTCTTTTAGTATTTCCATTCGCTCAAGAGCTTTTACTATTACCCCAACGACAAGCAGCATCAGAGCAAAGAGAAGCCTTGCTTTTGGAAGGGTCAGCTTATCAACGACAATGCCGTAAATAGCATAAAACGTCGCCATAATGAGAGCAGCTAGCATTGAGTTTAAAGAAAGGATTGTTGCTCTCTTTTCGCTTGGTATTCTGGTCTGGAGCTCAATTCCGAAGTTAAAGCTGTATGCAGTGTTTACCACTGTTGCAATTATTCCAAGAGCAACTATGAAAGCTGGATTTGGAAGAACGACAGATAAAGCGGTCAGCATGGGGATTGTAACTGGAGCGAGTGAGTATGCAATTTTGCTCCACTCCTCTTTCAGCCTAACACCCACAATCTTAGGAATTGACTTAACGAGAGCCTCAACTATGCCCAGAATCCCGAGAGTTCTCATCATTGTGGTTTTCAAAGAAGATGCTAGAATCTCTGCCAGATACGGCTCAAAGAATTTTCTAAACTGATTGATGGACATACCGACGAATATGCTGACCATGATGAGCCAGAATATGTTTGGCTTCAGCAATTCTCTAAAGGAGTGGAGCACATGTAGATGGTAGGGAACTTCAAGCTTCTTGAACTCGTATTCTGGAATGCTTGCAATCACGATTATTCCCACAGCATTTATGAGAATGCCCAAAATTAGTGGAACCTTAAATCCATAAAATTGGGCTAGAAAACCTCCAATTGCAATTGTAACAGCAGAAATTGGAAATGCTAGGGACTTTGCATCTTTCATAAACTTTCTGTATTATTTTTCAATTCCCAAGTGGAGAAAGTTGTCGTAGAACCATCATGCCTGCAGTACCCCGCTTATGAAAGTTATCCCTATGCTTGTTATAACACCATACAAAATCAACATCACAAAGTTCTTTAGATAAAGGAGCAGCAGAGAACCTAAAAAGGAAAGTATCCAGCCGATGAGAACGCTCGTCTTTCTGGAAATTTTATCTGCAACAACTCCCGTTGGAACTTCAAAAAGAAAAAATCCTATGGTCGAGATTGCTGTGTAAATACCAATCTGGCTGTAACTGAAGCCCTTTATGAGGAAGTATATTGTTAGGATGCCACCGAGAAAACCAGTATTCATCAGGACTATAACAAGTTTGTATTTAAGTAGGAATGGCATTGTTAGCTCCCTATAAATAGACGAAAGCTTGGAATAAAAAAGGTTGTTCTCAGCACGTACACACTATTAGATACAGAAGGATTCCTAAAAGGAATGCCGTGAAGCTATAAATGTGGAACCTTATGAGGTATCTTTTGGGCTGTCCTTTGTGGGTTTGATATATACGGTAGGATATCAAGTTAGCCAAAGATCCAATGAGAGTCCCAAAGCCCCCAACACTTGCTCCCCACAACAGTGCTCTCCAATTTGGTGTGAAGTCAGCAAGAAGTAAAGTTGCCGGAACATTGCTCATTATTTGGCTTAAAAACGCAGTCGTGAAGAACACATTCCTTGGGGAATCCAATGAAAATGTTAAAACGTGCATAAGATTATCTGTGAATCCGAAAAATGCTATGAAAGTTCCAAGCAGAAAATAATCAATGTTTAAAATTTCTCTATTTGTAAAGAATGCATAAATAATGGGCACTACTCCAATCCAAAGGGGAATTACATGAAGGACAGCAAGGACAAAAAGGACAAAGAATATACCATAAATATATCCTTCTTTGTTTGGAAGCGGCTTAGCAGACTGAATGGGGGAGGAATCTTTAATTTTGAAGGCAAGTAAGAGAGCGAGTATAGTGAAAAATACTGCAAAGGGGAGAATTGTCATGATAAAAGCAGCTGGCGAAACGTTGTAGTGATAGTAGAGGAATATGTTTTGAGGATTTCCGAAAGGAGTTAAAGCTGAGGCTCCATTGGCTACTATGGTTTCCAATATCACTAAAAGTTCAACATCTCCAACATTCAATGCTAAAGTTAGAGGAACAATAGTTATTAGAGCGACGTCATTGGTCATGAACATAGATAATACAGCAGTCAGTAGAACTAACTTCACTGAGATAAGCCTACCTTTTTCAAATTTCCATGCTAGGAACTTCAGAACTTTATTCTTCTCGAGACCTTTCACAATTACGAGAAATACGAAAAGTGTGAATATGACTTTAAAATCGCTATAGGAATAATGCGGGAATCGTTTTAAGTAGAGAGAAGTCCCAACTAAGCCAGCTAAGGAAATAGAAAATATCCACTCTTCAATTATCTTCCTCAGCAGTCTCTTCATGGATTGTCCTCATGTTATTCTAAACTTAAAATTCTTTTCCATAACCGAAAACTTTATAAATTCTGACTACATATGTAATAATAGAGTTACATATGGAGGAGGCTAAGAACATGAGGAATAAGATATTAAGTTTAGGGTTGTTGGGTCTCATGTTTGGTATTATATTCGGTAGTGTAGCAGCAATGCCATGGTGGACAGATGCATGGGACAGAGGAGGTAGCACAACATGGGATAGGCCATACGTTGCAATCTATGAAAACGACACACTCACACAGGAAGAGATTGATGGATTGCTCTGGATGAGGGAAGAAGAAAAGCTTGCGAGGGATGTCTATTTAACACTCTATGAAATGTACGGTTTGCAGATATTCCAGAACATAGCAAACAGTGAGCAGATGCACATGGATGCAGTGTTAACCTTACTCGAAAAGTACGGCATTGAGGATCCAGCAGTTGATGAAGTTGGAGTATTCACAAACCCAGAGCTTCAGGCTTTATATGACCAGCTTATAGCAATGGGAAGCCAAAGCGTTGAAGATGCACTCAATGTTGGGGCGCTCATTGAGGAGACGGACATCAAGGACCTGGAGGAGTGGATTACAAAGACTGACAATGCTGACATAATTCAGGTATACGAAAACCTCATGGCAGGTTCAGAGAACCACTTAAGGGCATTCACAAGCGTGCTTCAAAACTACGGTGTAACATATGAACCTCAAGTGATTAGTGAGGATGAGTACAACGAGATAATCTCAAGTCCTATGAACACTGGAATGGGTGGAGTTAGTGGATTCAGAGGTAGAGGTATGGGAGGATTTGGTAGAGGGAGATGGTGAAGTCCTTCTTTTCCCATATTTCCAACTTTATGGCTAAGCATTGTGGAGGATGAGAATATGGAAGCTGTTAAAATGTTTCACCTCGTTGAATATGGGGAATTTCCGATTGAAGAAATTCCCGTTGAGGAAGTTGAGGAAGACGCATTAAATGTCTTGAGAAGTACAAAGGTTGAGAAGTTTCAGACATCAAGGGGCGTTATCCAGAAGCTCACTGATAGATACGGTCATTATGTTGGAAAGATTGTCGGCGATTACTCGATTGAAGAGCTGAGCATTGGAAGCGCTTACCAAACAGCATTTGGAATCAAGGTAACACTTGATTATAACGAAAAGATTGTTGGCTGGCTGTATTTACCAGAGTGAGGTGATGAGAATGCCTAGAGGATTTGGAGGACCTATAATGAGAGGCCCAATGTTTGGTAGAAGAAGATGGGGATTTGGCTGGTGGTGGGGGTTCGGAATCTTTGGAATATTCCTCCTGCTGTTTAGGTTAGCTTTCCTACTGCTGCCATTCATACTGATTGGTGCATTAATTTATTTAATCGCCAAGAAATGATTTCGAAAACTTTTTATCTTTCCTTTTTGCATAGTATGTAAGGGAATTTTAGCTTATGCAATAATTTAGATACGTGATGAAAATGGTTGAGAGCATACAAGAGCTAACAGTGATTGCAGAGGCTTTAAGCGTTCCGATAAGGGTTAAGATACTCAAGATGCTCTGTGAAAAGGAGTGGTACGTTTATGAATTAGCAAAGGAGCTTAACATTTCTCGTCAGCTTTTGTATCTCCATTTGAAAAAGCTTGAAAAAGCAAATCTCGTTGAGAGTGAGCTCCGTCTTGAGCCTGGCGATCCAAGGGCTAAAAAATATTACAAGGCAAAACCTTTTAGGCTCATAATCGATAATGACATTATAAAAAACCTGAAGGAGGAGTGAAAGATGCCTGCATATGGTGGAACACCAAGTGGATGGATTTCAATAATTTTAGGCCTAATCCTCATTGTCATTGTCGTTTTTGCCTTCTATCAGATGAATAAAACACTAAATGAGCTTAAACTTGAGCTTAGCAATCTTAGAAATGCCTTAGAAGAAACGAAGAGGTATACTGAAGAGGTTAAGAAGAAGCTTGAGGAAGTTTGAAATAATTTTTAAGGATTTTTGCTTATTTTTTAATGATGGTTATGTGGTTCCGCAGAGTTGATATAGGGGAAATCGAAAAAGCAAAGAGAGCAATGCCTCATTATTTTGAAGTCCTCTCTGGGAGAGAAAAGCCTAACTTTTTCTATGCAAAGCAAGTGAAGGTCAATTTTTCAAAAGATGATCCTCTTGAGGAACTTTGGAAGGCCCATGAAGAAGGTATGGAAAAATTGAAAGAGAACGATTTAAGCAAAAATTTAGAGAAAAGTCTTCTTGATCTGAAGGCTTTGATAGCAGATAGAATAATTGAAAAGTGTGAACTTTGTGAGATTAAATGCCGAGTAAACAGAAAGGAGGGCATTGGCTACTGTCGAGTTAAGGATAGCTTGATTGCAAGTGACTTTCTGCATCTTGGAGAAGAGCCCGAGCTAATTCCATCATACACCATATTCTTCTCAGGGTGCAATTTTAGATGTGTGTTTTGCCAGAACTGGGACATAAGTCAGTACAGGAGTGGATTAAGATATTCCCCAGAAGAAATGGCGATTAAAATTGCTGTTGCGTATGCTGAGGGTGCTAAAAATGTGAATTTTGTTGGAGGAGAACCAACACCAAATTTGCCTTTTATCCTTGAGACTCTCAGATACGTTAAAGTTCCAATTCCAGTGGTTTGGAATTCTAACATGTATATGAGCGAGATTACAATGAGGCTCTTGGATGGAATAGTTGATGTTTACTTGGCTGATTTTAAGTGGGGTAACAACGAGGACGCTCTAAAGTATTCAAAAGCTCCTCGCTATTGGGAAGTTGTGACGAGAAACTTCCTTCTAGCCAAAGAACACTATAAGGCAGAGTTTTTGATAAGGCATTTGGTAATGCCAAGTCATCTGGAATGCTGCACTAAGCCGATTTTGAAGTGGATAGCGGAGAATCTTGGAAAGGAAGTTAGAGTAAATGTGATGTTTCAGTACAGACCAGAATATAGAGCTGATAGATACCCAGAAATTGCCAGAATGCTAAACTATGAGGAAATGAAGAAAGCAGTTGAACTTGTTGCAGAGTTTGAGTTGAAAAATGCAATGGTGGAATAAGATAATATGAGGTGATATCGTGTATAATCCCATATCTGTTCCTGGTGGAATTTCATGTGAAAAAGTTGCTCTCATTATAGTAGTATTTTTGGCGCTGTTTGTGCTGAAAACTTTGTTGGAGAAATACCTTGAGAAAAGACGCTTAAAAAAGAAAAGTTAACCGCCAGCCCTTGCTAACCTCAGAGCTTTCATAAACTTCTCTATCTCCTCTTTATCCCCTTTAATAATTACCTCGTATCTGGGCATTCCATGGAAAGGCTCAGCTTCTCTAATCTCCAGTCTAACCGCAGCGTTTGACTTCTTTAAGATTATCTCAAGTTCTTCTGGTGGAATCGCTGTTATTATCCTCATTTCCATCAGCTCCTTAACGACTTTAAGAATTCTAGAGTAGTGTTTCCCAATTTAACATCCTCTTCTCCTATACAATCTCCCTTACTTAGGACCTAATTATAAATGTGCCCCTCAATACTAATTCTTTCCATCTTTTCGCTCCAAGCTCAAAGGGAAATTTCAAGATACCTCATGCAGCCACTTGATGAAGTTAGGAAGTCTAAATTATTGACATTACTCCATACAGAAAACTCTATTAGGATAAGGAACCGAACTGGAATGAGAGAAGCAGATCAAGGTGACAAGAATGAAAAGGGTGAGAAGATACTTAGCATTCTTGTTAATGGTACTCATCATGAGTCTTGCCATTGGGTGTACTAATAAGGAATCCCCAACTTCAGCAGCAACTACAACTGAAAAGAGAACCTACATACTGGTTAAAGAAAGCGGCATTACGCTGATTGATACCTCCGCTCTGAGAGTAGCTGTCATGGATATGCCAAAAGGCGAAATAAGCGAAGAAGAAATTAACGGCATACTGTACATTAGAGAGGAAGAGAAGCTTCTCAGGGATACGTACCTGTTTCTTCAAAGCAAATGGAACAATCCTTTATTTTCAGAACTATTTGATGCAACACAGAGTCACATGGATGCTGTTCTACTGCTCATTCAGAAGTATAATCTTGAAGATCCTGCAACAAAAACAGGAGCTGGTGAGTTTATAAATCCAGAAATCCAGTCGCTCTATAATATAATTAAGGAGGAAGGGAGCAAATCGGATATTGATGGCCTGCGAGCAGCTGCTATTGCTCAAGAGCATGTAGTTTTCAAGCTTGAATCTTTGCTACTGAAAACCAAAAGCGAAGACGTTGAGCTGATCTATGAGGTGCTGGCAAAAGCCTCTAGAAATCATTTAAGGGTTCTTGTTAAAGCCCTGGAGGAAAAGGGGATTGAATACAAGCCTAGATATCTGGGCGATGAGGAGTTCAAGGAGATAATAAGTAGTCCGATTGAAAAGGAGTAATGTGCTCTTTGCTACTATCATTCTTTATTCGTTTCCATATATATCCTGATATTCCCTCATCGTCACAAATTTAGCATTCTGCTCCTTATAGTGATCAATTAGCTTTTCTAAAAGCATTAGCGCTTTATCTCCAGTATTGAACTTACAGTCGAGTCGGATTCTTTCCTTCTGCATTGGAACAAACTCCCAAGGATGAGCAAAATAGACTCTCGGCTCATTCAACCTCTTGTGGATAACTTTCTGTATTGCCCACGGAAGCCTTAATACGGAAGACGTTATCGATACTGGAATCTCTAAAACACCATCGAACGCTTTAATTCCTCCTTTATATCCTTTATATCTCGCCTTTGATGAGTCCACAAATACCCCGTTTTCTCTTAAAGCTGGAAAAAGATAGTGAGGAAAGTGAAGATTTGGAGCCCTAAACGATACAACATCTCCAAACTCTCTCAAAATGTCTAGAGACTTTTTAATGATCATTTCAGCTTTGTTTTTCTCAAGCTTATCAAACCGCTCGTGATTAAAGCCATGACAGCCGAGCTCATGCCCTTCATCAACAACCCTCTTTGTGAGATTCGGATATTTTCTTGCCATCTCCACAGTGAAGAAGAACGTTGCTTTAACCTTCTTTTCATTGAGAAGATCGAGTATCTTCGGCAAGCCCTTTTCCATACCTCTAGTAGTGTTTAAGTAGGGGGGCAGTCCTGCTCGACATCAAAGGTTAAAGATACCAACATTTGTTATTCCTCCTCTCAGCACTTGGTGGAGGGTGTATAAAATGAATGGGTTCTCTTCAAACGTTTCTATCGTCTTCTTGTATATCTCAACTATCTCTTTTGCTATCTTTTTCCATGAAAATTCTTCCTTCACAGCTTTTCTTGCATTTCTACCCATTTTCTCAATCAGCTCTGGATTGTCCAACAGATATAGAATGTTTTCCAGCAGCTCTTTATCATCTTGGGATACTAGTCCCGTGAGACCATGCTTGACTATCTCACTTATCCCACCATGGTTGTTTGCAACTACAGGGACTCCACAAGAGAGAGCTTCAAGGGCTGCTATTCCAAATGCTTCATAAATCGTTGGGGATAAGTAAATGTCACTTGCCCAAAGATATTCTCTAACTTTTTCCCTAGGTTGTTTTCCAACCATTAAAACCTTATCCTGAACATGATACGCCTTAATGAGTTCTTCGATTTTCCTTCTCTCCGGACCATCACCTATTATTACGAATTTTATATCAGTCATTCCGTATTTTTCAGTGATAATCCTAGCCAATTTGGGTATTATATCTATTCTTTTTCTCTTTGTGAGTCGTGAAGTAGTTGTTATTACTATTCCATCTAGTCCAATCTTGCTTTTCCATTCTTCTTTATCTTCCACAGGCGTCCAGAAATTTGTGTCTATACCATTTGGTACAACATGTATTGGTCTGTTCCTTAGGCTCTTTCCTAATATGTTTTCTAAGTCTTGCCTAACAGCATTGCTAACTGCTATGAATCCATTAATTTTTCTCAACGATGCCCGAAGTAGAAGGATATAAGTAGGGTTCAATATTGATTTTCCTAGGAAAGAATGATTAGTCATGACACTTGGAATGCCTCTGATACCACTGGAGAGATTTGAGACTCCGACAGCTATTGGAGAATAAATGCTATGGCCATGTGTTATGTCAAAGTGTTCTTTTTTGTAGAGTTCATTTACTTTCCTTAGCAAGTTCGTTCCAATGCTAATATAAAAACTATCCAAGTTTATATATCCTCTAAAGCGATGAACACTGTAGGGGAGCTTTTCATCGGAATAATCTCCAAAACGGGTGATAATATGGACATTATGCCCCATCTTAACTAAATTTGTAGCCAGATCATGAATATGATATTCTATCCCACCAATACTGGGGAAAAACCAGTCAGATGCTAGTGCGATTTTAAGGCTTTCCATATTTCGGCACCTCCAGATACAACTAACGTTACAAATCCAACTATTGAGCTCAGCACATAAGATATAAAGCGCTCAATTAGCGTTATTGAGACAGCCAAGGTTGAAGGAATTCCAAAGTAGGTAAGTGTTCCTATTAGCCCGCCCTCTACTATACCAATCCCTCCAGGGGTAAATGCCATAAGGCCAAATATGAGATTTGCAAGTGAGACTATTGCCAACAATCCAATGCTTGGATTCCAACCAAAAGCCAGTGCTATAAGCTTGAGTCTGAGCATATCCAAAAACCAAACTGCCGAACTTAATCCAACTACAAGAATATTTAATGAGAATCTTTGCTTTAATGAAACTATGCTTATGAGTTCTTCTGCTGTAAGTTTCACTTTAATTATTTTAACTGAAAGCTTTATGAACTTTTCCCAATTGAGCCAAATAAGCACCACAACAAAGATTGCGATTGAAACAAAATAGATGATATGTTTAGCAAAATATGTCACTCCCAAAAACAATAAGATTGTTACTGGAAAGGCCTCCATTATCCTTTCATAAAGTATGCTGACAGTCGATAAGCTCAATGGAATCTTATATTTTTTTGATATCCACGTAACTCTCAGAATTTCTCCACCCCCACGGCTCATTGGAGTAACGTTATTAACAAAAATAGAGGAAAGGATTGCTTTTAAGAGATCAATCAAGGGCACATTTTTTCCCATGTTATCCAGTATAATTTTCCAGCGAAGGGCATAGATGATAGTACTTAAGTAATATAAAGCCAAAGCGATTGTAATGAGTTCCAAACTGGTTTTATTTAATGATTTGAGGAGATTAGTATATTCCCCTATAGTTATCATCTTCATCCCTACCGTCTTCTCTTATACCATACTTAAAAGTTAAGTGGTTCATTTCTCAAAGTGTTATAAAAAGTAAAAACGGAGGTGCCAAAAAATGAAAGTTAGAAAGATTTCAGCTCTCTCCTTCTTGTTCTACTTCCTCCTGAATGTTGTCTGTATCATTGCTGTCGTTTGAAAGCTCGTTTTTGTTATGTTCCTCTAACTCTTTATCAGTTTCTTCTTCAATGTCGCTGTCAATATAGAGTATTTTTCCATTTCCTGCGTCGACTTTTACGTCTTTTATAGTACCATCACTGGTTTTGACCTCAACTGAATAAATAAGATATCCATTTTCATTATCCAGTTCAACTTTGATAACGTTCCCATTAACTTTTGCTAGAGCCGCTTGCTTTGCTTGCTCCGGAGTTATCTTTGCTAAACTTTGAAGTGATTTTGCCTCTTGATCCTCGCTGATATCTCCCGTGGTTTGAGGGACAGTTATACTTCCAACATAATTTGGTGAGTGAATGCCAGTTTGTGTTTCATTATCAGCTGTGTTTGACGCTGCTAATGCAAAGGCTCCAATGCCAAGTCCTACTATTAGCGCTGCCAGCGCTGCTACAATTTTCTTTCCAATATTAAATTTCCAGATCTTCATGTTTTTCACCTCCATACGGTTCTTCAGTTTTGTATTAAACAAAGCCCCTATAAAGCTCTTCTGGTTCAATACTAGAATTGTTAGTTCAATTTTCGAAATATGAGCAATTTCATTTTTGAATATAGGGAATACAGTACAAATAACATTTCTAAAATTGAACCACAAAAGTATTATTTGTCTCAAATCAGTAAAATACAAGGATAGCAATGGGCGGGAAAGAGCTCAATGAGACAACAAAGCGAGTGTTTGAATTCATTAAAGAGAATCCTGGCCTAAATTTCAATGAAATATCTCGAAGACTTGGGCTAGCTAAGGGAGACTTACAGTATCACCTATACAAGCTTGAAAAGATGGGGATGGTAAAGTCCAAAAGAAGCGGATTGAAAAGGCATTATTTTCCAGCAGGAATCTTTAGTGAAAAGGAGGAGGATGTTCTCAGTCTTATTTCAAGCGAAAATATGAGGGAAATAATAATGTATTTAATCACTAATCCAGGAATCACTCAAAAAGAACTGTGTGAGAAAATTGGTTTATCTCCTCCAACAATTAACTATTACATGAGTAAACTTGAAAAGTTGGGACTGGTTGAAGGCAATAGGGCGGGAAAATTTGTGAGATATTACTTTGTAGAAGATAGAGAGTTGTTCATTAAGATGATCAGGAACTATCATCCGAGTTTGCTTGAAAGATGGGCTGATAGGATTGTGGACATATTCCTGGACTTTGGGGGTGATTGAAATGCTTGATGCTGAACAGATTTTGAGCTTGGGAATAGTTATATTTTCCTTGCTACTTACGGGAGCTTCACTTATTGCATACAAAAAAACTAGGCTGAGAAAGTTTTTGATAGTTTCATTAGCATTTTCCCTCTATGCGGCAAAGGAATTTGTAGAGCAGATTGACATAGTATTTCCTGAAATAGAGGGGGGAACTTTAGATTTACTCGTAAAGTTCATTGAGTTCATAATAATTGCACTGTTCTTTGTTGCAGTAGCACTAAAGGAGAGGAGGAGGATTGAATAGGGGATCATTTAATGTATTGAGCATTACGTTATTAACACTGCTAATATTGGAGAAGCTTGACATACTTACTGGGGTTAATGTTGTAGTATATAACCACATCCCACCAACAACGTCCTTTCTGGTTAAGATAGTCACTAATTCGGCAAGTTTGGGAGTCTTTTTGATTTACATTGGACTTTTTATGTTCCTAGATTTTAAACGTGTTAGAAAGCTTACTAAGCTAACTTTAGAGTTTATTCTTGCTTTTGTTGCAGGTATGATTATTGTTGGTGTTTTAAAGGTCTCAACTGGGGTTCCAAGACCAAATGAAGCTGTGCTAAACCTGTCACTTTACCAGATGCTCCTAAATGTGGACTACTTTGCGTTTCCTTCTGGTCATACAGCGAGAGCATCTATTTTGGCATATTTCTTAAGTAAACGCTTCCCCAATTATAAGCCCCTCTGGTGGAGCTATGCTTTTTTAGTTGCACTATCAAGATTATTACTACAAGTTCACTGGCTGAGTGATGTTTTATTCGCTCTGCTCCTTGGGGTGTGGGTTTCGATGTTAGTAGAGTTTACAGAGGATATCTGGTTCCCAATTTACAATTCCACTATGGAAAAATTAAAATTGGAGGTGTTCAAAGTTGAATGAATTCATATACATCTTCCTGCTTTCACTGATTCCGACATTCGAAGGGAGGTATGCTATTGTCTATGGAGTTGGGAGAGGGTATCCACTATGGGGAACACTTTTAGCAGCTTTCCTTGGAGTTCTACTTCTTTCGCTTGTTCTGCCGTTTGTGCTGCCTTTAATCGATGTTTTAATGCTTAAGCTTGAGAAAACGCCTCTGGGAAAAATTGCTGGGATTTATCTAGGCTATGTGGAACGAGTTAGGAAAAAAGCCCGTCCATATGTTAAAAAGTGGGGGCTCTATGGATTGATAATATTTGTCGCTGTGCCTTTGCCAGGCACTGGAGTCTGGACTGGGAGTTTAGCCGCTTATATCTTTGGAATGGAAAATAGAAAAACAATTCCTGCATTGGTGATTGGAGGTCTAATGAGTATGTTAATAACCCTAATACCAAGTTTGGGTATTATAAAATTATTCTGAACCCTAGTTCCCATCAGATCGTTAGAGTTATAAGTTCTTAAAGTTTTTTGGTTGATTGGTGGTTGTATTGAGCTTTCATAGGGAAATCCTGATCATAAAATCTGAGATTTACCCAATAATCCGAAAGTATTATCCAAAGAAAGCCCACAGAGAAGTAATCAGCCTCTACGACCTGATAACCTTCGCAATACTAGCACACTTACACTTTAACGGAGTTTACAAGCACGCTTTCAGGGTTTTAATCGAGGAAATGAAACTGTTCCCCAAAATCAGGTACAACAAACTAACAGAACGCTTGAACAGGCACGAAAAACTTCTGCTCCTAGCGCAGGAAGAATTATTCAAAAAACACGCCAGAGAATACGTTAGAATACTGGACTCAAAGCCCATTCAGACCAAGGAGTTGGCCAGAAAAAACAGGAAGGAGAAGAAGGGTTCTTCAGAAGTCATCTCTGAAAAGCCCGCAGTTGGGTTTGTTCCCTCTAAAAAAAGTTTTACTATGGGTACAAGCTGACTTGTTACTCTGATGGAAATTTGCTGGCTTTGCTGTCTGTTGATCCTTGCTTTCATGATGTGAGTGTTGTCAGGGAAAAGTTCTGGGTGATTGTTGAGGAGTTTTCTGGCTGTTTTCTGTTTTTGGATAAGGGGTATGTCAGCAGGGAGCTCGAGGAGGAATTCCTGAAGTTTGGCGTTGTTTACACGCCAGTAAAGCGGGAGAATCAGATTAGTAATCTGGAGGAGAAGAAGTTTTACAAGTACTTGTCTGACTTTCGCAGGAGGATTGAGACTCTGTTTTCAAAGTTTTCTGAGTTTCTTCTGAAGCCGAGCAGGAGTGTTAGTTTGAGGGGGTTAGCTGTCAGGATTTTAGGGGCGATTCTGGCCGTGAATCTGGACAGATTATACAACTTCACAGGCGGTGGGAACTAGGGTTGCTTTAATATATTGTTTTGAAATTTTTTACATCAAAAATCATTAAAACCCTCCCATCTTACATATTGCTGGATGAGTTAAAGTGGGCAGCATAATAAGCTCAATTATCTCAGGCTTTATATCCGGTTTATCCTTGGGTCTTACCGGTAGTGGCGGGTCTATTCTCGCAGTCCCTCTGCTGGTGTACTTTGTTGGTCTTGACCCCCATCTTGCAGTAGGAACTTCGCTGGTGGCTGTTGGAATAACTGCCATCATTGGACTTCTCCTACATTTGAGACAAGGTAACGTACTATTTAAAATCGGCTTTGTAATGGCAATTCCAAGTATTCTTGGAATTTACATTGGAAGCTACTTAAATAAGGCTGTAGAGGGTCCGATTCTTTTAGTACTCTTCGCTTTTTTGATGATTGCAATGGGTATCAAAATGATGGAAGAGGGTGAAAACAAAGTTGTCTCCTTACATACAGATAAAGAAAAGACTGATTTTAGCCGTATTCTGGTACTTGGATTTGTTGTGGGTATTGCATCGGGATTTTTTGGTGTCGGTGGTGGATTTTTAATAGTTCCCGCTCTAACCATTGGTGCTGGTCTCAAAATGCACAAAGCAGTTGGAACATCTTTATTTATAATTGTTCTCAATGGCTTTGCTGGACTGATTAGTTATGAACTCCAAGGAAGACCAATAGACATTCCTATAACGCTTCTTTTCGTTATTGGGGGATTTGTTGGGAATTTTATTGGAACACGTGTCGCTAAATCCCTTTCATGCAAAGAGTTAAAACGAGTTTTTGCTCTAATTATTGTAATTGTAGCGTTTTACCTAATAGCAATTAATCTACCGAAGGTAATCTGATTGTAATAATTGCCGTTTAAAATCTGAACGAATAAATATGATAAACTGATGAAAAATATTAAATGCTATACAGTAAAAGTTGCTTTCTAAGATTATGGGAGGGGTAAAAATGAGACTTCCATCACATAAGACAAAAATAATTGCAACAATAGGACCAGCTTCTAATTCGAAGAGGATGATTGAAAAGCTAATAAAAGCGGGAATGAATGTTGCGAGAATTAATTTTGCCCATGGAGGTTTCGAGCAGCATGCAAAGACAATTGAAATGATAAGGGAAGTATCCGAGAGACTGAATACTCGAGTTGCTATCCTTGGAGATTTACCTGGCTTAAAAATTAGAGTGGGCAAGCTCAAAAATGATGCCGTGATCCTACAGAGAGGACAAACTGTAGTGCTAACAACTAAAGAGATAGAGGGTGATGAGACAACAATTCCAGTAGAATGTGAAACGTTTCCAAAACTGGTCTCTAAAGGAGAAGTGATATACCTAAGCGATGGATACATTACTTTGAAAGTTGAAGATGTTCATGGAGATGAGGTAGTTTGTAGGGTAATTGTTGGAGGTACACTTTTCTCGAGGAAAGGTATCAATATCCCAAAGATCAATCTTCCACTTGAGGCGATCACTGAAAGGGATTTGGAAATTTTGGAATTTGCACTTGAGCATGATGTTGATGCAGTTGGAATTTCCTTTGTTGGCTCAGCTTATGATGTTATGAAAGTTAAAAGATTTGCCGAAAAGAGAGGGAAACAGATATTCACAATAGCAAAGATTGAGAGACCAGATGCTGTTAGAAACTTTGATGAGATACTCTATGCTGCAGATGGGATAATGATAGCACGTGGCGACTTAGGAGTTGAAATGCCAATAGAAAAGCTCCCAATAATCCAGAAGAAGCTTATAAACAAGGCAAATCTCGTCGGAAAACCAGTTATAACCGCAACTCAAATGCTCGTGTCAATGACCACTAACAAAATTCCAACAAGGGCTGAAGTTACAGATGTTGCAAATGCCATTCTGGACGGAACTGATGCTGTCATGCTCTCTGAGGAGACGGCAATAGGTAAGTATCCTGTTGAAGCTGTAAGGATGATGGCAAGGATTGCGAAGACCACTGAAGCATACAGAGAATCTTTTGGACACACAAGAATGCTTGAATGGAAAGAGAAAATACCGAAGAAAGGTACAATAAAAGATGCCATAACGAGGAGTATAATTGAAGCACTTGGGGCTCTTGACATCAAATATATCTTAACTCCAACAAGAACTGGAGAGACTGCCAGACTAATCTCACGCTTTAAGCCAAAACAATGGATTTTAGCCTTTGCTGCTGATGAAAAAGTATGCAACAGTCTGATGTTTTCCTATGGAGTTTATCCATTCTGTGTTGAGGACACTACAAATGAAAAAGAGCTTATTCGGCTCATAAAAGACCTTGGAATTGTGAAGACTAACGACACTGTGCTTCTAACTTCAGGAAAGCCTATAGAAAAGACAGTGGGAACAAACACGATAAAGATTTTCACAATCGCTTAACTCTCATTTTATTTTTGAATCAAATGAAAGAAAAGAACAAAATTAAAGTAGCATTCTTGCGTCAACTGCGATTGCCTCATCTTCATAAGCAAAGATTGGGTTAATGTCAAGCTCTTTAACCTCTGGGAGCTCGAGAGCTAATTCACCAACTTTGACAATTATGTCTGCTAAAGCCTCAATGTTTACTGGTTTTTCCCCTCTTGCACCGGCAAGAATTGGATAAGCCTTGATTTCTTTAATCATTTCAAGAGCTTCTTCCTTTGTTATTGGAGCAACTCTAAAGCTAACATCTTTGAGAATCTCAACGAAGATACCACCGAGACCAAACATGACAGCTGGACCAAACTGTGGATCCCTAATCATACCAACGATAACTTCCTTTCCGAGTGGGAGCATCTTATAGATTATGACACCCCAAAGGTCTGCATCTGGCTTGTATCTCTTTGCATTTTCCATAATTGTTCTGAAGGCTTCTCTTGCCTCATCATCATTTTTAATGTTTATCTTAACACCACCAGCATCGCTCTTGTGTATAATCTGTGGTGAGACAATCTTCATGACAACCGGATAGCCGATCTCCCTTGCAAACTTAACAGCTTCCTCCTCATTTCTTGCAATCTTAAAATCTGGAGTTGGAATGCCGTAGAGCTTGAGAATCTCCTTAGCCTCTGGTTCTACAAGAGGTCTGCCCTCAGCTTTGGCTTTTTCGATAATTTCCCTTGCTTTTGCAACCCTATCCATCCTTACCACCTCTAATTATCATGACTGCAGTTTCAACTATGTTTACAATGTTAAAAGTCTTTCCATCATTTGCTTCAACCCAGCTTGAAGTTGTCGGTCTCTATAAATAGTATGAAAGCCAACTATTCTTGGTGAAAAATAATGAAAAAGAAAATTTTAGGTGGAATTTTTGTAGCTTTTTTGCTCTTGGCAATGATAGTACTACATCAAACAAGGGCTGCAGATGAAAGCGGAACTTTGGTTCTCTACGACTCTGCACGCATTGGAGTTGTCGAGAAAACAATTACCTTAGACCTCAAAAAGGGATTCAATGAAGTTCCTCTCGAGGAGATTGAAGGTTTGAATATTGAGGAAGTTACAGTAAAGCCTTTGAGCGACAAAGTTACGGTTCTGGGAATTATTTCGCAAGCATACCCAAGCAAAGGAGTGCTTGAAGCAAACATTGGAAAAACTGTCACAATAAAGCTGAAGAGTGGTGAAACAATAACGGGGAAGTTTTTAGGCTACAAAGACGGCAAGATAGCAGTTCAGGGAGATTCCTACTATCTGATTGAGCCCGAGGAAGTTGCATATATGAAGCTTGCTGAACTGGGAAGCAAAGCCAAAGCCCAAACTTATGCCATTATACAAGCTGAGGAAGATGGAAAGTATAAGTTCAAGCTGATTTACAGAGTTCAGTCGATTGGCTGGAGCTCAAGGTATAAGCTTTACCTAACCAACAAAGCCTTGCTCTTTGGATACATAGTGATTGACAATCCTACAAACAAGACATTTGAAGACTTTAAAGTTATGCTCGTTTCGGGGGAAGTGAACTTCTATGCTCCTCCGCAAGTCGTTATGGAAAGGATTTATGCGACGGCAGAAAAAGCAGTTGCTGGAATTCCAGAGCAACCTCAAAAAATTGAAGCATTCTACCTTTACAACCTTGGAATACTCAGTGTAAACCCATTTGAAAAGAAGATGATACCTTACATTACCCAAGAGACATCTTTTGAAAGGAAGTATCTATACGAGAGCTATCCCTACGGTGGAAGTAATGAAATTTACGAGATTATCTCATTTAAGACTGAGAAAGTGCTTCCAGCTGGCATTGTAGAGATTTACAAAGAAATGAACGATACAACAGTTTTAATTGGTGAGCAGAAAATTGATCACACCGCTAAAGGCGATATATTGAGGCTCAAGCTTGGAAGGGATGTCGATCTAAAAGGCAAAACAGAAATCCTCGAGCAGAGAAGAGAAAGCGATTCAACATACTACAAAGTGAGAATTACAATTGAGAATTTTGGAGACGAGACGAAAGAAGTTATTGTCAGGCATTACAAGTGGAGTGGCAAAATATTGAGCTCTACAGTAGAACCAATAGATGAAACAGCACACTATGTGGAGTTCAAAGTAACTGTAAAGCCAGGAGAAAAGAAGGAAATAGTGTTCGACTATAGAGTTTAAGCCTTTCTGAGAAGAATCTCGAAGGCTTTCTCTCCTTTTACCACTTCCAATACAAGGCTATTGTCGTAGTCAATAAAACGAGTACTTTTGAGAGTGTAACCCTCGTTCTTTAAATGCTCATATATCTTGAGACCAAGCTCTCCAAAGATTTCCGCGGCCAAGGTTGCAAAGCTTGGCTCCTTTATTCCAATCTCTTGATGATACCTCCGCGCAAGCTCAAAAACGTCCATGCTACCACCCCAATATTAGTTCACTATTTGGATTTATATGCTTGATGGTGGTAATGTACAACGAAATCTTTAAAAGGCTCAATTGTTACTAACTTTAGTGGTTAATATGGATAATGCGGAAAAGAAGGGAAAGCAGTATTTCAAAAAGGGCAAGGTTCTGTGGGTGCTGAAGTATGGAGATAGACTTTATGGAAAAGTTCTAGGGACTTATCCGTATTACGTTGAGGTCAGCATAAAAGGTGGAAAAAGCAGATGCACTTGTCCTATTGGGAGAGATTGCAAGCATGTATTTGCTGTGCTGGAGGCTTTTGAGAACGGAGAATATTTTGAGACACTAAGCCCTTTAGTAGAGCTTTCGCCGCAAGCTGTTGTGGATGGGATTATTTTTGGAAATCTTGAGATTGGAAAGTCCATTATCTTAAAGGAGCTAATCTATTATGTGAATCACGACGAAAGTGGAAGTGAGGCCGCGAGGCTATTTAGGAAAGCTTTTGCTCTGCTAAAGATGGAGTTTTCAGAGGAATTTTATGAATCCTTGCTCATACAGTTTGGAGAATTTAAGAAAGTTTTTTATGATTATGAGCTCACTGAGGAGATTGAGAGAGAGCTTGAAGAACTGAAAAATTTACGTCAAATAATCTAGCAAGCTCTTCGCCTTAATCTTCCTCTTCAACGCGTCATAAACTTCTCTTCCATCAAAATCAAAGGAATACTCAACACCAAGCTCGTCAAGGAAAAATTTCATTATCTGAAAGGCGTATTTTGACTTGTTTCCCTCCATTTCTACAGCTATGAATGGCTTACCACGATTTCCAATTATTATATCAAAATTCAACCTTACACCTAGATATACATCAATAAAGCTTATCTTTTCTTGTGTTTTGAATTTTTTCACTAGAGCATTTGGAAATCTTGATTTTAGCCTCTCTATAAGCTTTATTGCTCTCTCATACTGCTCTTCAGTGAGCTCAGCCTTGAGCCTAACACCTTCGACAATCATGCTCTCACCCACGAGGGAAATCTAAAAAACCCTTATAAACTTTGCATCATCTAAATAGAACATTAGAGGGTGAGAAAATGAAGGCGATTTATAGGGGGATGTGTCCAAACTGTGAGGGTAGAATTAGTGATGAACGCTTGTACAAGAAGCATCCATGTAATGTTTGTCTCGATGAGGAAATTCAAGCTGAAATTTATTTTGACCTTGTTAGGGGGATTAGAGAAGCTCTTAAGCTGAAAGGGGCTTTAAAGCACTGGGAAGAGATTTACAAGCTTGAGAAAAATCTGAGGGAAATTGAGGAACTTTTTGAAAAAGCCACAGGTTTCAACTTTTGGAGCGCACAAAAAACTTGGGTAAAAAGACTAATTAAAAACAAGAGCTTTTCCATCATAGCCCCAACAGGTATGGGTAAGAGCGTTTTTGGCTCATTCATGACGTTGTATTACGCTAAAAAGAAAAAGAAGAGCTACATAGTCTTACCAACAACACCGCTTGTAGTGCAGACAATTAAGAGAGTGAAAACATTTGCAGAAAGGGCTGGGATTGAAATCAATCTTGCTTATTACCATGGTGGCATGAAGAAGAAGGAAAAAGAGGAGATGACTGAAAAAATCATGAATGGAGATTTTGATATTCTCATAACTTCAGCCCAATGGCTTGCAAGAAACTTCGACGAGATGCTCAAGGATAAGAGATTTGACTTCATTTTTGTTGATGATGTTGATGCATTTTTGAAAGCCTCAAAGAACATTGACCGCTCCCTTATTCTGCTCGGCTTTACAGAAGAGATAATCCAGAAGGCCTGGGAAATTATAAGGCTGAAGAAGCAGATGGCAAAGTTCCTCAACGGCAACAGCCCAGACAAGCAAGAGCAGCTCAATGAACTCAACAAGCAGATTAACAAGCTTGAGAGAGAAATAAGAAAATTCAAGCGTGAGAATAAGATTGGAGTATTAATTGTAGCTTCAGCAACCGGAAGCGCAAGGGGAGATAGAATAAAGCTCTACCGTGAGCTTTTGGACTTCGAAGTGGGAAGCGGAAGGTCAGCGTTGAGAAACGTTGTTGACAGCTATCTCTTCCCAGAGAAGCCAATTGAGGAACATGTTGAAGAGCTTTTGGCAAAACTCGGTAAGGGGGGATTAATTTTTGTTCCAATTGATCAAGGAATCGGCTATGCCGAGAAGCTTACACAATACCTCCAAGAGAAAGGCTTCAAGGTTGAGCTTGTCTCTGCAAGGAATAAGAAAGGCTTGGAGAAGTTTGAAAACGAAGAAATTGACTATTTGATTGGTGTTGCAACCTATTATGGAACCATAGTTAGAGGATTGGATTTGCCACACTTAATTAGATACGCAATCTTTACAGGTGTGCCAAAATTTAGGTTTAGCCTTGATTTAGAGCAGCCCACAATTTACAGGGTTTTAGGGTTGATGAGTGAAGTCATGGAGTTCCTCGATGAAGAAGATAGAAGAGAAGGTGAGAGGCTTTATGCTCGCTTAAGGCGTTTGATTAGAAACATTCCACAGTTTGAATTGATGAAGATTGAAGAGGCATTGGCTGAAGGTCTGCCGTTGGAAGGATTCCACAGCCATGTTCTTGAAGTGTTCAAACAAAGCGTTGAGTTCTTGAGGAGAGTTCTAAAGAAAGAAGAAGTGCTCAAACGCATAGAAGAAGACCCATTCGTCAGCCTCAAGGAAGAGGAAGGAAAATGGTACATTGAGATTCCAGATGTTAGGACTTACATCCAGGCTAGCGGAAGAACTTCACGTCTCTTCGCTGGTGGAATTACAAAGGGTCTGAGCATAATAATAGTTGATAACGAAAAGGTCTTTAACGGCTTGAAGAGACAGATGAGATGGCGCTTTGCAGAGTTCGAAATGAAGCCGTTTGAGGAGCTCAACCTTGAGGAACTTTTGAGGGAGATCGACGCTGATAGAGAAAAGGTCAAGCTAATTCTTGCTGGAAAGATAAGTGAAAAAACCAGAGATTTGGTTAAATCTGCCCTAATGATAGTTGAATCTCCAAACAAAGCCAGAACAATAGCCAGCTTCTTTGGACAGCCAAGCAAGAGGAGGATTGGCGACTTGGTGGCATATGAAGTCAGCATAGGTGACAGGATGCTGACGATTCTGGCAAGCGGTGGGCATATGTTCGACCTCGTTACAACGGAAGGTTATCACGGCGTCCTCATAGAGGAGAGGAACGGAAAGCTTTACTTCATTCCGGTCTATGACACAATAAAACGCTGTAGAGACTGCGGTCATCAGTTCGTTGACTGGGAGGAGAAGGGAGTCTGCCCGAGATGCGGCTCAAGGAATGTTAGAGATGCTCTGGAGAATGTAATTGCAATGCGTGAGATAGCCCAGGAAGTTGATGAAATTCTCATAGGAACTGACCCCGATGTCGAGGGAGAAAAGATTGCATGGGATATTAGGAATGTCCTAAGTCCTTACACTCCGAACATAAAGAGAATTGAGTTCCACGAGGTTACAAGACCAGCCATATTGAAAGCCTTGAATGAAGCAAGAGACGTTAATGAGTTTAGAGTTAATGCTCAGCTAGTGAGGAGAATAGAGGATAGATGGATTGGATTTGAGCTCAGTCAAAAGCTGTGGGAGGTCTTTGAGAGCAGAAACTTATCAGCTGGTAGAGTTCAAACACCCGTTCTTGGATGGGTGATACAGAGATACAAGGAATTTGTCGAGAGTGAGACAGACTTCATGGCACTGACTTTGGAGAACGGCTTAAGCGTAACTCTTGAAGGCGTTAAAGAAGAAGTTGGGGAAGTAACTATTGAAGATGTCCAAATTGAGGAGAAGGAAATCAACCCGTTCCCACCGTATACCACAGATACAATGCTCCAAGATGCTTCAAGGTTTTTAGGATTTTCCGCTCCTCATACAATGCAGTTGGCACAGGATCTTTTCGAGCTCGGTCTTATCACTTATCACAGAACTGATTCAACTCATGTCAGCAACACAGGTATCGAAGTTGCGAAGGAATACATTAGCGAAGAAATTGGAGAAGAATACTTCGCTCCAAGAAAGTGGGGTGAGGAGGGAGCACACGAGTGTATAAGGCCCACAAGACCAATTGACACCGGAAGATTGATGCAACTGCTGAGAGATGGTGTCATTACCCTTGCAAGGGGACTCACAAGAGATCACTTCAGGCTTTATGATATGATATTCAAACGCTTCATGGCATCGCAGATGAAAGCTGCAAAAGTCCTTTATGAAAAGGCAGTAATTGATGCAAAAGTTGCTAAGACTGAGATTGAGGGATACATTGAAATAATCTTTGATGGCTGGACTAAGTTAAGGGCACCGCCATTAAGGCAGTTGCCAAAGCTTGAGAAAGGACAGAAGCTCAAAGTCCTTGAGGTTAAGAAATGGAGAGCGCCGAAAGTTTCCCTCTACACCCAGGGTGATTTGATTGCTCTTATGAAAGAGCGCAAGATTGGAAGACCATCCACCTATGCAAAAATCGTCAAGACGTTGTTGGACAGGCACTATGTCATTGAGACAAAAGGAAGGAAGAAGTTAGTCCCAACAGAGCTTGGAACTAAAGTCTATCACTATCTCATAAGCAAATACAAAGAGCTTGTGAGTGAGGAAAGAACAAGGCAGCTTGAAGAGCTTATGGACTTGGTAGAGGAAAACAAGGCTGACTACCAAGAAGTGCTGAATAACATGTATGCGGAGATTAAACAGTATATTTTGAAGTGATTTTCCCTTCTTTTTTCGCTTTTGTGACCATTATTGTTAGTAATATATTGTTGTTTTTAGTCAATATTGTTGCCTCAACCAAAAAATTTAAAATTGGGGTAGAGTAAAAGCTTTGTATGTTGATACAATGTAGATAAAATCAGGTGAAGTTAGGCTTAAATCAGATGTTTAAATAACGATGTAAAACTAATTGAGTTGGAAAAAAGTTATATACTTTAAGCTCACATAATATTTTGACAGAAATATGACGGTGGTAAAAATGGCAAAAGATAGGATGGTAGAACTTTTACAAGAACATTTTGAATTGAACTTATATGAGGCAAGAGCATATGTTGCCTTAGTTGCGTTTGGAGTTCTTACTCCGGCAGAGTTGGCAAGCGTTTCTGAAGTTCCAGCACCAAGAACTTACGATGTATTGAGAAGCTTGGAGAAGAAAGGTTTTGCAATCAGCCAGCCTGGTAAGGTTAACAAATACAGGCCAGTACACCCCAAGAACATACTCGAGAAGTTCATCGAAGAATGGCAGGAGAGAGTTAAGGAAGAGCTTGAGGCAAAGAAGAAAGCCAAGGAAGAGCTTCTTGAACTCATGACACCATTGATAGAGACAGAGATTCCAAAGTATGGTGTTGAAAGAGTTTGGGTTGTTAGAGGAATTAGAAACTCAACGCTCAAGACAAAGGAAATGCTCGAAGGAGTACAGAAAGAGGTACTCCTTGCAGACGATGGTTATGTCGCAATAAACCTTGAAGATGACATCATTAAGGCCATTGAAAGAGGCATTACAGCCAAAATTGTTGTTACCAAGCAGATACTCCCAAGACTCCAGGCATCAAAGCTCATGGACTACTACAAGAACGGAAAGCTTGAGATTAAGGTCATTGACAACCTTGAACTGCCAATGTTAATCTGTGATGAGGAAGTGTTCTTTGCATTAGAAGACATGGCTGCTAGATACTTTAACTATGAGACCCAAGTCTGGATCAAGGACTTCAGAGTCGTCAACCTCTTTAGAGGAAAGTTCAATGAATATTGGGAGAAAGCAGAGAAAGTTTGATTTTCCCTTTTTATACATATTTAAATTTCTCTTCTTCGGGAGTCTTTTGCTTGATTTTCCAGAAGATTTTACCCTCTCTTTGGAAGCTCTCGACTTTTCCCTGCTCCGCTAATCTAAGCAATAGCTTCCTAACCTCTGCAAGAGACATCTTTGTTTCCTTTGATATTTCTGCAATTGTTAGCTCCTTTCCTTCAAGAACGTTTAAAATTTTTAAATGCTTCATTCTCTTCCCTCCAGCTTTTTGTATCTTTCCAAAATCTCAATTATCTTTTCTATGACTCTTAAGTGTTTCTCCAACTCTTCAACATCATCAGGTAAGCTGTTCGCAAGCATTTTCAGCTTTTCCATTAATATTTGCTCAATTCCCTTCAACTCAGCTTTTCTCTGCTTTTCCCTATGCTCACACACAGGACAGAAAACTCTTCCATTGAGCTCAAAAAGGGGGGAACCGCATTTAGGACAGTGTTTATCGAGCATCTTTGCTCCAGAAAATAAGAGTGGGGTTATTATTTTTCTGATTTCCTCATCACTTAATGTCATTTCACTCACCACTCAGCAGTTGAAACACATCAATTAATGCTTTCTTCCCTAGACGTGAGCGCTTTATCTTGTCCGAAATCTCCGCTATGTCAAATGCTATGATCTTAAAGTTCTTTTTAATCTCTTCAAGGATATGGAGGAGTTCCTCTAATGTGAGCTCGCCATGCTGAAAGCGAGCAATTTTATATTCGGGCAACAGAACATCTAAATCAACGGTCAGATAAATTTCATCTCCGAGATACTTCTTTGCATCCTTAATTATCTCTTCTACTGGATGATTTTTCAGACTTTTATACGCTTTCCATTTACCTCTTGTTTTCTTGCTTCTGGGTAAAGCGGGAAATATCTTAACTCTTCTCGTCCACAGCTCAGTGCCTTCTGTAGTGGGTATCATCAAAACAGGACCAACAACGGAGGCCTTTTCAATTACTCTTTTTTCGAGGGCATATGCAAGCCAAGAGCCATGATCTAGATAATCATGCATTAAATCAGTATGGGCATCTATGCTTATAACTGCTCTCGGTTTGAGCTTTTGGACTATACCATAAGTCGCAAGGTGTTCCCCAATTATATATGCCCTATCTATGGGCAATCTTTCAGAAAGTAATTCAATGGTATTTGACTCAACAATCATGTATTCGTCAATAAGTTTATTCTTCCGTAGAAGGTTGAGAACATACATGACTCCCTCTCTGTTTGGCTTTTCTCCAAATGGAATAAATGTAACCATTGCAACTCCCAAAATTTAATTCAGTGAACACTTTTTAAACTTAGTCCACCAATATTTAATGAGACAATTAAATAATTATGTCATTATGTTTACAAATTTTTGTCAAAAATTTTGAGAGTTAAAGTTAAAAAGTGTGCATATTGATGTTAAGGTGAAAGCTTTAGAAAAATATTCGGAGGAGTTCAAGATGATTTTACAAGTCGCTCTGGATTTAACTGATATTGAACAGGCCATTTCTATAGCGGAAAAAGCTGCTCGTGGCGGTGCTCATTGGCTTGAAGTTGGAACGCCTCTTATCAAAAAAGAGGGAATGAGAGCAGTTGAGCTCATGAAGAGACGCTTTCCAGATAGGAAGATAGTCGCTGACCTAAAGACCATGGACACTGGAGCTTTAGAGGTCGAGATGGCTGCGAGACATGGAGCAGACGTTGTCTCTATTCTTGGCGTTGCTGATGACAAGACAATAAAAGATGCCCTCATGGTAGCAAGAAAGTATGGAATCAAAGTTATGGTGGACTTGATAGGTGTTAAGGACAAAGTTAAGAGAGCAAAAGAGCTTGAGAAGATGGGAGTTCATTATATCCTCGTTCACACAGGGATAGATGAGCAGGCTCAAGGAAAAAGCCCACTTGAGGATTTAGAAAAGGTTGTCAAAGCGGTTAAAATTCCAGTCGCAGTTGCAGGAGGATTGAACTTAGAAACAATCCCCAAAGTTATTGAGCTCGGTGCGACTATAATCATCGTTGGGGGGGCAATAACTAAGGCAGAGGATCCAGAAGAGGTAACAAGAAGGATAATTGATCTCTTCTGGGGTGAATACATGCAGACAATAAGAAAGGCAATGCATGACATAACCGAACATATTGATCACGTTGCCGATGCACTTAGGCTTGAGGAAGTCAGGGGAATGGTTGATGCAATGATTGGAGCCAATAAGATTTTCATCTACGGCGCTGGAAGGAGCGGATTGGTTGGCAAAGCGTTTGCTATGAGATTAATGCACCTTGACTTCAATGTCTATGTTGTTGGTGAGACTATAACTCCAGCATTTGAAGAGGGTGATTTGCTGATAGCGATAAGTGGAAGCGGTGAGACGAGGACGATAGTGGATGCTGCTGAGATTGCAAAAAACCAAGGTGGAAAGGTTGTTGCAATAACCTCATATAAGAACTCAACACTTGGCAAGCTAGCCGATGTTGTAGTTGAAATTCCGGGAAGGGCTAAGACAGATGTTCCAACAGATTACATAGCGAGGCAGATGCTAACTCAGTATAAGTGGATAGCACCAATGGGAACTTTATTCGAAGACTCAACAATGGTATTCTTAGATGGAATAATCGCACTTCTGATGGCAACATTCCAGAAGACCGAAAAGGATATGAAGAAGAAGCATGCGACCTTAGAATAGGGGTCGCCATGATTTCCTTTACTCATATTTTTGTTGGGATTGGAAACAGTGGAATCAGGATTGTGAAAAACATTGAGGTGCCTAATGCTGTTAAAGTGCTCCTTGACTCTTCTTATTATCTTTTTGACAAAAAGAGACCTTCCTTTGTGAAGCAAATTAAGAATTTTTTTGGTAATCTTAATGATGACACAATAGTCTGGATTATCTTCGAGGATAAGCCGATTAACATTGAAATTGTAGACCTTATCAATGATAACCTCCCAAAGAAAGCGATTCGCTTAGCTTATGTGCTATCCCCATATAGAGAGCTTGTCTATGAGAGAAAACCAGAGTGGGCTGGTAATTTTGAAACTGTCTTCTACGACTCCCTCTCAGAGTTTTTGGATGCTTACACCTCAATACCTTTGGAAGATGCCTTCAATGCAGCAAGTAAGCAAATTGGCATCATGTTTTCAAAGCTTTACTATTACCTCGAAAACCAAATGCTTGTTAACATTGATTATGCTGACTTGTTTAATATGGTTAAGGGTGGGAACATTGGAATACTGCGCATTTTAAGAGAAGTTGACTTTGAATGGAACTGGGGAATATGGGATAGAGGATTAATCAGCATAATGGTGGGTAAAAATGTTCCTTTAAAAAGCGCCTATGAGATTTTAAGAAAGTTCCAGTATCTCCTCAGAGAAAAAGATATAATATGGGGAGTCAGAATGAACAAAGAGCTTGAGGATGAGATTGAAATATTAGCACTTTTAATCAAGAGGTGGTCAAATGGAGGCAATTCTGTTTGACATAGATGAGACACTCCTGACAGAAAGGCCCTTGATGATGCTTTTCCTTCCTCAGGTCTATGAAGAAATTGCAAAAAAACTTGGGATTAGAAAAGAAGATGCCAGGATTAGGTTTCTTAAGGAGATCATGAGCCGAAGAGATACCTACGAGTGGCATGACTGGAACTTTTTCTTCAGACTTTTCAACCTAGATCTGAGATATGAGGAACTTTTAACTGCTTACCCACATAAGATTCATGTATTCCCAGATGTGAAGCCGACTTTAGAATGGCTGAAAGAAGAGGGATACAAACTTGGAGTTATCACAAGCGGCCCTGAATACCAGAGGCTTAAGCTTAGAATAGCGAAGCTTGATAATTATTTTGATGTAATTGTTACAAGAGAAGACGTAAAAACAATAAAGCCTGATCCAAAAATATTTCTCTATGCTTTAGAAAAGCTTAAAGTTGAGCCTAGTGAGGCAATAATGATTGGTGACAGCCTGCAGCAAGATGTTTATGGTGCAAAGAATGTTGGAATGACAGCTGTTTGGATAAATAGAGGAAATGACAAAGGTTACAACTTTGCTGATTATGAAATTAGAACACTTTATGAATTGAGAAAAATATTGGGGGGTTTAGAATGAAAGAGATATTCAACAAAGAGGGAGTTTTTGTTGAGTACAAAGAAAAGGTAGTTGAACTTGAAAATGGAGATAAGTTGGTTCATACACAAGAAGCTCTAACAAAGCTTTGGTGGGAGCTGAAAGAAGCTCTTAAGGGCAAGAGAGTTAAGGTTGTAGTATACGAAATCGAGGAATGAAAAATGATAGCTCACATAATAAATACTGATATTTATGGCAGAGGGATTTTAAAAGTCTATTTGAAATACCGCCTTCAGAATTTCAATTTTTTGAAAAATGCTGCAAAACTGCTCCTAGACAATTCGGAGAAGGTTTTGATAGTCTCGAGCTTTCCAATCCCCCCCATGAATATCTGTGAAACTGACGGGCCTTTGGGAGCTTTAGCACTTTACAAATCTGTTGAGAGAATTGGAGGAAAAGCGGAAATTTGGGCGCATGAGCAGGTAAAAAAAGCCTTGAGGCCTTTTGATGTTACGTTCGTTGATAAACCAGCTACCTCAGATTATTCTCTCTTAATAAGTGTTGAGACTGTTGGAAGAGCAAGCGATGGAAAATACTATTCCATGAGTGGTATGGAAGTAGAAGTTCCACCCTTTGATAAGGTATTTTTGGAAGCTAAGGAATTGGGAATTCCGACCATTGGGATTGGTGATGGCGGCAACGAAATAGGTATGGGAAAGATTAAACATCTCATTGAAAAATACATTCCTCTTGGAGAGAAGATTGCAACTGTGGTTAAGACCGATGAGCTCATAGTTTCTGCAGTCTCCAATTGGGGAGCTTACGGATTGGTTGCTCAAGCGTCGCTTGAAATTGGAGAGAACCTTCTGAAGGATTGGAATGAACGAAAGAACTTGGAAGTAATAGTTTCTGCTGGATTAATTGACGGGATAATTAAGAAACCTGTTATGAGCGTTGACGGGCTAAGTGTTGAGATCCATGAAAAAATCGTTGAGCTTTTAAAGGAAACAGTGAATTATCAGCTTTAGTCAAAAAGCTAGGTGATCAAGATGAAAATCGAAGACTTCATAAAAGATGAGAAAAGCTTAGCTCTAATCAAAAAGACTGAAGAATTTGCCAGAAGCTTTTTTGAAAGAGAAGGCACACACGGATTCTCACACACTGAAAGAGTTCTTGCACTCTGCATGCACATTGGAGAGAAAGAGGGTGCGGATTTGGAGGTTCTAGCTTTAGCTGCTCTCCTTCATGATATTGCAAGACCGCTTGAAAGCATAGGGAAAATTGAAGACCATGCCAAAGAAGGAGCAAAAATTGCCAAGCGCTTTCTTGAAGGATTGGGCTATGAAAAAGCGGAGCAAGTGGCTCATGCGATTGAGGCCCATCGATTTTCAAGACCGCCAGAACCACAGACATTGGAGGCAAAAATCCTCAGCGATGCAGACAAGCTTGATGCAATAGGAGCAATAGGGATTGCAAGGGTCTTTATGTATTCTGGTGAACATGGAAGAAGTATAGAGGATTCTCTTAAGCACTTCGAGGAAAAAATCCTAAAGCTTAAAGATTTGATGTACACAAAAACAGCCAAAGAAATGGCTCTTGAGAGACACAGATATGTCGAGGAGTTCATAAAAAGGATTAGGAAGGAGATTGAAGGAGAGCTTTAATTTTTGCATTTGACATATGTATCAGTTTTGACGGCCCTTTCTCTCTTTCTATATTTCGAAGTTTAGCGATAGTGTTGAATTAGTTATGCTAAACCTAATGCCTTTGAGCTAGTATGAATTTACAGATACTCCATGAAAATCACGAACTTCTTACCCTACGGCATCAGTTCAGCTATGATAAGGTTTTTAAAGAGCTCTCACAAAAAAGTGTTAGCTTGTTATGTTCATTCTTCAATATAAATAGGAGGTGAGCAAATGAAAGCACCAATCTGTGAGGTTTGTTTGAAAACTGACGACATTCTCTGTCCGGCAGATGAAAAAAAGCTGCAAGAGGGGATTATTTCTGAGCTTGACGTTAAAATTGCAAGATTGCTCTATAAGCTCTTGGGCGATGCTGACATAGAGTTCAAGAAAGCTGTTGAGGCTGGAGATCTAATCGTTATTATGGTCGGCGAGGGCGATGTTCCGCTTACGATAGGTAAGGGCGGAAAGAATATCAAGCTTCTCATGAGGGAACTCGGGAAGAGGATTAGGGTAATCGAGGGTAGGGAGATCAAAGGAACAGACGACGTTAAGAAGCTTGCAACTGACCTCTTCTATCCAGCAAGCATATTCGGAGTTAACGTAGTCTACAAGCCAAATGGTGGGCAGTATTACAAGGTCTTGGTTCTCCAGAGGGACAGGAACAAGCTCCCTGAAAAGCCTGAAGTTTTAGAAAACATCTTGGCCCAAATCACAGGAAAAGAAGCTAAAATTGCTTTCATCTGAATTTTATTCTTTTTGGAGGTTTGAGAATGTATAGAACACACTATTCAAGTCAAATAACTGAAGAACTTAACGGACAAAAAGTTAAAGTTGCGGGTTGGGTTTACGAGGTCAAAGACCTTGGAGGAATCAAGTTCCTTTGGATTAGAGACAGAGAAGGCATCGTACAGGTAACAGCACCTAAAAAGAAAGTTAGTGAAGAGATTTTCAAATTAATTCCAAAGCTAAATAGCGAAGACGTTATTGCTGTAGAAGGAATAGTGAACTTCACACCAAAAGCTAAATTAGGATTTGAAATTATTCCAGAGAAGCTTGAAATTCTTTCAAAGGCTGAGACGCCCCTTCCATTAGATCCAACAGGAAAAGTTAAAGCAGAGCTTGACACCCGCTTAGACAACCGCTTTATTGACTTAAGAAAGCCAGAAGTTATGGCAATCTTCAAAATCCGCTCAAATGTCTTTAAAGCTGTAAGAGAGTTCTTCCACAATGAGGGCTTCATAGAGATACACACTCCAAAAATTATAGCCACTGCCACAGAAGGCGGAACCGAGCTGTTCCCAATGAAATATTTCGAGAGAGATGCTTTCTTGGCTCAATCTCCACAGCTTTACAAACAGATAATGATGGCCTCAGGCTTGGATAGAGTTTTTGAGATTGCCCCAATATTTAGGGCTGAGGAGCACAACACGACAAGACACCTAAATGAAGCATGGAGCATTGACGCGGAGATTGCCTTCATTGAAAATGAAGAGGAGGTCATGCAAATACTAGAACGCTTAGTGGCATATGCAATCAACTATGTAAGAGAGCACAATGAGAAGGAACTTAAAATTCTCAACTTTGAACTCGAAGAGCCAAAGCTGCCGTTTAGAAGAATAACATACACTGAGGCACTTGAGATTCTTAGAGACTTGGGCAAAGAAATTCCTTGGGGAGAGGACATAGACACTGAGGGAGAGAAGCTCCTTGGTCAATATGTCAAGGAGAACTACGATGAGGACTTGTACTTTATTTATCAGTATCCAAGTGAAGCTAAGCCGTTCTACATCATGAAATATGATGACAACCCCAAGATCTCAAGAGCTTTTGATTTAGAGTACAGAGGCGTTGAAATAACCTCTGGTGGTCAGAGAGAGCACCGCTATGAAGTTCTCAAGCAGCAGATAGCAGAGAAAGGGCTGAACGTTGAGAGCTTTGAGTTCTATCTAAAAGCCTTCAGATATGGGATGCCTCCCCACGGGGGCTTTGGCTTAGGTGCTGAAAGACTAATTAAGCAGATGCTCAACTTGGGTAATATTAGAGAGGTTATATTATTCCCAAGAGATAGGAAAAGATTGACACCATAACAGCTTTATACTACTTTTACCCTTTTTCAATTTAGGTTTAATTTAATAATCCCCGGAGGAGAAGAAGCATGAAGCGGATAGCCCTAATGTTGATTGGACTCTTGCTTTTATCGACGGCTCCAGTGGTAAAATCCATTTCTGTTCCAGAATACGCAGGATTGAGTTTGATTGAACTGGGCTTAAAAGATTCCGTTGTTTTCGGCAATTATGAAATTAAGTTTGCGGACGTTGATCCATATTGGACAAAAGCGGCATTGGACATTTACGAGAACGGTGTCAAAAAAGCAACAGCAGTTCTGGGATTAGGAGATAGCTATTACTACCCCAGCTCCACAAATACCCTCCTCAAACTTACATTGAAGTGGGCTCGGTCAGACAAAAAGACGATTCTAGTTGCAATTGAGTCCCCCTTAGTTAAAATTGCTTTAGATGAAAAGCTCAATGAGGGAGAGGCCTATGCTCTACCATCAGGGTTCCCCAGCATAAAGATAAAGCTCGTCGATGCTTATGACACAAGTGCTAAGTTCACCGTTTACTTGCCCTACACGACAATAACCAAAACAGTTAATGAAAATGATGGATTTGGAATTACCTATCAGCTAACTGATGATGTATCATACTACCCTTATGTTTTTGTGGTGTTAAAGAGTTCCGTAAACAATGAATATGCTACAGTTGATATTTATGTCCCCAAATATGCTGCAACAACTTTGAAAATAAAAAGAGCAACCACAGAAGAGACAACTACAACCGAGACTACACTTGAGCCAACAGAGCTTGTATACAACGACATTTTGTATGTTGGAGAGATCCTTACAATAAACTACAATTCAACCGTGTACAAGCTCAGGCTTAACTCAATAGGATACTACTCAAGTTTGAGCTTATTTAATGAGAACAACACCCCACTAGAAACATTTAGGGTGAAAGAGGGAGGTAGCTATACAAGCAAGAAAGCTCCAATTAGAATTGAGATACCCCCAAACAGTGTTGATTTAGTATATAACCGAACCTACATCAAAATTTATGCTCCAAGTGGTGCAGAAGTGCTGCCGATAGTTAGAGAGGCTAAAATCAAAGTTGATTTGAGCACAAATGTTAAGGAAATGCTTCTCAATGGTGAAGAGCTTATAGTATTCGTAAATGTCGAGAACCAAGGAAGAGGAAAAGCCTTTGACGTCAATGTAATTGCTCCCCTGCCAAACAACTTTGAGCTTAAGAGCGGAATTGGAACATGGTCGCTGAAAACTCTCGATGCATTTACAAAGATGCCTGTTTTGGTGTATACCCTAAAGCCAACCCAAGTTGGTAAGTATGACCTTGGAAAGGTGAAAGTAGAATACTACAATGAAGCTGGACAGAAGAAGGTTGTAACTTCAAACGAGGTCAGAGGAATTGTGGTGTACTCAATTCCTGAGATTTCACTTTCAGCAGAAGCTTTCAACGGAACTTGGAGCACTTATGTTACAACACAAGAAAAGAGCGTTAAGCTTAGATTTAAGATATCGGCTGGAAAAGGAAACCCTGAATTTGAGTTTATAAAGAATGCAACTCTTGAACTTATCCTACCAGACAGCATTGATGGTGAAACAACGATTAAACTCGGCGATATAAAAGCTGGAGAGGAGAAGATAGTTGAAGGGCAATACGTCATCCTCAAGCAAGCAGTTTCAATCATCGGCGCAAAGCTCAAATACCAAGACCCACTCGGCAATTGGCACGAGAAGTACTTTGGAAACCTGTTAATTGTCAATTCAATTCCACCAAAAGTCATTGTTGAGGAGAAAGTTCAGAAAGTATATCCAAAGCCAGAAGAATTACCCGATTATATAAAGAAGACCCTAGATAGTCTAAATAATCCAACACCGCTTGCACAAGCAATTGAAAACGTTACAGTAAACTACCTTCCAAAGAAGCTAGACTACAAAACTCCTTTAATAGTGATTCTGCTAATATTAGTCGTTGCTCTTGGAGCTGCAACAGTAAACTACAAGAACAAGTACGAAATTGTCAAGAGTAAGCTGGAGAGGAGAAAGAAGAGACCCGGAGGGCTTCCAAAGAAAGAAGAAGAGGAACAAGAAGTTAAGACTCCAGAAGTTGAAAAAGAGGAAGTTCTCTGAACTTTTCTTAACCTTTATATACTCTTTTTCTCCCCTATTTTAGGGATGAAACATGTTCAAGTACAAGCAGGTTATGGTAGTTAGGCAGGATTTAAAGCTCAGCAAGGGGAAATTGGCAGTTCAAGTTGCCCATGGTGCAGTTACAGCAGCGTTTAAGGCATATAAGGAGAAACCAGAATGGTTCAAGGCATGGTTCCATGAGGGACAGAAAAAAGTAGTTGTAAAAGCTCAGAATGAAAAGGAGCTCTTTGAGTTAAAAGCGGAGGCAGAGAAGCTTGGAATACCAACTGCCCTTATCAGAGATGCCGGATTAACTGAAATTCCCCCTGGAACTATAACTTGCCTAGCAATTGGACCTGCACCTGAAGAGCTTGTTGATAAAGTTACAGGACACTTAAAACTGGTGTGAGTGATATAAATGGACTACAGGGAGTTTTTCAGACAATTTAAGCATTTAAGTGAAACTCCAGGCATTGGGGGAAAAATTAAACAGAAACCCGAGGATTTCATAGTTGTTGAGGTAGTCCCAAAAAGGTTGATTAGCAGGGGACCTTGCTTAATCTACAAGCTCAAGAAGAAGAATTGGGAAACAATGGCAGCTATAAAAGAAATCGCAAAAAGAATTGGAATCCATTATAAGGATATTGGGTTTGCTGGAACAAAAGACAGACATGCATTTACGGTTCAATACATCAGCATTTGTGATATCACATTAAAAGAAAAACTTGATTCTTTGAAAATTCAAGATATAAAGCTCGAGTTTGTTGGTTATGGCAAACCCTTAAAGCTCGGCATGTTGGTTGGGAACAAGTTTAGAATCGTAATTAGAGAGCCAAATTTACCAATTGAGGAAGCTTTTGAAAGAACAAGGGAAATAATAGCTGAGCTTAAATCTAAAGGAGGATTCCCAAATTATTTTGGATATCAGCGCTTTGGTGAGAGAAGAGTTGTGAATCACGAAATCGGGAAGCTCCTATTGAAAGGACAGTTTGAAGAGGCTGCAATTAAATTTTTAGGTGAATATACCGGCGAAATGGAAGGCGATGAAGCTAGGAAAAATTTCCTAGAAACTAGGGATATTGAGAGAGCATTAGAAGAATTTCCGAAATTCTTGAGATACGAGAGAGCGATGCTCTATCGTTATAAAGAGACCGGAAGCTGGAAAAAGGCGTTTGCAGTCCTACCAAGACCAATTCTCAGAATTTTTATACACTCATACCAGTCGTATCTCTTCAATAAAGCCCTCTCTAGAAGAATTGAGGAATGCCTACCTCTCAATGAGGCTTTAGTGGGCGATATTGTCTGTCAAGTTAAGCGCGGGATTCCTTTGAGGAGTAAAACCTTCAAGGTCACACGAGGAACACTAAGGCTGGTAAATGAAAAAATCAAAAAGGGAGAGGCAATGGTTACAGGCCCAATATTTGGTTTTGCTTCTCGTTTAGCAGACGGAGAAATGGGGAAAATAGAGAGGGAGATACTTGAAGAGGAGGAAATAAGTCTAAAAGAGTTCAAAATGAAAAGCCTAAAAATTCTGGCTGAGCCCGGTGGAAGGAGGGAGCTTTTAATAAAGCCTTTAGAGTTTAAATATAAAGCCCTCCCCGAAGAGAATGCTCTAGCTTTTAAGTTCTTCCTTCCTAAAGGGGTTTATGCTACAAGCGTCTTGAGGGAGATTATGAAGGATCATTGAGGTGATTTGCATGATTAAAGTTATTTCGGTGGATATTGACGGAACAATAACCTATAAAGATAGAAGGCTTCACGAAGAGGCTCTCAAGGCCATTAGGTTGGCTGAAAGCTTGGGGATCAAAGTGATGCTTGTAACAGGAAATACTGCAGGCTTTGCAATGGGAGCTAGCATTTTAATTGGGACAACAGGGCCAATAATAGCTGAAGACGGTGGAGTTGTCGCGGATCATAAAGGAGATAACCGCATTTATCTTGGGGACATGGGAGAGTGCATGATACTTTGGAGCGAGCTGAAGAAACGCTATCCTGAGGCAGAAATGAGCTACACAATGAAATATGGTGAAAGACGAGCTGGACTTGTTCTGAAGAGAACTGTTTCTGTTGGAGTTGTTAGAGAGCTCATAAAAAAACTTGGATTGAATCTAGTTGCAGTTGATTCTGGATATGCAATCCACGTGAAACAACCTTGGGTCAATAAAGGCAATGGGATAAAGAAAGCCTGTGAAATCTTGGGTATTAAGCCAAGTGAAGTTGCCCACATTGGAGATGGCGAGAACGATTTGGACGCTTTTGAAGTCGTTGGTTACCGAGTAGCGGTCGCTCAAGCTCCAGAAAGTCTGAAGAGAAAGGCAGATTACATAACTAAGAAACCCTATGGAGAAGGTGGGGCCGAGGGAATACTGCATGTTTTAAAAAGGTTCGGCTATATCTAAGGCGAAAACTTTATAAACTCACTTTAACGTCTATAATTTGGCGGGTGGGCCGGTAGCTCAGCCTGGGATGAGCGCCGCCTTGGCAAGGCGGAGGCCCCGGGTTCAAATCCCGGCCGGTCCACCAAACTTGGGCGGGCCCGTGGTCTAGACTGGTTATGACGCCACCCTGACAAGGTGGAGGTCCGGGGTTCGAATCCCCGCGGGCCCACCATCCAGCCCAAAAACGTTTCTCATCATTTTTATCCTCTCCAAGCACTCTTTTAAATCTCAACAATCTCCTTTGGAATTCTCACAACAGCATACTCGGGATTATGCAAGTAAGTGCTAGGAGATATATGCTTATCGTAGATTCCCTACAAAATTCTTTTGGAAAATTGGAGAAGTTTGGAAGTTTTTACAAAATATAGGGGTGAAATGTTCTCATAGTTTTGGAGTAAGAATTACATACGTAAAGTATTTTAGGGACTTTGCGGAGATATCATAGGAGGGTTCTACATGAAGGGGGATGTTGGTGAAATTTGGAATAGTCTTAAGTTTGGGGAGACTGTTTTAATAGAGCATGATTCACACACTAGTCCAGCGTTATGGGTTTATTACTTGATAAAGTGGGCTAAAGGGAAAGGCTATGATGTGCTCGTAGATGATATTTTGGACACTCTCTACGTGTATAGGGCCCACCTAAAGTTAGCTGGACTTGATACGAGTATTTTAAATGATGTTAAAGTCATAAAGCTTGGTGGTAGGTTAAATGTTGGACAGGTCGTTGGTCATCTTCACATTAAAGAACCGGTAATTCGAGAGAGCAAGTACAGAGCACTCTTAGACTCATTGCCAAGGGAGCGGGTAATAAACCCTGTTTTGGGCTTTGAGAAGCTTTTCCTATTAGTTGAATCTGAAAGGGAAGTGTTTGAACTCGTTAATTCGATTTCCTCTTTTATTGAGGATGATAGGAGGATTGCGTTTTATTTCATCAACACAGACTTGTTGAAGAAGATGCCGCATGTTTTATCATTGCTTGAGGAGCTCGCGAGTACAGTAGTTAGGGTAACTAAGCACGGGAGGAGTTTTTCCCTAAAAGTTGTGAAGTCAGTGAACGATGAAATTGATGGAGTGGAAGTGAGTATGTGAGGTATAAGCGAGTTAGCAGGAATTTTCTTTCTTTATCCAAATTTGTATGAAACTTAGCTAGTTGTTTAATTATCCCTCTTATGAGACATTGCTCTTTGGGCAGTATATAGCATTTCTAACCTCAAACAGTATTGTTTTTTGAATATTAAAAATTATTAGCCAAAAATCTTTTCCAGTGTGTTTAATACTTGACTAAAATTTATTATTTTTTGACTTTTTTAAAATTGTTGCAAGTTTTTAAATTTTTAAATCGATAAGTTTTTTTTGATTAAAGTAATAACAAATAATAGGGGATTTTAAAATGATTCGTGGAATAATTAAGACGGGAATACGTGAGATAGATGAAGCTTTGAGAGGAGGGCTAGTTAACAGGGGGACTTTGCTAATATCCTATGATAAGAGATCTTTAGGGTGGATACTTGGATTGAAGATATTTAAGAATCTAATAAACTACGGTGCAGTTGGCATAATACTCAGCACTACCTTACCACTTTCAAAACTTAAGTTGAGGGCAAAGTATCTTGGCATAGATATTGAACAAGAGGGGAAAAAGGGAAATCTCTACATAATTGACCTTTTTGGATCAAGATATGAGATTCCACAAGCTGAGCTATATGTTTATCAGATAAATGATTGGCACGATGAAACAGCGCTTCCGAAGTTGATAAGATTGTACAGGGAGGTTGCTTCTAAGGCACCCAAGAATAAGCCGATTGTTGTCATTGTAGCCACTTTGGAAGGACTATATCATGAGTTTGGAGAAGATTTCATGAATAAGGCCATCAAAGCCTCATTAGCAAGTTTTGAGAAGGGAGAACTTAAAGAATTAAACATAATTACAATTTCACTTTTGAACAGGGAAGCGGTTCCTGATATTATCAATGCTTGGCTTTACAGCATTAATGATCAGGTTATAGAATTTACATCACATATAACTCCTGAGGGATTCGAAGAAACTATCTTAATACTCAAGTCTTCAATTCCAGGCTTTAAAGTAAAATGCTACACAATGAAAATTGCAGAAAGAGAGAGCATTGATATCTTCTGAATTTTCTCCTACAATTGAGATAAATCTCTCAATAAAAAGCACTTGGAAAAGGATAAAGAAACTTTGCCTTTGCAAAGTTTGTAGGAAAAGCTTTTTATTCCATAAAATGTTTCACAATAATGTAAAGCTTTTGGGAGGTATGTTCATGGGAGTTGAAAAGGTTCCAAAGTACGATATTCCAGTTAAAAAGGTTGAATATGTTTTTATTGAGCTGGAAAAAATGAAACCTCATGAACAACTTGTTCAAAAGGAGCTTGAGGCATTTATTGAGAGTGTTACTGGTTCAGGTATTTTCTGGAAGCCGATGCTTTTAGCTAAAGTTCCCGGTGAGGATATGTATCTGATTGTAGATGGTCATCACAGATGGGCTGGTCTTATGAAGCTTGGAGCTAAAAGAGCGCCATCAGTGATTTTGGACTATTTCAGCAATGATGTAAAGGTTTATACTTGGTATCCAGCTTTCAAAGGCGACTTGGAGAAAGTTCTCGAAAGATTAAAGAAAGAGGGGCTTACAGTTGAAGAGTGCGAAGATGCTGAAGAGCTGGCAGAAAAAGGAGAGATTGCCTTCGCTTTAGTTGGCAGAGATAAAGCCTTCAAGATTCCCGGTGGATTAAAAGAGCAGAAGCTTGTAAGCAAAGTTCTTGATGAGATGAGCGTTGAAGGAGAGATTGAGCTTATCTACTATGGTCTCAAAGAGGATGCAAAAGAAGACATGAGCAAAGGGGAAATTGACTATGTCTTCATAAGAAAAGCACCAAGCAAAGAAGAAGTTATGGAGCTTGTAAAGAAAGGGGAAGTTTTCTCACCAAAGACAACAAGACACGTATTGCCATTTATACCAGATAAGATTGACGTCAAGCTTGAAGACCTTTTCTGAATAAAGTTTTTAACTTCCTTCTTTTAATTCTTCTTGACCAATGATGACGGATCAACCGGCTGAATAGTGATGATATCGGTCTTGTCTGAGGTGTGCAAATTGATTAGGGCATTAATTTTCGATGTTGATGAAACATTGGTGTATTACGAAAGTTACAACACTGAAGCCTGGTTTAGTAGATACCTCAAGCCAGCACTTCAAGAGCGTGGTATAAACCTAGATTTTCTCACTTATAGAAAGATGGTTAAGGGGATTCTCCCCAGAAGTTATGTTGAAACTCTTGGCATAAACCATGTAGAATTCTGGAAGCTTGTTGATACAGTGAATCTTGAATATCGGAAAGCATTAGCAAAAGAGGGCAAGATTAAGGTCTTTCCAGATGTTCCTCAAACTCTTCCCGAGCTAAAAACAATGGGATTGAAGCTTGCCGCTGTAAGTAATGCCTCCCAAGACTGCACAGAATTTGTGCTGAGGCTTTTTGATTTGAGGAAATACTTTGACGCTGTTTTTGGTAAGGATTATTCTTATCTTGACGGCGTAAAGCCAAATCCCTACTTGATTCAGAAATCCCTCAAAGCTCTGAATGTCTCTCCCAATGAGGCCCTTGTTGTTGGAGACAGTGAGCTGGATGTAAAAGCAGCACATAGAGCTGGAATTAAAGCGGTTCAAGTTTTGAGATTTAACAATTTTGTTGATGATGCTGATTATCATATCAAAGACCTTAATGCGCTTGTAGATTTAGTCAAAAAGTTAGTGAATGAACAAAGACATTAAGGGAAGTAATCTTTTCAAAAGAGGCTACAGCAGAATACGTAATATTACAAACAGCAAAATTACCAAGAGTGTAAGGACTATTGTAACTCCAATACTCTCCTCTTCCTTAAGTTTGTACTGGGCTAAGATGACGTTGGCAACAATGGCTGGGGGCATTGAGGCTTCAACAAGTACTGCCCAAAATATTTCCTTTGGAGCATTAAGTGTTAGGAACACAAAGATAAAAGGCAGAACTATTCTAAAAGCTGCAACCTCCAAGAGTTTTCTTATCTCAAACTTCCTCAAATTTATCGTTGAGCCAAAGTAAACCAAGATCAGTGGAATACTCCACCATCCGATTTTGTGCAGAATATCAAGGAAGTGAGAAGGTAGGTTTATTCTGCTAATAACAAGGACTAAAGCTAGCAAATTTGCAGTTACGGGTGGAAACCTCAGTGCTCTTTTTACTGTTTCCTTCAATGAAGCACCGCCACTTGAGTAGTGAGCAGCTATGAAGCTTGAAATCGGAAGAACTATCAGCGTATTCGTACTTGCATAAATGATTGCTGGAGTCAAATCTTCCAAGAACAAGCTTGCTATTGGAAATCCTAAGGCGACAGTATTTGGATATATTGAGAGAATCATCAAAGCAGCTCTCCACTTCTTGTCCTCTAATCGTAAGCCGTAAAGATAAGATCCAACGAGGGAGACTCCAATTATCAAAAATACGTACATGAAAACAACCTTAATCTCCATTAGGTATTCCAAATCCTTCGAGGCAACGTTTGAGAACACATAAAATGCCAAAAGGACATCACTGGCGAGAAATCTAATTACAGAAAAAGGTTTTCGTGATTTAATCATCCTTTTCAGCAAAAATCCCACTACAATTAATGATAGCATCTCTGGGATATTCATGATTTGAACTCAATTTGAGCGTTAAAATCTTTTTGGTGATTAATTCTGCTCCCGACTATAATCTAAATTGAGTATTCAAAAGGCTTCTTGGCGAGAGCAATGAGTTCAACTGCAACTTCTTAGTTCCAGAAGTGGAAGGGAATTCAGAAAGGAGCTAAAAGAAAAATCACTCAAGCCAAACGCTATCATCTCCAAAATAGTTCAACTTAACCACAAAAAGTCTGAATGGCTCTTCATTTTCATTGATAACCCAATGAACAGTCTTGGGCTTAACTAAAAAGATATCTCCAGGCTTTGCATCATATTCTTTTTTTCCAATGCCGAGCTTTGCTTGTCCGCTAATTATGTAAAACAGCTCGTACTGCTTCTCATGATAGTGCTTTGGAACAGTCTGCTTTGGTTTAATTTCAACTATTTGAGCATAGCTTCCCTCGGGAAGCTGACCTTCAAATAATGGAGCTTTCTTATAAGTTCTCCTATCAATGAACTCATTAATTTCGGCTTTCATTTCCTTCACCTCTAGTGTAATTTAATTTTACTTCTCTAAAAAGACTTCCTTCAGATGAGTATTTAAGTGTTCAAATCTGCGCAAAATCCTTTTATATGGTGGTAATGTAAATTACTTGGATGAACAATTTGGGGTGATCAACATGCAAGATGTTCTTGAAAAAGCCCTTGAATGGGCGATGAACAATCTGAAAGCAGAATACATAGAGTTGCGCTATGAGAATCTCAAAAAAACCAATCTTGAACTTAAGGATGGAACTTTTGTAACATTCACCAACAGAGTTCAAAGAGGAGTTGCAATAAGAGTTCTTGCAGATGGAGCTTGGGGTTTTTCCTCAACCAACCGCTTGGAGAACTTAGAAAAGGCAATTGACGAGGCATACAAGCTAGCAAAGGCTGGAGCAAAAGCAAAGAGGGAAAAGATTCAGCTTGCTGAGATAAAGCCGGTTGAAGACGTTGTAAAAAGCAAGATGAAGATTAAGCCAGTCGAAGTTGACATTGATGAAAAAATTGATCATCTTAAAGAACTTGAAAAACTCCTTAAGGAAGATAAAGTTGTCAAGTCCACAATGATTCGCTATGAAGATGCAAGCGGTGAGAAGATTCTCCTTACAAACGAAGGAACAAAGATAAGGTGGGACGTCAACTATCTTGTCCAGTACATCTGGACAACTGGAAAGGAAGGAGATAAGTTAGCTGCAAGCAGAGACTCAATAGGGCAGGTAGATTATGGCTGGGAGATATTCGAGACAAAGGAAACTAATGAAGTTGTTGCTCAGAGAGTTTTAAAGAAGCTCCACGCTCAGCTTAACGGTGTTGCACCGAAAAGAGGAGAATTCCCGATTGTTGCGGGGCCAATTATAGTTGGAATCATTGCCCACGAGGCTTTAGGGCACTTGGCTGAGGCTGATCTTACAATTAACTCACCGTTTAAAGACCTCATGGGTAAGCAAATTGCACCTGAGTTCGTTACAATGAGCGAGAGAATCGTTGATGGCGGCTTTGGAAACGACAAATATGACGATGAGGGCGTTCCTGTTAAAGATATTCACATCATCGAGAACGGAATTCTGAAGGAACTTATGGTCAATAGAGAATATGCCCACAAGTGGGGAATTGAGCCAAACGGACATGCGAGAGCCCAAGACTACACTTTTCCACCAATTATCAGAATGCGCAATACAATTTTTGAGCCCGGCGACTGGAGCTTTGAAGAGATGATTGAGGACATTAAGTTCGGCTATTATGTCGTTGACTTTAGAGGAGGTCAAGCTCAGCTCAATTCAGCATTCCAAGTTGGTGTGCAAGAGGGCTATATGATTGAGAACGGTGAAATTACAAAGCCAATAAGAGACACTTCTATCAGCGGAATTGCAATTGAAGCTTTAAAGAAGATAACTGCTGTGGGAAAGGACTTTGGAATTGAGACAGGTTTCTGTGGAAAGGGACAGACAGCATTTGTTAGTTCCGGAGGACCTCACATGAGATTTGATGGAGGAATAATCATCGGGTGATTGAAATGGAAGAGCTCATCCGCTATGGAGAAAAGTTTTTTGACGAGCTTGAGATTGCTGTGTATAGAAACAGAGACGTTGGAGTTAACATTGAGCTTAACGAGGTCTCAACTTCCTCTGTGAGACAGAGAACAATTACTGTAATTAGGGGCATAAAGGACAAACGCATAGGAATAAGCATAATTGACAGCGAGGATAAAGAGGAAATCAAGAAAGCGATTGAAGAAGCATATAAGATGGCAAAGCTCAATGCTCCAGATGAGAAGTGGGTTTCACTTCCGGAGCCTGGCAAATATAGAGAGCCAAAGAAGATAAGCAAGGAAGTTAAGGAGGTTTCTCCAGATTACTTTGTGGACTTAGCAACCAAAGCCATCAAGCTTGCCTTAGAGAAAGACAAAGGCTTTGTTGTTGCTGGTGGCGGAGGAGGAGCAGAGTGGAGCGAGAGCTTAATTGTAAATTCTCATGGCATAGATGTCTTCCAAGAAGGGGGTGGAGCTTACTTCTACCTCGAGCTCATTGGGAGGAAAAACGGCAATGTAACACCGGGTATATTTGAATTTGATGCCAAGCTCGGCTTGAACCTTGAGGTTGAGAAAGTTGTTGAAGATGTTGCTCAAAAAGTCAAATGGGCCTACAACGTTGAGAAAAGCAAGACCGAGGAGGCAAAGGTGATAATCGGGCCATGGGCAATGGCTTCCCTTTTAAGTTATGCGCTCTTCCCAGCCTTCAGCGGTGAAAGGGTAATTAAAGAAACGACGCCATTACTGAACAAAGTTGAGCAAAAAATTGCAAGCGAGCTTTTGACAATTTACGATGATCCATTCCATGAGCTCAGCTTAAAGCCAGTTATAGCTGACGATGAAGGAGTTCCAACGAGAAAGAACATTCTCATTGAAAATGGCATCTTCAAAGGCTTCGTGTGGAACAACTACTGGGCCAAAGTTTATGGAACAGAAAGCACTGGAAACGGGACGAGGAACCTCTCAACAGGTGGAATTGGCATAGGATTCCACAACATTGTCATTGAGAAAGGAAAAGAAAGCCTAAGCGACTTGATAGCTGATATTGACCATGGCTACCTCGTCGATGGATTCCAAGGAGCACACTCAAGCAACCCAGATAATGGAAACTTTGCAGTTGTAGCAAATCCCGCTTTCCTAATTGAGAACGGGGAAATCAAAGGCTCAACAGTCTTCATGATGTCTGGAAACGTCTATGAGCTCATTAACCAGATTTATGCAATCAGTAAAGAGCAGAAGGTAATTCCGTTCCACGGAACGACAATAACTCCGTGGATTGCCTTTGAGAATGTTAAGATTGCTGGGAAATGAATTCCCATTCTTTTTTACTCTTTTTCAGCTGTTGCAGATGCAGAAAACTGAGGCTCTGAAGCAGAAAGCAAAAACTTTATAAATTCTACTTTACAAAGTGTTTATAAAAACCATAGACGTGGTAATAATGAAAGAGGGTCTCGGTAGAAATTTTTGGCTCTTTGCAGTTGGAAGATTTGTGTCTCAAATAGGGTGGGCAGTTCACGAAGTTGCCCTTCCTCTGTACATCCTTGATAAAACCCAGAGCGGGGGTATGATGAGCGTTTTTGTTTTGGCGGATATAATTCCCTCCTTAATCTTCATGCCCTTTGCTGGTGTTGTTGGTGATAGATACAACAGAAAAGCCCTGATGGTAGGTTTTGATCTGCTTAGGGGAGTTCTTCTTTTTGGAGTTATTTTTCTCAACCTCTTTCAGATATATCAGCTTCTTATTCTTCAGATTGTTCTTGCGATAATGAGCACATTTTTCGGGACATCTACAAGTGCCATGTTCCCTGATCTGGTTGAGTCTGACAAGCTTGAGAGGGCGAATTCAATAGTGAGCTCCCTCTCAATAGTTGCCCGCCTCATTGGGCCAGCACTTGGTGGTCTGGTATATGCAATTGGAGGTGTAAAGCTTGCGTTCATGATAAACGCACTGAGCTTCTTTGGTTCAGGCATCTTTGAACTGCTGATAGAGTATGAATGGAAAACAAGAGAGCTGGAGAGCTTTGGTGAAGTTATAAATGATATAAATGAAGGACTGTCATTCTTACTATCAAGTCGTTATCTCATAGTTTTGATGAGCTTTGCCCTGTTTATGAACGCCTTGGGACAGCCATTCGGTTCTGTATTGGAACCATACGTTTACAGGATAGTTTTAAAGCTCTCAAGTCAACAATTTGGGGTTCTTCAGTCTTCACTTATGGTCGGAATGCTTTTGGGCAATATGTTGGTTGCGGTAAAACTTGGAAGAACAGCTGGAAAACTGTTTTTTAAATCCCTTTTCTTCAACGGTGCTGTGATGGTTGCCTTTGTTTTTTTGATTTCTCCCTTTGTAATGATTTCTACAGCAACGGTATTTGCATGTCTGCTTGCAATAAACCTTCTCTGGGGCTTTAGCAGTGCAATAATCAGCATTCCTCTACAGGCAAGAATTCAGAGGGCAGTGCCAAGCGAACTCCGGAGCAGGGTGTTTTCAGCTCTGGGGATGCTCGTAAATATTTCAACTCCACTGGGGCTAATGATCATAGGCCCCTTGCTTGACCTCTATCCAGCATGGAAGGTTGCCCTTGGTATCTGGAGCTTGATGTTTTTGGTGGTGATCATTTACTACATCAAGTTTAGGGATGTGCTGAGCGGCTGAACTTTAGAATTCAAACTCGACTCCGTTTTCATCTCCTTCCCAGAGGACAATTCTCTGAAGCTTGACATTTGGAGGCAGTTCTTCTTTAACCTTTTGGGCAATCCACATTGCTATATTTTCGGTAGTGGGGTTGTCAAAAAACTTATTGAGATTTTTATGCCTCAAGTTAGCTATAACGCTTTCAACAATCTTTCTGAGCTCTAAGAAATCAATTACATACCCCTCCCTAAGCTCTCCCTCTACAACTACTTCAAGCCTGAAAGTATGACCGTGGATTTCTTCTGGTTCCCCATTGATAACAACCGCATGAGCTGCATCAAATTTGAATTTCTCCCTTACTCGTGCTTTCATGTAATCACCAAAAGACTTTCTGCTCTCATGTTAAATAATGTTCGGTGGAGATAGCATTAGTTTATGCATAACTGAGCATATTTTTATCTATTAAAAATAACTCACCGTAATGTTTAAATTTCACAGCACTTATAAAGCCAATAACGTTAGTTTTTCGAGGTGATAACGATGACAAGATATATGGTAACATCAGCTTTACCTTACGCTAATGGCCCCATACATGCAGGACATTTGGCTGGAGCATATCTGCCAGCGGATATCTTTGTCCGATATCTTAGACTAAAAGGGGAAGATGTGGTTTACATCTGTGGAACCGATGAGCACGGGACGCCGATAACATTCAGGGCGTTGAAGGAGGGCAAGAGTTCGAGGGAGATTGTTGACTACTATTACGAACACATAAAGACCACTTTTGCAAGGGCTAAGATAAGCTTTGATTACTTCGGAAGAACGGAGTTGCCAGTTCACTACAAGGTCAGCCAGGATTTCTTCTTAAAAGCCCTTGAGAACGGACACCTTGTAAAGAAGGTAACAAAGCAAGCTTACTGTGAACACGATAAGAGATTCCTCCCAGATAGGTTTGTAATTGGTACCTGCCCTTATTGTGGGGCTGAGGAGCAGAGGGGAGACCAGTGTGAGGTCTGCGGAAGGCCGCTAACTCCCGAAATTCTAATAAATCCAAGGTGCAACCTCTGCGGAAATCCCATAACCTTCAAAGATTCAGCCCATTATTACATCAAAATGCAAGACTTCCAGGAAAAGCTTAGGAAATGGATTGAGAGTAACGAACACTGGAAGCCCAACGTTAGGAATACAGTTCTTGGATGGATAAAGGAGGGACTTGAGGAGAGGGCTATAACCAGAGACTTGGACTGGGGAATTCCAGTGCCACTTGAAGATGAAGATATGAAGGGCAAAGTTCTCTACGTTTGGTTTGAGGCTCCAATAGGATACATATCGATAACAATTGAGTACTTCAAGCGCATAGGTAAGGAAGAAGAATGGAAAAAGTACTGGTTGGCAAATTATGACGGAGAAGAAACAAAAATAATTCACTTCATCGGGAAGGACAACATACCATTCCATGCAATTTTCTGGCCGGCTTTCCTAATGAGCTATGGAAAGTTTAAAGATGAAAACGGAGAATTTGAGTGGTTACTGCCTTATGATATCCCAGCCAACGAATACCTCAACTTGGAAGGCAAGAAGTTCTCAACTAGCAGAAACTGGGCCATTTGGGTTCATGAATTCCTGGATGAATTCCCCGCTGACTACCTCCGGTACTACCTAACGGCAATAATGCCCGAAACGAGGGATTCGGACTTTAATTTCAAGGACTTCAAGGCAAAGATAAATGAGGAACTAGTTAACATCCTTGGAAACTTTGTCCATAGAGCTCTAACCTTTGTTAACAGATATTTTGATGGAAAAGTTCCTGAGAGAGGAGAGCTTGATGAATTAGATAGACAAGCGTTTGAGGAAATTGAAAAGGCATTTGAGGAAGTTGGAGAGCTGATAGCGAAATACCGCTTCAAAGATGCATTGAAGAGAGTTATGGCATTAGCCGCTTTTGGAAATCGCTACTTCGATTACCAGCAGCCTTGGAAGACCGCAAAGACTGACAAACAGAGAACAGCAACAACAGTCAATGTTTCCCTCCAGATAGTCAAAGCCCTTGGAATACTCATTGAGCCGTTCCTCCCAGATGCAAGCGAAAAAATATGGCACCTCTTAAACCTTGAGGAGCTTAAGAAGTGGGAGTTCACCGAAATTCCGGCTGGACATAGAGTTAGAAAAGCTGAGATACTCTTTAGGAAGGTCACTGATGAAGACATCATATTTTTCATAGTTAAGCACATCGCCAGAGGAAATCCAGAGAGCGCAAAACTTCTTCTTGAAAAATACTATAAGATGGACGAAGTCGTAAAGGTTACCCTTGAGAAGTTTGGCGAAAAGAGAAAGGAGGAGGCAATGGCAATACTTAAGAGCATCTACGGGGAAAAATTTGAGAAGAATGAGAAGAAAAGGGAGGGTAAAAAGATGGAATATATAAAGTTTGATGATTTTGCAAAGCTTGACCTGAGGGTTGGAAAAATCATCGAAGTTAAAGACCACCCAAACGCAGACAAGCTCTACATCGTCAAAGTTGACCTCGGAGGCGAAGTTAGACAGTTAGTTGCGGGACTTAAGAAGTACTACAGCAAAGAGGAGCTACTCAACAAATATGTTGTGATTATAGCAAACCTTGAGCCGAAGAAACTCCGTGGTGTAGAGAGCCAAGGAATGCTTTTGGCTGCAGATGACGGTGAGAACGTTGCACTGCTGATGCCAGATAAAGAAATAAAATTGGGGGCAAGAGTTCATTAAGGTCTAAGTTCTACCCAGTTCTCTTTTCTTCCCCTGATTATTTTCACTAATCCTTGCTTTTCGAGGCGTTTAAACATCCTCCACGCTGTAGTTTTTGGAAGCCCTAGAGCATTTCTAACTTCTGCTTGACTTGCTCTTCCACCTTTTTCAAGGATGTATAACAATGCATTTCTTTCTTCGTCATTTAGGTCGAATTTTTCTATCTTCTTTAAAAATGCCTCCTTGTCAACTTTAACGTCTTTTGAGACCTTTTTGCGGGAGATCAGCTTTATCCCAATAAATACTGCACTGATAGCTAAAACTCCCGCAAGGAGATAGTATACCACATTTTGAGAATTCCTCTCCACGTCGTATTCTAAAGTGTACGATATACTTTGATTTCCTGGCGGCATGGAAATAACATTTGAGCTTATCGAGAGAGGAATATCGCTTAAATCAACAACTATCGCATTTTCTGGAAGCACAACCTTAAAAGGGTAAGGGGATGAAACGTTTAGAGTCCAAACAAGCCCATGCTTGGAAGTTAAATCAGGAGTGTAATATGAGACTTTTATAAGCTGAGCATCGTTAACATAAATTATCACACTATTCCCAGAAACTTCAAAATTGAGAGGATTTCCATTTTCATCCTCCACAATTAGGTTTTCATAATCTTTACCCAAAAGAGGAATGCTTATTTGAACAGCATATTCGCTGGGGATAATTTGATAATAAACCTTAACGTATCCATCTCTATAAATGGTGAGCTCTAAATCAGAAACAGTGAATTCAGCACTAACCAACGGAATTGCAAGCAAAGCGATCCCAATTAGAGCCATGATTTTTCTCATTTAACCACCTCCAAAAATAAAAAATCAGGAATGGGAAAGGATGAACTGCTCAACATTGTAGAGCAGTCTCAGTGCAATGCCAAAGTGCTCCTTTGCGAGGGCAGGTTTCCTCTCTTTGAGCAGCCTCAACCCTATTTGTAACTCTTGTGCAGCAGTTCTAAGCTCAATTTCAGATCTTCTTGTGTTAACTCCTCTGTTTTTGAGCTCTTGTAATGCTCTAGCGTCTTTTCTAATCCTGTCCTGCATCTCCCTGAGGAATGCACCAACATCTCGTTTTATCTTCTCATCAACAAATCTTTCGTGAATCTTATTGAGGCTCCTGAAAAATGCGTCAATCTTTGGCTTGTTTTCAATTATCACTGTTAGAGCATCTTTCCACTTTTTCTGCTCTGCCAAGCTTTTGACTTCTTCATAAATGGATTTTATCTCCTCAAGCTTAGCCTCTGCTTCGGAGGTATCTATTCCTCTCGCTTTTGCTTCTTGTATTGCTCTCTCAGCAAAGGTTATGCCCTTGTCTGTTCTAACTAAAAACTCTTTTACAATCTTGTCAGCGTTTGCATAAGCTAATTTCTTCCTAACTTTCCGTAACTCCTCATCAAGCTGTGCTTTCTTTTCCTTTGCTACTTGGAGATCTTCTCTTGCTTTTTCAAAATCTTTTGCTCTGATATCGTCCAACACAACTTTGTATGCTTGCTTTGTTTCGTTGTAAAGCATTGTCAAGTTGCTAACGTCAATTCCCTCTTTTTCAGCCATATGGATTGTCTTCTCAACGAATCTGAAGTATTGAATTGTTCTCTCTATCTCAGCCCTTATCCATTCTCTTGCCCTCTCAACTTTTTCTTTTCCTTCTTTTAACTCTCTCAAAACAATCTTGTAGTGTTGCATTGCAGTTAACGCGTCAAGTATTGAGTTATAATAATCGCCGTTGTTGAACTCTTCAAGTGCCTTTTCCTTGAACTCCTCTGCTTTCTCATAATGCACCAATATTGTTGAGTTCTCTGGGAGCTTGTCCTTTATTGGTTCAACTCTTTTTTCAGTAAATTCGCTTAACTTTGTAAGTTGGTTAATGAGCTGTTCTGCAATTATCTGCTCCCTTGTTGCGTTATTAAGAGTCAGCTGCTGAACCGCTGTTGTATTACTGGCCTCATCCTGGGCCATGCTAAATGGTATCAGACTTCCAAGAAGCAACACTACTAGCGCCAAGGCACTCCATCTCATGGACATCACCAGTTATGAATGTGAGTTCAACTTATTTTAGGAACCCGGTGAAAAGAACGTTTCGGAACGTTCCACTTATTGATTTGGATTTGTCTTTCGAGTATTTAACTTTTTTGAGCAAGAAAATTCTAAGATTTTGAATTTGAAACGACAAGAAAAAGAATAAATATCACGAACTCAAATTTGGTACGGTGACATTCTTGAAGAGGGAACAGCTTAAGTTTATCCTGCTCAATCTTGCGCTCCTCGCTTTTCTCCAGCCAGGATCAATAGCTTTTGCCAACTTTGACGCTCCCTATGGCTTCCTGAAAGATTTGTCAGCATGGCTAGAAGCCTATGTAGGAGCCATGCCACTTGTTCTCATATACGCTTTTTGGAACCGTGAAAAGCTTGGAAAGAAACTAATCACGGGCTATTTGGTATTCGCTGCACTGCTGATATCCTTTGCATATCACATATCTAAGCTTGCATTCGCTGGGGTGAACTCAAACTTTTCATTCACGGATTTCTTAATACTCTGTCCAATAAGCACGTTGTTAGCCCTTATGTTCCTGATTCCAAGCCTTATGTACATTTACAGGCTCTATTATTCGTATGATTGGCCTCTGGTAATAGTGGAAATTTTGGTAGCTCTTGCCACGTTTCTAGTGTACACAAAGTTAAGAGAGGAGGTAAAGAGCTATCTGTAGCTATCATCAGAGCAAAGCCTAGACTCAAGAATGCCATAGCAAATGGTTAAATTAACTTTTGGGTTATGAAACACTCAAGGGACAGCAAAGCCTAGGCCCTTCAAAATCATCCTAATTGCGATTATGGTAAGTATCAGCGAAAAACTCCTCTTAAGATGCTCCGGATGTGTATTGTGTGCAATTTTAGCTCCCGAAAAGCCTCCCAATATTAGTCCCGGGGCTAGTAATATGGCTTTGTCAAAATGAACTTGTCCAAGTGTATAATGTCCAATTACACCAGCTAGGGCCGTGAAGAATAAAGCAACGCTTGAAGTACCAATGGCATAGTGAATTGGAAGTCCCAACGAATAAAACAGCGGAACGTTTAAAATTCCACCACTTATTCCTAAAAGTCCAGAAGAAAAACCGGAGATAATTCCTATCATTGGAACCTTCTTGTAGTCAACTTTAACCTTCTTTTTTGTTGAGACTATTTCAGTTTCAGGCTTTTTAATCAGCTTGTATGCAACGTATATCAAAGCAAAACCAAATATCGCACTCAGCTGTCTTGTATTTAGGAATGCAGTTATGTAGGCACCAAACAATGCAGATGGGATTGAAAATGCTTCCTTTAATATCACAACTTTGAAAAGAACATTTTTTCGTCTCAAATGCCCATAAGCAGATGCAAAAGAACTCATAGATATACATGCCAAACTTGTCCCAATTGCATCATGGATGGGCAAACCCATGAGAGTTAGAACAGGAACTATTAGAAAACCTCCGCCAACCCCGAATAGACCAGCGAGCAAACCTATGAAAAAGCCAATGAAAATGTTGAGGATATACTGAAGCATGAAAAAGAGTAAAAAAGAACAATTTTAAAGATTACGGAACCGCAATTCCCAACCCTTTTAAAATCATTCTCAAGGCTAATAACGCTAAAACTACTGCAAATGCTTTTTTCAAGTTTGAAGCCTTAGTTCTCTTTGCTATCCTAGCTCCGAGCTGTGCGCCAATTATCAAGCCAGGAACCAAAAGGACAAGCCACTGAATTTCAACGTTTCCCATCATGTAATGCTTGATTGCCCCACTTGTAGCGGTGAAAACTATTGCAAAGCTTGAAGTTGCAACGGCATAGTGAATTGGCATTCCAAGCCAAACAAGGAATGGGACGTTTATTATTCCCCCTCCAACGCCGAGTAGCCCTGAGGCAATTCCCGCGAAAAATCCACCAACTGGAACGAACTTGTAATTTATTTTAACATCCTCTAGCCTAACTTCACTTGGCTCTGCTGTCTTCTTGCGGTAAATCCTAATTGCAACAAGTATTAACGTAGCACCAAAGATCACCTTAAGCTGTGCTGGATTCAGCAGAGAGGTCATCCAAGCCCCAATGTATGCTCCGATTATTGCAGTGCTTGCCAATAGGAGTCCAGCTTTGTAATGAACTCTTTTCTGCCTTGAATACGCTAAAGCAGAACTGAGCGAAGTAAATACAACAGCTGCTGAGGACGTTCCTACAGCGTGGTGAATTTCAACTCCCAAGAGGTTGAGTGTAGGAACTATCAAAAATCCCCCACCCAATCCGAAAAGAGCAGCTAAGATTCCTATGAAAACACCAACTGCGAAATAGCTGATATATTTGAGCAATTAATCACCTCCATTTAAAGCTCAAACACTATTGCCTCAATCAGCTTTATCAAGGCATCTAAATCATTCAAGTGAAGCATCTCCACCTCGCTGTGCAGATATTTAATCGGCACACTTAAGGCAAGAACTTCGCTTTTATGCTGGAATACAGACGCATCAGTCCCTCCGCCGGTAACACCTATCTGAAGAGGTATCCCGTTCCTCTCAGCTATCTCAACAACTCTCTTTGCGAGTTTTCTTGTGTAAACTGCTGAGTTGTCCACAGCCCTAATCACAGCACCTCTGCCTAATTTAACGTCTCCCGTTAAGAAGGAGCAGCACGCAAAGGAGTCGATGGCAAAAGCAAACTCTGGGCTGTAATGCTCCGCCAAAAACTTAGCGCCCTTAAGCCCTATCTCCTCCTGCACAGTGAAGGCGAAGATGAACTTTCCATTCAAGTCGTGATCAACTAAATCTTTGATAGCCTCAAACAGTGCAACAACGCCAAAGCGGTCATCAAGAGAGCGAGTTGCAACATAGCGATTGTTTAAAACAGCAAAGTGCTTTTTGAATACAGCATAATCTAAGGGTTTAACAAGCTTAAGGGCTTCCTCTTTTGATTCTGCACCAATATCGATTTCCAATGCATGCCAAGGAATCGTGTCAAACTTCCTCTCGAGGTTGAGGTGAACTGGTGTAACGCCGATGACTCCATCGAGCTTTCCATTCTCTGTTATCACATCCACATGTCTACCAATCAATAGCCTGTCATCAATGCCGCCGATTTTCCTGAACTTCAGCTTTCCATCATTTGTTATTCCTGTAATTAAAAGGCCGATCTCGTCCATATGTGCCATGAAAATTGCTTTTTCCTCTCCCTCTCCGAGCTCAACTATCAGATTTCCTATTCTGTCAACCTTATAATCGGCGAAGGGTTCAATCCACTCAATCAGCTTTTCCCTAACTTTCTCCTCATATCCAGAAATTCCGGGGATTTGAGTTATCTCCCTAAGCTCTTTAATAAGATGCTCCATACTATCACCTCACAGCATCTTTATGCTTTCAACTGGTCTAATCTTCAATACCTCCTTGTTTACCAAATCCTCTGGAACCTCTCCTCTGAGGACTTTAAGCAAGTTTTTAACCGCTTGAAATCCCATATCTTCCATTGATTCTTTAGAGAGGCCAGCGTAATGGGGTGTTAAAACTGTCTCCCACTCCATCTCAAACAGCTCACTCTCTTGGATAGGCTCCTTTTCAAAGACATCTGTTGCATAGCCTTTCAGCTTTCCTTCTTTGAGAGCTTTAATCACAGCTTTTTCGTCAACCAATACTCCACGCCCAATGTTTACAAGGTATTTGCCTTCCATGAGCTTGAGTCTCTCCTCGTTAATTATGTGGTATGTCTCTTTTGTCGCCGGAAGTGCCAGAACGATGATGTCGCTCTGTTTGAGAACCTCTTCAAGGGGCAGATATTTTGCATCAACTTCCTTTTCTATGTCTTCTTTCCTGCTCCTTGACCAGTATAGAATTTCAGTTCCTAAGGCTTTGGCTCTTCTTGCTATCGCTTTTCCAATTGCTCCCATACCGAGAATTCCCACCTTTTTACCATAAACGGTCTCAATATCCTTAAACCCACTCCATACAATTCTGTGGGATTCCCATTTTCCCTCTCTAATAAATCTATCTGAGTAGGTTATCTTTCTGAGCAGAGCAATCATTAAGCCGATAGCAAACTCAGCAACGGCCTCACTTAAAACTCCGCTCACCTTTGTGACATAAATGCCTTTTCTCGTTGCTGCATCAACATCAACATGATCATAACCTGCGGAGTGGCAGCTTATTACTTTAAGGTTTTCAGCTTTCTCAATTATCTCCCCATCAATTTTGTTAAGAGGTGAAACTATAAGGCCATCATATTGGTGAATTACTTTAATAAGCTCTTCCTTTTTGGGATACAGTAGAACATCAACGTCTGCATATTTCTTTAGCTCTTCCAGCGGCTTGCTTTTCATCTTAAATAAAACTGCAACTTTCGGTTTCATGCTATCACCTTTAGATGTTTATCGAAACGAGCTAATAAATCTTTTTGATTCCAAGCGAAAAATTAAAAACTTCTTCTGAAGTCTTAAGGGGTAGGTGGTGTTATGAAGGTAGAGCGAAACAAATGGCAGAACAATTTCAGCGAGTGGTACAATGAGCTAATCGAAACGGCTGGAATACAAGATAAAAGGTATCCCGTAAAGGGAATGAACATCTGGCTTCCCTACGGTCTTAAGATAATGAGGAACATTGAAAGGTTCATTCATGAGGAGATGGAAAGGACAGGACATCAAGAGGTTCTCTTCCCAGCATTGATTCCAGAGACTGAGTTCCAGAAAGAGGCCGAGCATATAGCTGGATTTGAAGGCGAGGTTTTTTGGGTTACTCATGCCGGTCACGAGCCTTTAGATGTGAGACTAATTCTCAGACCTACGAGCGAGACCGCTATGTATTCAATGTTTGCGCTTTGGATTCGCTCTCATGCAGATCTGCCCTTCAAAATATACCAGATCGTTAACGTTTATAGATATGAGACAAAGCACACGAGACCACTGATTAGAGTTAGAGAGATCAGCAGATTCTTCGAAGCTCACACAGCTCATGACAGCTTTGAAGACGCCGAGAGACAGATAAAGGAGGATTTAGAGATATTTGACAACTTAGCTAAGAAGCTTGCCTTACCGTATATAATTTCAAAGAGGCCAGACTGGGATAAATTCCCTGGTGCTTACTACTCGCTCGGTGCAGAGGTAATAATGCCTGATGGAAGAACCCTGCAGATAGGAACGATGCACAACTACAAGCAGAACTTTGCAAAAGCATACAACATAATGTATGAGAAAGAAGATGGGACACATGAATACGTTTACCAGACAACCTACGGAATGAGCGAGAGACTCTTGGCTGCTGTCATTGCCATTCATGGCGACGATAGAGGAATGGTTCTTCCACCAACAATTGCACCAATTCAAGTGGTTATAGTCCCAATTCCAAAGAAGGACTCACCGTATGATGTCTTCGCCTATGCAAGAGAGATTGCTGAGGAGCTTAAGACCGCCGGCATAAGAGTTCATGTTGATGAGAGAGACATAAGACCAGGAAGGAAGTTCTACGACTGGGAGCTTAAAGGAGTTCCACTGAGGATTGAAGTAGGGCCAAGGGATGTTGAGGGACAAAAGGCTGTGCTCGCAAGAAGAGACACCCTTGAAAAGTTCACAGTTGAGAGAGCTGAGCTTATTGAAAAGGTCAGAGAAACACTTGATGCAATAATGGAGAACCTCTACGCAAGAGCTAAAGAATTCCTCGACAGCCACATTAAGAGAGTTGACACACTCGAAGAGGCAAAGAAAGTCTTTGAAGACAGAAGAGGAGTCGTTGAACTCCCATGGTGCGGTGAGGAAAGCTGTGGACTTGAGATGGAAGAAATCCTCGATGCGAAGATGCTTGGAATTCCATATCCAGAAGAGACAGCAAAGGTTGAGGGCAAAAAGTGTGCTCACTGTGGAAAAGAAGCAAAGTTCATCGCAAGATTTGCAAGAACTTATTGAATTCGCCTTTTCTTTTCTATTCTCTCGGTGATTCATTATGATACTTGGAATTCACGATGGCCATGACGCTGGAGCAGTTCTAATTAAAGATAAAGAAATTTATGCAGTCAATGAAGAGAGGCTTAACCGAATTAAGCATTATCGCGGCTTTCCAGAGCTGAGCATAGCTAAAGTGCTAGAAATAGGAGATGTAAATCCAGAAGAAGTTGAAATTATTGCAGTTGCCGGTATTTTTAGAAAGCGCTCTCGCCTTCTAGAGCTTGAAGAAAACCTAAAGAAGATTTTTGGGGAGGACTTTAAAAGGAAGATTCTCTACGTTGAGCACCATCTAGCTCACGCAGCCTCAGCTTATTTCACTTCTGGCTGGAGAGATGCAGTTGCTTTAAGCATTGACGCTGCTGGCGACGGCTTAAGCTCATCAATCTACATCTGCAGAGATGGTGAGATGATTAGGATTGCCCAAAGCACATATCTTGATTCTTTGGGGGATTTCTATGCATCAGTTACGGAACTTTTGGGATTTAAACCCATGAGACATGAAGGGAAAATTATGAGCTTGGCAGCTTATGGAAAGCCGAGCTATGATTTGTCTGCGATAATTGAGCTCAATGATCTGACCTTTGAAAATCATCTTAAAGTTGTTGGAATTGAAGCAACTAAAAAGCTCGCTGAGTTCTTCAACTTTCCTTTTGAGAGAGCTAAAGAAGTTTCTGCAAATCTCAAGAAGGGGAAGCTTGATGGAGAGCTGGAGAGGGAAGCTATTGAGATAGCAGCATCAGCTCAGAAGCATCTGGAAAAAATTGTTGATGAACTCGGGCTTAAGCTTACAAGATATGGGTTGCCTTTAACCTATGCCGGCGGTGTTGCGCAGAATGTTAAAGCAAACATGGTTTTAAGAAAACATTTTCCTGACTTGTGGGTGTTTCCAGCAATGCATGACGGTGGTTTAGCCTTTGGAGCTGCTATCTTTGTCAAATCACAGCTTGAAAGACTAGATGGTAGGTGGAAGCCATTTAAGCTGAAGCATGTTTATTTGGGACCTTCTTACTCTGAGAGTGAAATTGAGGAGCTCTTGAGGAAAGAGGGAGTTAGGTATGAGGAAATCAGTGATGTTTCTGGTTTTGTTGCTGATTCCCTAATTGATGGAAAAATCGTAGCCTTTTTCCAAGGAAAAATGGAATTTGGACCAAGGGCTTTGGGTAACCGTTCTATTTTAGCTGACCCAAGAGATGAGAGCGTTAAAGAAAAGCTCAACTTGGCTTTGAGGAGAGATGTCTTCCAGCCATTTGCACCCACGATTTTAGAGGAGAGGATTGGGGATTATTTAGTTGACCCCTATCCAAACAAGTTTATGACGATGAGCTACTATGCCACAGAGGAATTTGCAAAAACAGCACCAGCTGTTGTTCATGTTGACGGCACGACGAGACCTCAGACTCTTGAAAGAGAAGATAACCCGAAGTACTATGACATAATTAAGCTCTTTGAAAAGCAGAGTGGAGTTGGTGCTGTGCTAAATACCTCATTTAATATGCACGGTGAGCCGATAGTTTGCTCACCTAGAGATGCCCTTAACAGCTTCAGAAAGGCAAAGCTCGATGTGCTGGTTTTGGAGAAGTTTGCTGTTTATTTGTAATTTTTCGACTCTATTTTCCTTAAATCGAATATTTTACAGCGGCAAAATTATAAGTCTCAAAGCTGAGTTCATTTTGGTGATTCTCATGGCGCTAAGTGATGTATTAGAACGTGTAAATCCTTCTGAAATTAGAAAGCTTTTTGATTTGGCTCAAGGTATTGAGGGAATAATCTCATTAGGAATTGGAGAGCCGGATTTTGATACTCCAGAGCATATCAAAGAATATGCAAAAGAAGCTTTGGACAAGGGACTAACGCATTATAGCCCTAATGCTGGAATCTTAGAGCTTAGAGAAGCGGTTGCTGAAAAGCTGAGGAAGGATAATGGCATTGATGCAGACCCTAAAACGCAAATTATGATAACTGTCGGCGCTAATCAAGCCCTATTGATGGGCTTTGCAACATTTCTTAAGGATGGAGATGAAGTTTTAGTGCCTTCACCGATGTTTGTCAGCTATGCTCCTGCTGTTATTTTAGCTGGAGGAAAGCCCGTTGAAGTCCCAACTTATGAAGAAGATGAATTCCGCTTGAATGTTGATGAGCTTAAGAAGTACGTAACTCCAAAAACGAGAGCTCTGATACTCAACAGCCCAAACAATCCAACTGGATCAGTTCTAACTAAAAAAGACCTTGAAGAGATTGCAGATTTTGCAGTCGAGCATGATTTGATTATTTTGAGCGATGAAGTTTACGAGTACTTTGTCTATGATGGAGTTAAGAACTACAGTATTGCCTCCCTTGATGGAATGTTTGAGAGGACTATCACAATAAATGGCTTCTCAAAGACTTTTGCAATGACCGGCTGGCGTTTGGGCTTCGTCGCTGCTCCAGAGTGGGTAATCGAGAAGATAATTAGGTTCCAGATGTACAATGCAACTTGTCCCGTGACGTTTGTTCAGTATGCAGCTGCTAAGGCTTTGAGGGACGAGAGGAGCTGGAAGGCAGTTGAGAAGATGCGCAAGGAATACGACAGAAGGAGGCAGATGGTCTGGAAGCGCTTAAATGAGATGGGACTGCCGACAGTCAAGCCTAAAGGGGCGTTCTACATATTCCCACGCATAAAAGACACTGGGCTAACGAGCAAAGAGTTCAGCGAGCTTATGATTAAGGAAGCAAAAGTTGTAGTAGTTCCGGGAAGTGCTTTCGGAAGGGCGGGAGAAGGCTACATAAGGATCAGCTATGCAACAGCCTATGAGAAGCTTGAAGAGGCCATGGACAGAATGGAGAAAGTGTTGAGAGAAAGAAAGCTTGTGTGACTTTTGCATTTCTATTTTCAATTTTGCATCAAATTTTTGCAATGGAGGATGATGTTTTATAGCTCCTGATGCAGCTTTTTACTGCTGGATACCCAACACTTGCTAAAGCTTCTCCAGCGTTATGTTTGCTCTCCTCTCTTTGTCTATATCAATTACAGCGTAATATCCTTTAAACAAGGGGCCTGGATTGACTATTAATGTCTTTCCAATTTCATCGACTCCCCTCGCTTCGTGAATGTGACCGCATATAACTAAAGGAGGCTGCTTTTCTTCTATGAATTTTCTCAAAGCTTTGCTCCCCACGTGGAGCCCGGTAAAGGTCTTATCAACCTTTGTTCCATAGGGAGGAACATGCATTAGCAGAATGTCTCCATCGCGGTAGTTTCTGTTTAAGCTCTCCCAGATTTCCTCATCATGGAACTCCCAGATTGTTGAGAAAGGAGTTATGTTTGAGCCGCCGAACCCTACAATTCCAATTCCATTAATCTCGATTCGTTTATTGTGAAGGCTTATTCTAAGCTCCTCCAGAAGATTTAAAACATCTCTACCGTCACAGTTGCCCATTACAGCGTATATTGGCTTTCCAAGCTCCAAGAAGTAGCTTAGACTCTTTTCTGCACTTTCTCTGCCTTTGAAATGCGTTATGTCACCGGCTATCAAAATGATATCAAACTCCTCTCCTTTAAGTCTCTCAGCCAACTGCTCAGCTTTGTTGGAATTTCCGTGAATGTCAGTTACTACAATTATTCTCATCTAACCACCCCCACACTAATTTAGCAATCAATCCTTTAAGCGTTAGCCTTAAATCTATGAAAATTTTTTCATGAATTGGTGAGATTATGGAAGAGTGGAAAGAACAGCTTAGGGAGGAAGGATACATAGAGATTGGGGACTTTTTCATCGAGCTGAGTATTGATATGGAGTGTCCCTGCAAAGACGATGAAGTTTATCCCACAATAACCGTTTATGATAACAAAACTGAGAGCTGGTACTATATAGATGAGCCTTTTGAGCCAGTCAATAACTTCACGGAGGCGTGGGAACAGGCAATAAAAGTTCTTGAGGATTACATAAACGGAAAAGAGCCGAGGCTCAAAAGAAGCCCAAAGAAATTTGCATCTGATGATGTAATTAAAAGATTTGCAGAAGCTCTGAAAACTTTAAAGAGGTAAAAATAGGACCCCCGGAATCTTAATCAGAAGCCAATGTTTGAATTTTAAACTATTTGCAGAATTTAGAATGAACATTTGAATTCTCTTCAAATTTTGTAGATTTAGCCCCAAATTCTGCAAAAAATGCAGAGAAAAGCTTATTTAGCCCAAACACAATCTTATTTCTGGGTGTTAAAGAAATGAGCGTTGCTCCTTCCCGTAAGGAGTCTGACCTTATCAAAGAATTAATACCCTGGGCAAGGCATGATGCCATTGTGCAGGCATTTAATGAAAGGGAGAAAGAAAGGAGAGAAATTTTAGAAATGGTTGAGAATTTTCAAGACGCATCTTTTCTCCCAGAAGGGGCTAGAGAGATAATTGGAAATATCGGAAAGAAGAGTAGAGATTAATAGAGCGTCACCTCAACTTCTTCTCCTTCTAGGTAACCTTCACTGTCCTCTGGAATCGTTATGTATCCATTGCTCTCCACTAAAGAGCTTATCAGCCCACTTCCACTTTTCCTTATTGGCTTTGCCTTTCCGTCCTCATACCAGACTTTAACGAACTCATATCTACCGAGGGTTGACGGGACTTTTGCTGTCAGCTTTGCTTTAACTTTAGCTGGCTTGAAGTTTGCTCCGACAAGCTTTGCGAGGGCGTATTTGACGAAGAGATGGAACTGAGCAAATACTGCAACTGGATAGCCGCTCATTACAAAAACCCTCTCGCCGTATCCTACAGGCCTCCCTGGCTTTATTGTGGTTCCGTGGAAGAGCAACTTAACAAAGCGGTGAGCGTAATCCTTGTCTCCAAATGCACTGCCCCCTGTAATCAAAACCAAATCACACTCGTTCTTAGCTTTCTCAAGCTTTTCTCTGATAACATTCTCATCGTCGGAAACAACTCCGTAAAATACCGGCTCTCCGAAGTACCGCTTAACTAAGCCCTTCAGCATTATTGAGTTGCTTTCTAGAATCTTACCACTCTCAAGAGCTTTTCCATCGAGTTCTTCAATGAGCTCATCTCCCGTGACAATTATTCCAACTCTTGGCTTTCTCTTAACCTTCACCCTCTTTATTCCAACGCTTTTTAGGAGAGACAAATCCTGAGGTCTGAGGATTTGTCCTTTCTTGAGTATAACTTGTCCTTTCTTTATGTCCTCACCTTTGAAGGCAACGTTCTGTCCCGGAGCAACAGGTCTCAATACGTAGATTCTGTTTCCTTCCCTCTTCACATGCTCCTGCATGATGACGGCATTGGCGCCTTTTGGCAGTTTATTTCCTGTCATGAGCTTCACAGCTTTTCCTGATGTAACCTCTGCCTTGCTCTCCATTCCAGCAGTTATTTCGTCTATGACCTCAAGCTCAATCGGATTGTACTCTCTCGCTTGGAAAGTGTCTTCAGCTCTTATAGCATAGCCGTCAACTGCTGAACGGTCGAAGGGCGGAGAATCAATCGGACTCTTCACGTCTTCAGCGAGAACCCTTCCAAGGGCATCGTTCAAGCTTACCTCTTCTGTGTCTGGGATTTCCTTAATGTCGCTAATCATCAGATTAAATGCTTCCTCATAGGGAGTCAGCTTTTTGAATTCACGCATATGCATCACCAAATGCCTTTTATTTCATTCCCTCGCATGCTTTAAGATATGATAGGCCTCACTTTTGATTATCTCAACTCCAGTTTTCACGGCATTCAAGCTGCCTGGCAAGCAAAAGACCACTTTGCTTTCTTTGTCCCTTATTATTCCAGCCGTTGCCCTTGTGAGCACAGCGGCAGTCCCGATTTCCTCAAAACTCTTGAGTCTGAATATTTCCCCAAAGCCAACAAGCTCTTTATCGAAGAGAGGCCTTATAGCTTCAATTGTGACGTCTCTCCTCGTTATTCCAGTTCCACCTGTTGTAATTACAACATCTGCCTTTTCAAGGGCTTCAAGTACTGCCCTGAGGATTGCAAGCTTTTCATCTGGAACAATCTTGTAGTAAACGTTCTCGTTCCCCGCTTTCTTCAGTTCTTCAATTATGTAATAACCGCTTAAGTCCTCCTTTTTACCAGCACTTGCAGTATCGCTAACCGTTATAACCGCAAATTTAAACTTCTTGGGGGCTTTTGCTCTGTGCTCCTCGTGGGACATTTTTACACCACCGTTTAACACTATGCAGAGAGGTTAATAACTTTTAGCCTGTACGCAAATTTATAAAAACTTCTTTTTATATTTCCTTGGTGATACAATGCACGAGCTTTACACTGTTTTGGCTGAGTACTACGATGTGATTTACAAGACTAGGGCCGAGAGAATTGCGGGAGAGATAAATTTCGTCGAGGAAATTTTCAGAAATGATGCAAAAAGGAAAATTAGGAGAGTTCTTGACTTAGCTTGTGGAACTGGAACTCCAACGATTGAGCTAGCACAGAGAGGCTACGAGGTTGTTGGCTTAGATTTGCATGAAGAAATGCTAAGAGTTGCAAGAAGAAAAGCCCAAGAGCTTGGGCTAAATATTGAGTTCATTCAAGGAGATGCAACAAAGCTGGAATTTGAAAATGAGTTTGATGCCATAACAATGTTCTTTTCAAGCATTATGTACTTCGACGAAAATGCAATTAAAGAATTATTTAATTCTGTAATTAGAGCATTAAAGCCAGGAGGAGTATTTGTTGCGGACTGGTCTAATCTATGCTTTTTACAGTTTGATAGAACTCCGACTATATGGGAAGAGAAGAACGGAGATGAAACAGTAATAACAACAAGCTGGAAGGAAATTGAAAATGCAACCCAAAGGTTCCATTTGAAATATTTAGTTCAAATTTTAAAGCCTAATGGTACTATTAGAGCTTTCCACGTTCACGAGGTTCTTAATGCCTACACTCCCAGAGAGCTCCGTCTTCTTGCAGAAAGATACTTCAGTGAACTCAAAATTTATGGGGATCTTAGAAGGAGCCTAGGGATGAACGCATACAGATTCTGGCTCGTTGGAATAGCACCTTAAACTTTTTAAACTCCGAGTTCATCTTTATTCTTTGGTGGTGCCTATCGTCCATCGGAAGGCTCTTTGAAGCTTTTAGTATCTTTAAGAGAAACAGCATTAGCTGGCACCATCCAGTCGATTTTAATGCAAGAAAAGCCTTTTCTTCAGAGGAACTCCTCAGCTTAAGAGAAGAGATTAAGCTTTTTAAACAAACCCACCATATAGGGAAACATCACGCTGGAGGTTGATAACATGCTGCCGAAGAATTATAATCCCGAAGAAGTTGAAACCAAGTGGCAGAAGTTCTGGTTGGATGAAAAGATCTACAAGTATGAGCTCGATGAGAAAAAACCACCGTATGCAATTGATACACCACCACCATTCACAAGCGGAACCCTTCACTTAGGTCACGTGTTAAGCCACACATGGATTGATATCGTGGCGAGATATAAGAGAATGAGGGGCTACAACGTTCTTTTCCCACAGGGATTTGACAACCATGGTCTCCCAACGGAGCTCAAGGTGGAGAAGGAGTTCGGCATAAGCAAGGACGAGCCAGAGAAGTTTCTGCAGAAGTGTATCGAGTGGACTTGGCAGGCTATTGAGGCAATGAGAAACCAGTTTATCAGAATTGGTTATTCTGCTGATTGGGACTTAGAGTATCACACGATGGATGACGAATACAAGGCTTTAGTGCAGAAATCTCTGCTTGAGTTCTATAAGAAAGGTCTGCTTTATCAAGCAGAACACCCTGTGTTCTGGTGTCCAAACTGTAGGACTTCCTTAGCTAAGGCTGAAGTGGGTTACGTGGAAGAGGACGGCTTCCTCTATTACATAAAGCTCCCACTGGCTGATGGAAGCGGCTACATTCCAATAGCAACAACAAGACCAGAGCTTATGCCAGCTTGTGTAGCTGTATTCGTGCACCCGGATGACGAGCGCTACAAGGATTTAGTCGGTAAGAAGGTAAAACTCCCAATCTTTGAGAGAGAGGTTCCAATCTTAGCCGATGAGGATGTTGATCCAAGCTTTGGAACTGGAGCAGTCTATAACTGTACTTACGGTGATGAGCAGGACATAGTGTGGCAGAAGCGCTACAACTTGCCGGTGATTATTGCGATTGACGAATATGGAAGGATGACAGAAGTTGCCGGTAAATACAAGGGCATGAAGACAGAGGAAGCAAGAGAAGCTATCGCAAAGGACTTGGAAGAGATGGGCCTGTTATATAAGAAGGAGAAGATAAGGCACAGAGTGCTGAGACACACAGAGAGAAGCAGCTGTATGGCTCCAATCGAGTTATTACCCAAGAAGCAGTGGTTCATTAAGGTGAAGGAGTTCACAGAAGAAATTATAGAAGTTGCGAGACAAATAAGGTGGTTCCCAGAGGATATGTTCTTAAGGCTTAAGGACTGGGCAGAGAGCATGGACTGGGACTGGGTTATCAGCAGACAGAGAGTATTTGGAACTCCAATTCCATTCTGGGTGTGTAAGGACTGTGGCGAGATAATCCCGGCAAGAGAAGAGGACTTGCCAGTTGACCCAAGATTTGACAAGCCACCGGTGGATAAGTGTCCAAAGTGCGGTTCAACTAACTTAGAAGGAGTTAGAGACGTCCTCGACTGCTGGATTGATTCATCTATAACTCCACTCGTTATAACAAAGTGGACTAAGGATGAGAAGTGGTTCAAGCACAACTTCCCAACAGCCCTGAGACCTCAGGGAACGGACATTATCAGAACATGGGCGTTCTACACGATATTCAGAACGTATATTCTCACTGGACAAAAGCCGTGGCATGACATCCTAATCAACGGAATGGTGGCTGGTCCAGATGGCAGAAAGATGAGCAAGAGCTATGGAAACGTCGTTTCACCGGAGGAAGTAATTCCAAAATACGGCGCTGACGCTTTAAGACTCTGGACAGCACTGGCCCCACCGGGAGAAGACCACCCATTCAAGTGGGAAATTGTGGATTACAACTTCAGATTCCTGCAGAAGCTCTGGAACATCTTCCGCTTTGCAGAGAGGCACATCAAGGATTTGGACTACAATGCAAACAAGGACATCAAGCTCGAGCCCCTTGACAAGTGGATACTCTCAAGGCTTCACCGCCTAATCAAGTTCGCAACAAATGAGATGGAAATTTACCGCTTCAACTTGCTCACAAGGGAGCTTATGACTTTCATTTGGCACGAGGTTGCAGATGACTACCTCGAAATGATCAAGCACAGACTTTATGGAGACGACGAAGAGAGCAAGCTTAAGGCAAGAGTGGCATTGTATGAGCTACTATATAACATTTTGCTATTGCTTGCACCTTTTGTTCCTCACATAACTGAGGAGCTCTATCAAGAGGTCTTTAAGGACAAGGTTGGAGCAAAGAGCATCCACCTCTTGGAGTGGCCCACTTACAAGGAAGCAAGGATTGACGAGGAAGCTGAAAAGCTCGGAGAGCTTGCAAGAGAGATCATCGGCGCAATGAGGAGATATAAGAACTCACACGGCTTAGCCCTAAACGCAAAGCTCAAGCATGTGGCAATTTATGCAACCGACAGCTATGAGATGCTTAAGCTCATAGAGAAAGACATTGCAGGGACAATGAACATTGAGAAGTTAGAGATTGTAAAAGGCGAGCCTGAGCTTGAGGAAAGAATCGTCGAGATCAAGCCAAACTTCAGAACTGTAGGACCAAGATATGGAAAGCTCGTTCCAAAGATTGTTGCATACCTCAAGCAGAACGCTGAGGATGTGTCAAAGGCACTCAAAGAGAGCGGAAAGGTGGAGTTTGAAGTTGAAGGGCAGAATGTTGAACTCGGCAAAGACGATATAGTGCTCAGGAAGGCAGTGTTCAGTGAAGGGGAAGAGGTAGAGACTGCTATAGTTAAGGATGCGGTGATTTTATTCTTTGCTTGATTTTTCCTTTTCTTCAACAATTATAACACAGCAGAGCCGCTCTCTTCAGCAGAATAACCCTGTAGAGCTTTCCGTTGATAATTCTCGCTACCGCTATCTTGTTGAGATGATGTATTTTCTTTCTCTCAAGTGCTATAAGGTTCAGCTCCCTCAGCACCTGCACGAAGTCCTCCCACCGTATGTTGAGCCATTTTGAATACTCATCAAAGAGCTCTTTCTCCACAACCAAATATTTCTTGCCGTCTATCAGATATCTCCTCTTATGCTTCGGCAGTTCCTTTCTTAAGCGCCACCTTGCATGTAATGGTGACTGCACTGTAAGAATGGCTTCCTCCATGCTTTTGCCTTCTACGAGCATCTCAAGGAGGATTTTGAGTATGTGATTGATTCTGTCTGGGACTCCAATAATGTCTCCTCTAAGAACAATTTTCCTCCTTCTAACCTTGATTCCTTCACTTTCAAGAGCTTCCCCAATCTTCGCAGTGGTTCCCTTTTTAGTTCCACCGGTATCGACAATCCCTCCGATGATAAAAGCCTTAACATCAAAGTCTCTCTCGCTTAAAACTTCCTCAGCTCTCGGATCGAGGAGGACAACTTCATCAATACCCTTCTCCTTTAAAAACTCTGCAGTTGAGCCCTCATAGGCTGTGACTCTGTCAAGAGGAAAATGTGCTTTTTCTTTAAACTCTTCGTTGACCCATGTTAACGCTAAAAGCTCGCTCCAGAGGTAATCCCTCAAAACACCATAACTTTGGGCAGCTTGGAGAGCAACCTTATTTTTTTCCTTTTCTGTGTGCTTTTCCCAGTGCATAAGGTCGATTATAAAGTAGGGGTAATCATTTGGAAGCCTTGCTCTTAAATCTTCGGGAGAAATAACCACCTTAAACTTCTTTGCTATGCATGATGGAGCGTAGGCGTATTTTGCTCCCTCTGTTCTTTTTCCGCTTAAGTCCCAAGCTATTGCTGTAGGCTCATCAACTTCAACTATAGCTCCCTTACCTTCAAGAACATCCAACGCTATATCCTGCAGCTTGTTCTTTGATTTTCTATATCTCTTTGAAAGCATGCCTATCTTGTCTATTCCTTTTTCTTTGAGCAGCTCTACAAAAATTTCGCTAAGCTTTTTCATTGGCATCGGTTTGAGCATCGGCAGTGAATTTTTAAGGTTTTCTCTCAAAGCTTAATAACTTCAAAAGCAGATACATTAGTGATGAGAAGAGGCATTGCTGAGCTTCCTCTTCACGGCGGTCATGTTCCTCCTTGGCTAGCTGCACGTATGAAAAGGCTGGCAAGGTTAGTGCTCATTCTTTTGGTTGATGAATACGGCACAAAAGGAGTTCTTGAGAGGTTAGCAGATCCGGTTTGGTTCCAAGCCTTAAACAATCTCATCGGCATGGACTGGGATTCGTCAGGAAGCACAACCGTAACAACTGGAATTTTAAAGGAAGTTCTCTCAAAGGAAGAGCTCGGCATAAAAGCCGCTGGAGGCAAAGGTGCAAAGAGCAGGGAAACTCCAGCCCAATTGAAAGATATATGTGAGAAATATGAACTCGACAGCAGTGAATACGTCAGAATTTCCCGGTTAGTTGCCAAAGTTGACACAGTTGCTCTGCAAACGGGCTATCAGCTTTACCACCATGTCTTCTTCCTTGATGAAGAAGGAAACTGGGCAGTTGTTCAGCAGGGCATGAATCCGAAGGTCAAGCTCGCGAGAAGATATCACTGGTTCGATACTGAGAGCTTTACGCTAGAGCCTCACAAAGGGATAAGCGGAATCAAGCTTGAGTATGCGCTGAATACTGTTGATAAAAACACAAAGGAATACCAAAAAACCCTGCTCGATCTCGTGAAAGAAGACCCAAAAAAGCTTGAAAAAGAGCTCAAAACTCTTACAGCAGTTGCAAAAGGTTACAAGCCGCTGATTGTTTACAAACCTTATGAAAAACTAAATCTGTTCGATACAGTTAAGAGATATAAAAGTCTGGGACAGATTGAGCTGAACCAGAGGGCTTTGGAGCTTGCGAGAGAGCTCGATATTAAGAATTATGATGAGCTCTTACTCCTCAAAGGTCTTGGTCCAAGCACGCTGAGGGCTTTGTCCCTTGTATTAGAGCTTGTGTATGACGTCCATCCTTCATGGAGAGACCCAGTTACTCATCCTCCTGATCCTTTTAAGTTTGCCTATGCCGTTGGTGGAAAGGATAGGGTGCCTTTTCCGATTGACAAGCCCACCTACGATGAGCTGATTTCTTTCCTTGAGAAGCTTGTTGAGAAGAATCCGCAAGAAAGGACGATTGTTAAGGCTGTTACAAAGATAACCAGGGGCTGGAGATTCCCTGACGAGGAGAAAAGGCCAACATAGACTTGCCCAAGTTTCCATATTCTCGGCGTTCCAACGGTCAGATAATACAAAAAGCTTAACTATCTTTTCACCTTTACATAATTAGGGGTCTTCATGAGAAAGGCCCATATAATGTTGATGTTTTTGTTGACAATAATTATTAGCGGATGCCTCCAGAGTCAACCTTTTACATCACATACATCAACAACCACTCAGCAAAAAACCATATCCCTCTCAAACATGAGTGTCACTTCCCCAACAACTACAACAACCCCAATTCATATCATATCAAAAGAACAAATTAAGGACTTCAAATTAACAGTTAACTGGAAAGAAAGTGCGAATGTTCTTGTTCTGTATTTGGAAGTTCAGAATCAAACGACCTACACAAAAATTGATGGAAAGCTGAAGGTGACAATAAGGGACGAATTTGGGTTCCTCATATATAACGGCACGTTAACCATCCATAAATCTGACTTCCAGCCCTACACGGGGAAATTCACGGGAGTATCTGAAAATCTCACCAAAGTTACGGTATATAAGGCTCGCTACATAATAACAGACTTCCAAAAAGGAGTTTCCAGCAGTGGTATTGTCAACGCAACACTAATCGCTGGAAATACGACGTTAAAAAGGACGTTCATAGCCATGAACCTCCCCAAGATGAACGAAAAAGAGAGAGGGGACTATTTTGAAAATCTTTATCTCAAAAATGCAAAACCATTAAACATAACTCAGATAGATGGAGATGTTGCGCTTGAATTCTACCGCTACGGGATTTATATCCACTATGGAAACCTCAGAAAGTACTTAAGAATAGACGCCAAGCTCAGGAACATCGGAAACTACTCAATTGAAGTAATAGGAAGGAAACCCGCAAAGCTTACAGTTGATGGATTTCCAGTAGAAGAGTATCACAGTGAATTTTGGTACGGTTATCCCAAAAAGCTTGAGCCCGGTGAATACATAAAAGAAATATTTCTGTTTCCGATGGAGGAAATAATCTTAAACAGCGAGGAATTCGTGTTTAAAGTTCAAGAAACAGAAATAATCCCCGAAAGGAAAGTTACAACAAAGCTCTCTGGACTTAAACCCCTCTTGGAGTATAAGAATGCGAACATATCCAAAGTAGCTCAAAAATTCCCTATCGAGATAACACTGGTGAAATATGCCGTCTTTGAATATGAGACATTTGAAGGCAAAGAAAGAGGGATAAAAGTTATCCTGAGAATTAAAAACACTGGAAACAAAGAAATAACAGTTGATTTAAACGAGATTAGCCTTGGGGGCAATGTAAAAATAGCTCCAATCAATTGGCTCCTAACTGTAAGCCCCAATTCAGAAAAGGAAGTATGGTTACTGTTCCCCTATGTTCAAGGAAAGACGGAATTAACGGTACATCTATACGATTTGATCGAATACAAGGAGGAATTTCTTGAAATCCCACTCGAAATAGAGGTAACTCCAAAACCGAACGAAATAGGGATTAACAAGACAATAGAGGCCTACCCCCTTGTAATCACATTGGAAAAAGTTGAGAAAATCTCATACTTAGAAATCAGTAAGCTAAAACCTCTCGTAAAAGTTTACTTTAAACTAAAAAATATTGGGGAGAGCAGCCTCTTGCTCAATGTTGAGCAATGGAAACTAATAACCTCAGAGGGCATTATTAGGCACGGGGACATTGTTATGAGCAACATCAGTGGCAACATGGAGCTTAGTCCAGGAAGCTATGCATCAGGCTATGTAGCATTCAACGATATTCCCGATGACACTCAATATAACTTAGAAATCACAATTCCAAGTGCTCTAAAAACAATAACATTTAACGTTAAGCTGCCAATAAGACTTAGGGGAATAGAAACTTCTTAATTGACTGTCTAGTCTATTCGTTTGGAAGCCATGCTCATGCTAATACCAAAGAGATAAGGAAATAAGCGAGAAGAAATTGAGAACTGTCAAGAGAGACACAAAATGACGGAGGGGTTTGGGAAGATTGGTCGGATGGGAGAAACGTATGAGGATGTGATTAGAAGATTGCTCGATTTCTGGTGGGCCCGCGGGGATTCGAACCCCGGACCTCCGCCTCGTAAGGGCGGCGTCATGACCAACTAGACCACGGGCCCATTCCCGACAAAGTTAAAGCGAAGGGGAGATTATAAATCTTTCGCTAATCTTAATAATCGCCTTCATCAAGTTTCTCCTTCACGTATTCGGCTATTGCCTTTGCAACTGTTGGAGGGACTGCTTCACCAACGCTGTCATACTGCACATCCCTTCCACCGAGGAATATGTGGTAATCCGGATATCCCATCAACCTTGCCTGCTCTCTGACAGTTAAAAGCCTGTCATCGAAGGGGTGAATGAACCTGCTACCGCCTTTGACTGTGGGTGCAATCTTGTAAGGATGAAGTCTAACCCAGTTCGTGAACTTCCTCTGTGAGTCTCCAAACTTATGCATTGCCATTCCCCACTTAAGCCTCATAATTTTCCTCTGCTTCCTTGGTGAAAGTGGAACATATCTGTGGTTGGGAATTTCCAATGCTTCGGGAAGCCTTGGGTCAGGTAAATCCCCGATCACATCCCACACTGTCAGCTTTTCCTTAACCCTCTTAGGCTTGATGCGAATGTTCGAAATAAATACTCTCTTCCTTCTCTGAGCGGTTCCGTAATCTTGAGCATCCAAGATGTTGAAGTAAATCTCTTCATAACCCGCTTTCTCAAACTCGTATCTCAAGGCATCCTTAAGCTCACCTTCCATAATTTGAGGCACTTCCTCCATAACAAATATCTTCGGCTGAAAATCCTTCACAAAGCGAATGAAGTGCAGAACGAGCTGTCCAATAGGATCGTTGTAGAGTCTGTCAAGAGGATTCTCCTTTCTTTTTAAATTTGCTGCCGTGTAGGGTTCACAAGGAGGTCCACCGATTATTACATCTGGCACTCCAACGTCTCTCATTACATCTAGGGTGTGAACTTTCTTGATGTCCTCGATATACATCTTGACCTCTGGGAAGTTGAACTTGTAGGTTTCAGCCTTTGGGGCAAAATTTTCGATAGCTGCCAAAATTTTAAATCCTGCCTCCTTAAATCCTCTGCTAAATCCTCCCGCACCAGCAAATAAATCAATGAGCGTGTACATAGATATCACCTCACTCATCATTAGTGAATAAGCAAGGTTTATAAGGATTTCAAGTTAGCTATAGCTGAGGCGAGACCGGTGGAGCGAGAGATCAGCGAAGAAAAACTCAAAAAATACTTTGAAATAACAAAACAAGCCCTCGAGAAACTTGAAATAGCAGTGCATGAGAAAAGCCTCCTCTATTCTGTTGCGAAAGACTTTTTAACCATGGCAAAAAGCTACTACAGTGATGCCAAATACTACTACGAGAAAGGTGATTATGTGACTGCTTTCGCCGCTTTAAACTATGCACATGGCTTTATTGATGCTGGAGTTAGGCTTGGAGTGTTTAAAGGCGAAGACAACAGACTCTTTGCCTTCGGGTGAGTGACGAGGTGGGAAAAATGGGCGATTATATCGTTGTTTTGGAGGCTCCAATAATTGTGAGAGACGTTGAGACACCAGAGGATGCGATAAATGTTGCCGTATCAAAGGTTGCGAAAGCTTTGAATAAGGAAAAGCTTGACTTCGTGAAGGTTGAAATTGGCTACTCCCAATGCCCTGTGTGTGGAAGCCCGTTTGAGAGTGCTTTCGTTATTGGGAGTGTTGGTTTAGTTGGAATTTATTTGACTCTTAAAGTCTTCAATGCCCAGAGCTTAGAGCATGCAGAGAGAATCGCAAAAGCTGTTGTTGGAAAGGCCTTGAAGAGAGTTCCGCTCAAGGTTTTTGAAATTAAGGAAATTCATAACGGAAGAGAGGGGGAAGGAGTCCATTTTGACGAAGAAAATGCTTGATTTTTGATTTTTCTTTATACCCCCAAATTTTCAGCAGAGCTCATGTAAACAAATGCACCTCCATAGTTTGAAATTGTGGTATTCAGCAGAATAGCAGCAAAATACAGCCAGATTAATGCATCCTTCAGAGAGTATGATTGAAGCTCCGTTACTGCAAAGACAGCTCCTCCAAGTAGAATGAAGAAGTGTGAGTTTGTTTTTGCTATGTTCCACATAACGTCGAGGGAGAAAATTTTCTTTTCACCAGCATAGATTGGAGCAACTAGTGAAATTCCACCCGTTAACATAATTCCAATGACTACTTTAGCTATGGGCATTGCAAAGGCGATGGGTATTGCAATGAGTAGGGAGACAACAAAAAGCAGAGAGCCGTTGAGAAGGTAAGCTAAGATTAGGAAAGGTGTATTTTTAAAACCCTCTCCAATTATTCCAAGTAAGCTGAGTTCCTTTCTCGTTTGGGCTTCTATGAAAGCAATAGACATGGCATAATTAAAAGCAATGCTCACGAGAATACTGAGAGTAAAAATAAGTATGAGCTGCTTGAATTTCCTTCTGAGCTCACTTTTGACCCTCATATAACGCTGATATGTATCCTTGTAAACAGTCAGTCCATTAACGGTGACTGTTGGAGCATTTTCTCGATAGTAAGTGTCATCACAGCTCCATGAAATGTTCGCTTCCTTTTCAAGCAGCTCTCTTGCCTCTTTTGTGTTTTCCATAACTCTATGGCACATTATTGAGTCATCTTCCTTTATCATCTGCTCTTGGATTTTGTTAAGTTCTCCGTAAAGCTGGAAGACTGGGAGAGTGAGAGGGAGAAATATCACGTGGCTAAATACTAACGCTAAAATTGGGAGTGCAACTAAAAGCCTAGTAGATTTCATTTGTCCTCACCTTGATACCTCTAAGCGTGACATACAAATTCAATCCACCAACCGCTGAAAGTAGAAAAGCCACAAATAACAGCAGAGATGCCAAGACAATTGTTGAAGTTTTCGGAATGAGCATGAGCTTGTTAGCAATCCATGTGAGAGCTGTGATGATTACTCCAAATCCCAAGCAAGTCCAGAAATTATTCCACACCAGCTCAAAAGCCTCTAAAATTGCGGAGAGCTTTTCCTGGAGGAGATATATTGGGAGAACCATTGAAAATGCCGAGGACAGCAAAACAGTATATACAATGAGAACTGCCCTTAAAATGGAAAGAACAAAGCTGCCAGCTTCATATTTAATCAGACTCACAAAGAAATATGCAGCAAAACCCCCAAAGAATATAAGCACACCTAGAGCAAGAGCCGTAGCTAAGCTCAGCAGATAGACCAGAACCACTGAGGGTAAATTCCCTGCCCCTTCCTTAAGCAAGGATTTTGCTGAAAAATTCCGCTTTCCCTTCAGCCAGAGCCAAGAAGCTTTGACTAGGGAGTACTCAACAACAAAAGAGATTAACATAAAAATCAAAGCTGGAGCAAGATAGAACTTAAGAACATTGGAGATGAACTCTTCTCTCTTCTCCTTGACTACAAAAACAGGCTCTTTGTAAATTAGATATCCATCTTTGACTGTTATCAATGGATTCCCCTCGAGCTTTTCAATGTCACAGTTCTCGTGTAGAACTATCACTTTCCATTCTGCTTCATCCCTATTGTATGGAGCTAATGCGATGCAGTTCTGCTCAAAGTATTTGTTAATTTCCTCTTGAGCGTTCCAATACCTATCCCCATTACCCTCTTGATAGTCTTTTGCAAACCTCGACGTTAACGGGAAAGGCAGAACTACAAGGAGCAGAAATGCCAGACTGATTAATTTTCTAACTTCCCTGCTTTTTATAATGACAGTTAATAGATTTCCCATCGCAGTGCCGATCATTATACAACCTCAAAGAGTTAAGACTAATAAGAGTATAAAAGGTTTTCTATAGTCAAGGTTTCCAAATGAGTGTCAAATAAAGCTTTTAAGCACTTATCAATCAATTCCCAACATAACGTGTGGAGGTTTTGCTATGACAAAGTTCATATTCGTCACTGGTGGTGTCGTGAGCGGTCTGGGAAAGGGAATAACAAGCGCATCAATAGGCCTCCTCATGAAAGCGAGGGGCTTTAAGACTACAAACATTAAAATTGACCCGTATCTCAATTATGACGCCGGAACTATGAATCCCTATCAGCACGGTGAAGTCTTTGTTCTCGATGATGGTGGAGAAGTCGATCTGGATTTGGGCAATTATGAGCGCTTTTTAGATACTAATCTTACATTTGACCACAACATAACGACGGGAAAAGTTTATTCTGCCGTTATTGAGAAGGAAAGGAGAGGGGATTATTTGGGTGCAACAGTTCAAGTCATTCCGCACATCACAAACGAAATTAAGGAAAGAATAAGGAGAATAGCCAGGGATTATGATGTTGTTATCGTAGAGATTGGCGGAACTGTTGGTGATATCGAGAGCATGCCCTTCTTAGAAGCGGCTCGTCAGATGCAGCTTGAAGAAGGAAGAGAGAATGTTGCATTCGTCCATGTAACTTATGTTCCAAAGCTTAAAGTCGTTGGGGAGCAGAAGACAAAGCCAACTCAGCACAGTGTTAAAGAGCTCCGCTCTTTGGGTATCCAACCAGATGCAATCGTTGCAAGAAGTGAAGATCCTCTTGAGGAAAGCGCGCGTAAAAAGATCAGCCTCTTCACAAACGTTCCAGAGGAAGCTGTGATAAGCGCATATGACGTTGAAGACACTTATGAGGTTCCGCTTTTGCTTGAGAGAGAAGGACTCGGAAAATACCTCGTTAAGAGGCTCGGTCTTGAGGATAGAGAGCCTGAATTGAAAGCTTGGGAGAAAATGGTTGCTAAATACAAGAGCCTCAAAGATTCTGTTGAAATCGCAATAGTCGGAAAGTACGTGAAGCTCAAGGATTCATATCTGAGCATAATCGAGGCATTGAAGCACTCAAGCGTCGCAAATGATGTAAAGGTAAAAATCAGATGGATTGAAGCAGAGGATGTCGAGAAATACGGCACTGACTTGCTTGAGGGTGTTGACGGCATAATAGTGCCCGGAGGATTTGGTGCAAGAGGGGCTGAAGGTAAGATGATGGCAATCAGATATGCAAGAGAAAATGACATTCCGTTCTTGGGAATATGCTTTGGATTCCAGCTGACTGTTGTAGAGTTTGCAAGGAATATTTTGGGATTCAAAGGAGCACATTCGACGGAAATTGACCCAAATACACCCTATCCCGTCGTTGATTTGCTGCCTGAGCAGAGAGGCATTGACAAGCTTGGAGGAACAATGCGCTTGGGAGCTTATCCTGTGAAAATTAAGCCAAATACGTTAGCTCATAGAGTATATGGAACAGAACTTGTGTATGAGAGACACAGGCACAGATGGGAGGTTAATCCGGATTACATTGAGGAGTTTGAGAGAGCCGGTTTAATTTTCAGCGGAATATCTGGAGATGACAAAAGGAGGATGGAGATACTTGAATTGCCAGAGCATAGGTACTTCATTGCAACACAGTTCCATCCAGAGTTCAAGTCAAGACCTATGAAGCCAGCCCCAGTGTTCAGAGGACTGGTAAAAGCGGCAAAAGAAAAGAAATTCGGAGATTAGATATCAAAATCCTCTTCTAGCTTTTCTTTCTCATTTGTTTCCTGAAATTCTCTCTGCACTTCTTCCAAGATTTCCTCTTCAAGGTCTTTCTTTTCCCTTGTAAGTTCGAGATAAAGCATTAGCCCGCCAACAGACATAACTGCTTGCATTAAAGCTTGAAACGGTGCTTCAATTAAATTCAAGAGCAGCTGCGCTGCAAATCCTGACGCTCCCAATGCTACAAGTCCTATGAAAGAACTTGGTACTATCATGATCAGAACCACAGAAATCAACAACAGAATTCCAAACGCTAAAGTTGAGAGTTTATTTTTGAAAGCCACTGTAAAACACTCAAATGCTGCTCCTATTGAGCCTTTGATGACATAGATTGGAACTGCCATTGAGCTCAAGCCAACAAGGAAGAAAACCAATGGGAGCTCAATTATTATCACAAGGAAGACAGCTGCCAGGAGAAGACCTTCAGATCCCGTCATTGCTCCAGCTGCCAGGGGAATAATGACCAGAATGAGCGGAACCATTATTATTGCAAGCACAATTAACCCTATGATGAGGTTTACAAGGAATACTTGGATCATGTTCCTGAAACCTTCTATGAAGAGCTGGGATAGGGAATATTCTTCCCCTTTCTCTGTTGTGAGAACCCCCTTTATAATTGCATACTGGCCGATTGCATTTAGCAATGCTGAGAGAACTCCCAGAAAGGAGAGGATTTTAATGTAATCCATGAATTTTTCCATATCCTCTTTTGAAATTATGCTACCATACTCCTCTACTATAACGTTTCCCTCTTGTTTTTGCTCAATGTTCTTTTGCATCTCCTCCGTAAATAACGTTGTGTAGTCCTTCAAAAGGTAAGCTGAGATTGGTGCAATTAGGAGTGCAATAACGAGAGGTATGAGCAGAAGTTTTGGATGTTTTGTTATAGTCTCGATAGTTTTGGCAAAGGCATTTATAGCTCCCATAACTACCACCTTAATCAGTAATTTATCCAAAGTGTTTTAAATCTTTTCTGGGAAAAAGCTTATAAACAAACTCCTTAAAATGCCCTTAGGATTAGGATCATCATGAGGTGAGAGATATGGCAATTTGGCAAGGAAGATCACTCAAAAAGCCTTCAGGTGGAAGAATTGTCCTCGCAAGAAAGAAGAGAAAGAGGGAGCTTGGAAGAGAGCCAGCCTTCACTAGGGTTGGCGAATACAAAGAAGAGAGAAAGATCATCAGAACATTTGGTGGAAACAGAAAGGTAAGACTTGTTCAGGCACTCTATGCAAACGTATTCGACGGAGGAAAGGGCAAAAAGGTAAAGATACTTAGTGTCGTCGAGAACCCAGCAAACAGGCAGTACGTTAGAAGAAACATCATCACAAAGGGCGCAATCATTCAGACTGAGATTGGGAAGGCAATTGTAACCTCAAGACCAGGGCAAGATGGTGTTGTTAACGCTGTTTTGATAAAAGAGGAGAAGAGCGCCTGATTTTGAACCTTTTCTATAATTTTACAATTTTAATTTTGCTGACCCTTTTTGCATAATAATTGTGATGTGGATAGCTTAATATATAATGTGAGCTTATGTTTGATTGGTGAGATTTGTGGAGTATAGCAGAATTGAAAAGATTTTAGCGAGCGCTTTTGTCTTGTTCCTCCTTTTAGCGAGCATAAATTTTCTGAGCGAGCTCAACAATGCCATTGAAAGACCAGATTTTGGAGATTATGAATCTAAGTATGTGTCTAAAGAGCTTTTGGAAAACCGGAGCAGATTGTTAGTCATGTTTAAGCATTTTAGAAGCCTCTATGAAGAAGCAAAGACCAATTTAACAAAGGCAAATGAGCTCTATATTTTCAAGCGTGAGGAATATAGGGTTGCTTTAGAGAGTGGCAATGCCACAGAAGAGATTAAAAATGAGTATTTAAGGGCAAAAGAGGAATATGAAAAAGCATATTTAGCTTTTCAAGTCATTGAGAGGGCGTATGTAGATATAGAAAAACAGCTAAACAGCGTTAACCAACAGATTGATCAGCTGAGAGAAAAGGCTTATCAAGAGTACAGAAATGCTTACTCTGCTTATCGGGCAAAAGTTTTGGCCCTAAAGCTTATTTTTGTAATTCCCATATTTTTGGCTTCGTTTCTCATATTTAGGCGTTATAAGAACATCTATGCTGTATCCCTAATCGCTTATTCGTCCCTTCTGTTCGCTTACTTGATAGTTCAAGCAGTTTGGAACACTTTTCAAGTAATTGGCTTGAGCCTTTTTGGTGCTGTAGCAACAGTTTTAGCTTTATACTACATCAGAAAAGAATACTTCAAGCTCGAAAAACTTTACAAACGTAGAATTGGGCAAAACAAGTGTTATAGTTGTGGATTTCCAATAAAAGATGATTACATCTTTTGTCCGAATTGTGGGGCAAAACTGAAGGAGAAATGTGAAAAATGCAATGCTATGAAGCCAATATACCTAGAATTTTGTCCTTACTGCGGAACATCTTTGGGGGAGTAAATTGCCATCTCTAGTCCTGGCCTTAAAATTTCCAATATTTTCTTTTTAACTTCGTCAACTCCAAGTCCATCTTTAGCCACAATCCTTATAGGCTCTATCCCCCTAGCTCTCAAGAACTCTTCAACTTTCCTTATCTTTTCTTCATCAGCTACATCAACTTTGTTCAAAACAACTATGAATGGGAAATCTTTGAACTCCTCGTAAATCTCTTCGAAGAGATGCATCTGCTCATCAAGTGGGAATCCACAGTACTCTGATGGGTCAAAGATGTAAATTATCACTCTCCCAAGGTGCTTTAATGCTAAAATTGCCTGCCTTTCTATCTCATTACGCTCACTCAAAGGTCTGTCAAGCAAACCAGGGGTGTCTATTACCTGATACTTGAGCCAGTGCTCCTCAAACTGCCCAACGTTAATTCCCTTGGTTGTGAATGGATAGCTCGCCACTTCTGGCTTCGCATTTGTGAGCTGCCTGAGAAGAGTTGACTTTCCAACATTTGGATGTCCAGCTATGACAATGGTTGGCAAGCTGAGGTCTATAACAGGTAAGTCCTTCAAAACATCTCTAGCCTTGTTGAGATACTCTAAGTTGTCTGCAATGTCCTTAATGACGCTTGCAACTCTTCCGTAAAACTGCCTTCTAAGCTGAGCAATCTCATTTGGGTCTCTTGAATATCTAATCTTTTCCACATATCTCTCTTCAAGCGTTCTTATTGTCTTTATTGCCCAATTCACAGACGCTAAAGCCTTATGGAACATCTTTCTATCAACGAGTGTATCGACTAACTCTTGATAGAATGGAGGTAGAGTTGAGACACCAGGAGTTCTGTCAAGGATTTTCCTCAAATTATCCCTAATGACGTTTGAAACAGTTCTTATTCTAAGCTCCTCCCTCTGTCTCGCTTTGCTTATTTTATTCCCTCGCGGGGTGAATGATGATGCTGCTTTTTCAGCTCTCCTAAAGGCTTTATCGATAAGCTCGTCAGCTAAAAGGATAGTTGGCATTTTTTCAAAAGGATTTTTCATTTCTCTCACCTCTTTCTTCGTCTCGCCTTTCTTAGGTTTTGCAGATGGGTTTTTAAAGCTTTGGAGTTAGAATCTCTCCAAAATCTTTGGGATCTCTTGAGGCTCAAGCACAGTCTCAACGATGTAACCTTTTTCAATCAGGATTTTGTTAAAGAGGTCTTCTCTCTTCCAGCCGTCTAAAGTAATGTCACCATGAAACATAACCTCTGGGAGAAGGAGAATGCCTAAATCAACCTCCGGCAGTTGTTTAACAGTCCTCAATACATCATATCCCGTCAAAAGTCCAGCTGTGCCAATATTTCCACCAAATACTTCATTCTTAACCATGACAACGTTAAGCTTTGGGAATAAGCGCTTCATTTCCGGATATGCAAGCTCGCCCGTTAGGATATACGTTGGAATATTCATCTCAATGTCAAAGGGCTCCAAGCCAGTTGTGAACTCCCCTAAAAGAGCTTGGAATATCGGAGGAATCACTATTTCAATATCTAGTTCTTTTTGCTTCTCCAACGCAACGTTTTTCACAAATAGAAGCTCCTCTCTCGTCAATGCCCTCGTTCTCGAAAACTTCGTGACCCCAACAGGGAAGAGTCTAACTTCATGAACTCCAAAACTGTCTAAGTCATCTAAAATTTCCCCAATATCATTGACGTTATATCCAGGAGTTAGAATTATATCAGCAATCATTCTAAAGTGCTCCACAATTTTTGGAATTAAATCAATGACTTTTCCAGCATTTCTGTTGTGCATGAGTCTTATCCTAACTTCTTTCTTAGTGGTGTGAAGAGAAATCTGAATCTCATCTAAGCCAGCCTTGTAGAGTGATTCTATACGCTTTTCATCAAACCGAACATTTGCGGAGGTGTCAGTAACGCGAATCCACAAATCGTAATGCTCTCTTGCGTAGGCAATCCTCTTTTCCAGCTCGGGGTCGTTTAAAGTGTCATGCTTAGCAACTCGATAAATCATCTGGGGAGGATTTTGAGTGAGATAACAGAATACACAGTCATTTCCACAAGGGCCAGCTTTAGATGAAGGAGGAATAATCAGTAAATCATCTCGCTCATCAACCATATCCAGCTCAAATTTTGTGATTTTTCTAAGTTTGTAGTCCTCTGTCAGTTCATACATGGTTAAAAGGAGAAAAAGTTGCCTTAAAAAGGATTTTATGGATAATTTATCCCAGCTCAATAACTTTGCCTACGTAAAGAGGCTCAAAGGCTTTTCCAAATTCAATCATGAAAGAGCTCATTGCCTCAAATCCCGTGCAGTGGCCAGCATAAAACTTCTTAACTTTTAACTCCTTTAGTTTCTCAACAGTTTCTTTTAAGAGCTCAGGCTTTGCACCGATTAAGTGAAATCCACCGATGAGAGCTTTGATTGGCTTGTTCATGAGCTTTTGAGCATGCATGGCTATGTTAATTACTCCGCTGTGTCCACAACCGGTTATTACTGCTATGCTATCACCTAAGTCAAGAATTAGAGCCATGTCATCTTTTACCTCATCTTTCACGAGCTTTCCATTCTCAATCTTGTATCCAACAGCTCTGTCCCATGTAACTCTCTCAATTTCTCCGCTTGAATAAATGCCTTCAACAATTTGGATGGGATCTCTAGTCAATATGAACTCTGCTCCCAATTCTTCAAGCTCCTCTCTCTTGAACGGCAAACTAATATCTCTCAAATGCGGCTTTAATGCAACTCTCTTGACAAATATTTCTGGGTGAGCGATGATTGTCAGCTTCTTTCCTCCTCTCCCTTCAAGAAGAGCTTTTAAGCCCTCTGTGTGATCGTAATGCCCATGAGTTAAGAAGAGATAATCGATATCTGTAGGCTTAATTCCCAATGCATTCATGTTTCTCAACAAAATTTCGCCATCAACTCCTGTATCAACTAATATTTTGTATCCTTTGTGCTCCACTAAAGCCGAAAAGCCATGCCCTCCAAAAAGGCCTTTCTTAAATCCACTGTGGTTTTCAAAGAGAATTGTAATCCTCATCTTCACCACCAAAATTAGATTAGCCGAACAGTATAAAGCTTTTTCTCGAAAAGTTTATTTTTCCAAGCACTTAAATACTCAACCAGTGATCTGTTATGGATTACACCGAGGCAATTATAATGGGCATATTGCAGGGATTTACTGAATGGCTACCGATAAGCAGTTCTGGTCAGGTAATATTAGCGCTGATAAACTTTTTTGGAGTTTCTCCTGAAAGGGCTTACTCCTATGCCTTGCTACTCCATTTTGGAACTCTCTTTGCAGTGCTGTTTAAATTTAGATATGAGCTGGGAAGGATTCTAATGAACCTAATAACGCTCAGATGGGGTGAGGAGGAGATATTTCTCTTCTACTCAACGCTTTTTACTGCAGTGATTGGGCTTCCACTTTACAAAGCATTTAAGACAGTTGTTGCATCACTAAACGCTGAGGCTGTGAATGGAATAGTGGGCTTTGCCTTGATATTAACTGGGATAGTCCTAGCTAAGAGCAGGGAAAAACCCAAAGATGAATTTGGGCAAATAGTTCCAAAGAAGAGGAAAGAAGAAGTGACTATTGTGGAGGCAATGATTGCAGGTATTGCCCAAGGTGTGGCTATTTTACCAGGAATCTCGCGTTCAGGAATGACTATTGGAGCCTTACTTTTGCTTGGAGTTGAGCAGAAAAAAGCTGTGATGCTTAGTTTCTTAATGGCAGTCCCAGCAATCTTCGGTGCTCTATTTTTAGAACTTCAAGCTGTAAACGAACCCATTACAGTATCTTTAGCAGCTGTGCTGAGCGCATTTATCGTGAGCTTACTGACACTCGAGGGAATGCTTAAATTAGCAGAAAAGTTAAATTTCTCCAAATTCTGTATAGTGTTTGGGAGCATAGCCGTGATTGCTTCATTAGTGGGGGTGTTAATTTGAAGGGTGTAATACTTGCAGCTGGGAAAGGTGAAAGATTAAGGCCTTTAACCGATGACAGACCAAAAGTTCTGTTGAAAGTTGCAAATAGGGCAATTATAGAGTACGTTCTCGATAATCTGTATCCATTTGTTGATGAATTCATAATCGTTGTCAGATATCAGAAAGAAAAGTTGGTTGAGTTTTTGGGCGATGAGTACAACGGCAAACCTATCACCTATGTTGAGCAAGTTGAAGGAGAAGGCACTGCGAGGGCAATATATTCTGCAAAAGAGTATATTGAAGAAGAGTCATTTTTGGCAGTTAATGGAGACATTTATTTTGAGAGAGATGCTGTGAAAGCTCTCCTTCACGCATTTAGGAAAGCAGATGCTGCTCTTTTAGTTAAGGAGTTTGAAGACTTAAGCCATTTTGGAAAAATTGAAGTCGAAGGGGACTACGTCAAAGAAATCAAAGAAAAGCCGGGAAACATCAGAGGCTATGCAAATCTCGGAATCTATTTATTCAAGCCAGATGTCTTTGAATTCATTGAAAAAACTCCACTGAGCAAGCGCGGTGAGTATGAAATAACAGACACGATTAATCTCATGATAAAAGCAGGCAGAAAAGTTGCCTATGCAGTCTATGATGGCTATTGGAACGACATTGGGAGGCCTTGGGATTTGCTCAATTTGAACGAGTACATTCTCAAGAATCATTTGAAGCATGAGATTAGAGGAGTCGTAGAGGAAGGAGCAACAATAATACCTCCAGTTGAGATTGGAGAGGGGACAGTTGTTAAAAGCAGCGCATATATCGTTGGTCCAGTGAAAATTGGAAAGAACTGTAAAATTGGTCCCAACTGCTTCATAAGGCCCTATACTAGCATCGGCAACCACTGCCACATCGGAAATGCAGTTGAGATCAAAAACTCAATAATAATGGATCACAGCAATGCTCCGCACTTAAACTACGTTGGCGACTCGATTATTGGAGAGCACACAAACTTAGGGGCTGGAACCATAACAGCGAATCTAAGGCATGATAATAAGACAATAAGGGTTGAAATTAAAGGAAAACTCGAAGACAGCGGAAGGAGGAAGTTGGGGGCGATTATTGGACACAATGTCAAAGTTGGAATAAATGTTTCAATATACCCTGGTAGAAAGATAGGGAGCAACTCATTTGTCGGGCCAGGAGTGATAGTTGATAAAAATATTCCTTCAAACAGTTTGGTCATTGTTAGACAGCAGAAAGAGATAATTGAAAGGTGAGGAAATTTGGATGTCATTCCTCTTTTAAATTTCATATCCAGATGGGTTATCTTCATTGTGGTAGCCTACAAGTTTGCTAAAACCAAAGAAAAAGGCTGGCTCTTACTGTCCCTGGCTTTCTTTCTAAATGCTCTAGAACCTGAGAGTTATGTCATTAAGTCTCTTGGACTCCAGACAACTCCTCAAGTGGAGGAAGTTCTGGTAATGATAAATGCATTTCTAATAGGATTCATTCTTCTGTGGGGTGCTATTCACATAAAAAAGCCAACTTCAGAAGTAAAGGACGTAATGTACTTTGCCATCTTTTCTTCAGCCGCTTATATCTGGATTTTCATAATGTCTACCACCAAAATTTCCAATCTGTCTTACAGCTTCACATTGAAGATGCTGTTTCCCCTAGCAGTATACGGCTTTGCAAATATGTATGTAGCAAGAGTTCTTTATACATATGTCTCGAAAAAAGACTATATAGCAATGCTTTTCCCAGTAGGGATGTTCCTTCTTGGAGCCCTGAACCTTACATATCCGTTCACTAGAAATATAGAGTGGTTTGCTCCGTATGGATTCTTGATGGGAGCCGTCTTTAGAACAGCAATGGCAATTGGGGCAATTAAATTTGTATTTTATCCTATCGCTCCACCTAAAAAAGAGAAGAAAACAATTGCTCCTGGGAATGTCTATCTATTTAGGAGTAAAGAGGAAGCCGAACAGGCACTTCCGGGCTTATTTTCGGATAACAATGTTATTGTAATCACACGAAAAGATCCACGCAATTTTTCTCTGGAGAATGGCATATTTATTTATTGGATAACAAAAATTAGAGAGGGTATTATTGATGACAATCCACGAATTTTTGCAATATCACCAACAAAAATGGACATACTTATAGACCTCATCACAAAGGGATTAAAACAAGGCTACAATGTCGTGTACATTGATGCATTCGAATACTTAATGCTAGAAAATGGATTTGAATCTGCATTTAAATTCCTGGTAAGTCTCAAAGATAGAGTCTTAGCAGAGAATAAAACATTGATCTTTGTTGTAAGCTTAGATGCACTGAGCGAGAGGCAGAGAAAATTGATAGAAAGAGAGTTTAAAGGTTATCCGTAAAAGGAAGAAGAAACTGAGAAAATAGGAAATCCAAAATCTCCTCAGCGCCAAAGTTCAAGCTTATCAAGGAATCTCTTGGTATATCTTAAATCTCTTTGCAATTCTACTTTTTGGAGCAATTGTCTTTCAATAGCTCTCAATGCATCGTGAACTGCCTGAATTGCTCCCCATGTTTCGCCTGTTGCTATAAGGACTCCTCTATCACTGACTATCCTCATCCTTGCTTGGTAGAGGTGAACTCCTCTAAACTTCTCATTGAACCTCCTTATGTGGAGGTAAATTATTCCCTCGTTGCCTAGGATATCCGCGTAACCGTCAACGAACTTCTTGATATCGCTGATAATCCTCTCTCTTGTGAAATCGCTCAATAAGTGAGCATCTCCTCCAAGCTGTAAGTAGAATTTAGCTTCTTTTTCGACCATCCTTGAGATTGGGAGCAATAGATCCTTGACTGTTAGAACACCAACCACCTTGTTGTTTTCATTGACAACTACTAAGCCATCGATGTGGTTGTCAACCATTGTTGCAGCTGCTTCCCTTATAGTAGCTTCTGGAAGTATTGTTATTACTCCTCTTATCATGACCTCTCTCAGCTGGGTTGAGAACGGCGGTATCTTCTCACCAACAACTTCACCGATTTGGGCCTTGAACCTCGGCTTTATGAAACGGATTATCAAGTCATGGAGAGTAACTAAGCCCTCAAGCTTTCCTTCTTCATCTACAATGGGAATTCTTGAAATTGCATAGTCTCTCATGGTCGCTAAAGCTTTTGCTACGGTGTCGTCGGGCTTTAAAGTTATAACATCAGTGGTCATGAACTCCTTGACTTTTCTCTTTCCGAACTCCTCCTTCACAACTCTATCAAGTACAGCTAAGTCGCTTATTACACCAAAAATATTTGCTTTATCTTCGCCAACAGGTAAAGACCTTAAATCAGTCTCAATCATGAGCTTTGCAGCTAAGCTCAAATCGTCTTTCGGCTTAACGACGGGAGCAGGCTTGTAAACGTCCCTAACTTTAGCTTTGGTTGGATTCCATTTGAGGTGGGACTTAATTAGCAAGTCCTGCGTAACAACACCCTTGTATACATTTCCATCAAACACCAGAATCAAATCTGGATCTTCTTTTTCAAAAAGTCCAATTGCTTCAGAAAGTGAAGCATTTATGTCAATTTTTGCAAACTTGTCTGTCATAACTTCTTCTACAAGAATTCCGACCACTTCTGCCACCTCCTTTCAATTTTATCTATATCTCTCATTGCATTTAAACCTTCTCTTTGATTGGAGCTCGAGAATATTTTAGTAATAAAATGTTAATAAAGTTTTTGCCAATAAGGTTTATAAAAGCTCAGCGTAACACTCTCATGGAGCCGGGGTAGCCTAGCCAGGGAAGGCGGTGGACTCGAGATCCACTGGGCGTTCGCCCGCCGGGGTTCAAATCCCCGCCCCGGCGCCAACGCCGAGCTTTTTACATTGCAAGAAATTGAAAAATAGTGAAATAATTAAGCAGTTATGTAATTACAGTCACCCCATCTTTTTCAACAATAACTGTATGCTCAAACTGAGACACTAATCCCCCTCTAATTTCCTTTAGTATTGGATAGCTGTAGATAGCTCCAGCTTTTTCAAGCTGCATCAGGGCTAATCTCAGCTGTGGCTCGGGCATTAAGTCCTGAATCCACCTGTATGCAAAAGGCAATGTAGAGAAGTTCTTCCTTATGTAGTTTAACAAGCTCCTTGCTTGAGGCAGCCTTACAGGTCTGTTTCGTACAAACATGAATATCAATGCTGGAGGAACTTCAATGACCTGTCCAGCACCTGTAGTTGCGAAAGGCTCTATTGCCAGCACGTCTCCTTCTTTTAATGTGTATGTATCGTGAGGTCTGTATATGTTGGGAATTGAAATTCCCGAATGGAGCTTGTACCTCTGGATTATATGTCCGCTAAGGTTCACTATTGGATTAAACCCGTAGCCTCTAATCGTTTCCTCAATTACTTTTCCAATTTCATTTATTTTAACTCCTGCTCTCACGACGCTTATTGCATTTTCGAGTGCTTCTCTTGCGGCTCTCATTAAATCATCTTCTTCCATCCCAACTTTAACGGTAATTGCAGTATCTGCTATATAGCCGTCAATGTGAACTCCTAAGTCAACTTTCAAATAATCCCCTTCTTTAAGAACAGTCTTATCTCCTTTGTATGGAGTGTAATGAGCAGCAAGCTCGTTTAGTGATAAATTGCATGGAAAGGCTGGCTTTCCTCCGAGCTCCACAATTCGCTTTTCAACAAACTCTGCTATTTCATATAATGGAGTACCGGGTTTTATCAGCTTTATAACCTCCTCTTTAACTTGTTTCGCAATTTCACCTGCCTTAATAAGCTTTTCCATTTCTTCACTCATTTGACTACCCCCATAGCCTTCTCATAAAGCTCAAACGCTTTTCTTTCTGCTTTCTCCATGAGTTTTTCTTCATTCACGACAAGGATTTCTTTGTCCAACATTAAAGGCTTTCCATTCACTATGAGTCCATCAACATCTCCAGCCCTCATAGAATAGACGGCAAGTGTAATTGGGTCGTGAAGTGGCTTGAGATGGGGACTGTTGAGATCAATGAGCATCAAATCTGCTAAATAGCCTTCCTCAATTTTTCCAGCTTTAAATCCAAGAGCTTTAGCACCATTTTCAGTTGCAACCTTGAATACCTCTTCTGCTTTTGCTATCGTTGGATCCCAGCGGTGATTTTTCTGAGATATAGCGAAAACTTTCATCTCTTCAAACATGTCAAAGTTGTTGTTGCTTGCAACACCATCTGTCCCCAATGTTACAAGAACACCGTACTCTTTCATTTCTGGATAAGGCATAACACCTCCAGAAGCAAGCTTTAAATTAGAGATAGGATTGTGAGATACCTTAACATCATATTTTGCAAGCGTTCTTATCTCAGCCTTAGTAAGCCAAACTGCATGGGCAGCTAAGACATTTTTGTCTAGAAATCCAATGCTTTCCAAAAGCTCAACAGGTCTCTTTCCATAGCGTTTTTGAACTTCATAAACTTCCCATCTCGTTTCTGATAAGTGAATTTGGACTAAAAGTCCATATCTATCTGCAATTTCTTTTGCCTGCTGAAGTATTTCAAGGTTGCAGGAATAAATCGAATGGGGGGCAATGCTTGGTTTTATTAATTCATGATTTTTATATTTCTTTGCAAAATTTTCAACGATTTTAAAAGCCTCTTCGGGCGTTTCGGCCTCAGGAGAGGGGAATTCAAAAATAGTAGTGCCTAAAACTCCCCTCAATCCTAAAAGTTCTAGGGCTTCAGCAACTTTATCCATAAAGAAATACATATCTGCAATCGCGGCAACTCCAGAGCGTATTAGCTCAAGTCCCCCGAGTATGGCTCCCCAATAGACATGTTCTTCATTGATGTGCTTTTCCATTGGCCACACAACTTTTTCAAGCCAATCTTTAAGCCACATATCTTCTGCAATTCCTCTAAAAAGACTCATTGAAAGGTGGGTGTGGGTGTTATAAAACGCTGGAAGTATGAGCTTTCTATTTCCATCTATTACAAAATCGTCTTTTCGTATTTCACCATTTATGCTCTGGATATTGTTCTCCTCGATGTATATTGTAGCTTTTTTCTTGTTCGGCATAAATACATCTTTTATTAAAATTCCCATAGTCTTCCCTCACGAAAATCTTTTATTTGATTGTGATTTTTAGTTTTGTGGTGAGTAGATGCTTGAAGTCAGGAAATACATAAATTTATCCGAGGATCTCTTTGTTGTCAAAAATCTAATAGGTACGCTTCTCCAAGGCATTGGGCTGGCGTATTTAATTCCCCCTCTCATAGTGTGGTTTTATCCCGATGAAATCCTAGATATTCACTATTTTGTGATCCCAGGTATAACAAGCATCCTCCTTGGCGCATGGTTAAGCAGGCATGTTAAAATGATCGAGGATGTAAATTTGAGACAAGCTATGATCTCTGCTGCATTCGTTTGGCTTTTTGCATCTTTCATAAGTGTTGTTCCATTTATGAAAATCGCCCATATGAGTTTTATTGATTCATATTTTGAAAGCATGTCCGCTTGGACTGGAACTGGGCTTACAATGATGAGCAATCTTGAAAGTTATCCCCACATACTCCTCTTTTGGAGAGCATGGATGCAGTGGTTAGGTGGAATTGGCATTGTTTTAGTTGCTCTCACTATTTTAATCCGCCCAGGAGTGGCAGCTGCTCGTCTGTATAAGGCGGAAGCAAGAACTGAGAGGATTCTGCCAAATTTGGTTAATACTTCTAAAATAATCTTCCAAATATATGCCGTTCTGACGCTCTTTGGTATTTACCTTTACTATATAAATGGAATGCCTCTCTTCGATGCAGTCATTCACGCGATGACTGGTTTGGGAACTGGTGGTATGAGCTCCCACGACTTGAGCATAGGATATTTCAACAGCCTGAGCATAGAAGCTGTCACAATTTTTCTGATGATTATGGGTGCTGTGAACTTTACAGTTCACTATAAGATGTTTAAGAACCGCAACATACGACACTTTTTTGAGGACATTCAAGTGAGATACATGTTTGTATTTCTCATCCCCACCATAGTGCTGATGGGTTATTCCCTAATAACTTGGAACCATATGCAAATTGCTAAAGCATTTAGAGAGAGCATTTTTCATGCCGTTTCGGCCATAACTTGTACTGGATTTTCAATTGATGACCTTTCAAAGTATCCGGAGCTTGCCAAGCTCTTAATTGGATTTTTAATGGTCGTTGGCGGTGGTGCAGGAAGCACGGCAGGTGGTATAAAATTGATTAGAATTACACTGACGTATGAGAGCTTGAAATGGACACTCCAGCAAGCAATCTTGCCAAAAGGGGCTATCATTAAGAGGAAAGTTGGGGATTACATATTCTCGGAGGATGAAATTCAGGAAGTGTTCAGCTTTACAATGACGTATTTTGCCTTCCTTCTTATAGGTACTGTATGGGTCATGGCAAGGCTTGGGGTTCCCGTTGCAGATGCCTTCTTTGAAGTTGCCTCTGCTCAGGGTAATGTTGGTTTAAGCGTCGGCATAACTTCCCCAACTCTTCCAATAGACATAAAGATACTGCTGATTCTTCACATGTGGATTGGAAGGCTTGAGATATTCTCTACGCTGGTCTTCATAGTCAGTGCTATACTGCTAATCCCAAGACTTGTGGAGAGGAGATGAATGTTAATAAGAGTTGAGAGCTTGAGCTTCCGATATTCAAGAGCTAAAGAATATTCCCTCAAGGATATAAATCTCAAGGTTAGGAAAGGGGAGTTTTTAGGGATTTTAGGAGCCAGCGGGAGTGGAAAGTCAACTCTCTGTTTGACTTTTAATGGAATTATACCCCATTCAATAAAAGGTGAATTCAAAGGGGATGTTTACGTAAAGGGTTATAATACAAGAGAGACAAGCGTTGCAAAGCTCTCTACAATTGTTGGTCTTGTATTGCAAAATCCAGACTCCCAGCTCTTCAATATGACAGTTGAGGAAGAGGTTGCCTTTGGTCTTGAAAATCTTGGTTTGGATGTAGAGGAAATAAGGAGAAGAATCAAGTGGGCATTAAGAATTACTGGACTGGAAGGTTTTGAAAATGAGTTCCCACCTAATTTAAGCGGAGGTCAGAAGCAAAGATTAGCTATTGCAAGCGTCTTGGCAATGAGGCCTGAAGTCCTAGTCCTAGATGAGCCAACCTCTCAGCTTGATCCTCTTGGAAGAGAGCAAGTTTTGAGTTTGGTAACACTGCTGAACAAAGAGCAGGGAATCACTATAATTCTGGTGGAGCATAATACTGAATACCTTTTGAGCTTTGCTGATAGGATTATAGTTCTTGACAGAGGAGAAATAATTCTGGAGGGGAAGCCCAAACAAGTCTTTGAAGAAGTTGACCTTCTTGAGAGGCTTGGAATTAGAATACCAGCGAGCGTTAGGATTGCTTATGAATTGAAGAAAAGGGGAATTCTAAAAGAGGCAGCCCTTGATGAGAAGGAGCTTGTAAACAGATTAAGGGAACTTACAGGGGTTTGGACTTCCCCATAAGCTCGTCTTGAAGTTCTGTAAGCTTTACAAAAGCTTCGAATCTCAGGGGAGGATTGTCAATTTTGTCTACTACTTCTTCAGCTTTCTTTAAGAGTTCCAGGGCTTTGTTTTTGTCCCTCTTGGCCTCAAACTCTGCTATTTTATAAATAGCCATCACTTTGTGAAATTCACTTTGTATGTTTTCAATCACTCTCGCTGCATTTTCTTCTCGTCCTTCTTTATAAAGCTGAAGCGCTAGGTGAGACAAGATAACATCCAGCTTTTTTCTGTTTCTTACTAGGTTCATTGCATAAGCGGCTTTTTCGAGGAGATTGATCTCCATCAATGAGTAGACAATGTCCAAAGTTACATCATCGTCCTTCAGTTCTTCGGCAAGATCTAAACTGGTTTTCAGAGCTAAATCTCCCTCAAGAGATTCATCAAGGAGGTAAAAAGCAATGGCAATATCAGCAAAGAGAAGCGCTCTAAGCCTCTCCTTCATTACAGAATTTGCAAGCACTATTAGATCCCTCAGATAGTTTATGAAGATTTCTTTATTGGTTTTTGGTACCTCTCCAAATTTGGAGATCAACCCTTTTATTGTCTCAATGATTTTCCGAACGGTTATTCTAACTCCTAAAAAAATGTAATAATCGTCTTTCATGCGCTTTAACTCTTCAATAGCACTGGCAATGTTTCCTCTTTTTAATGCGGCTTCAACTATCTCAAGTATTACATTGTCTCTAGTTTCTTGCGACTCTCCTCTCAGAATGTCATTCAAATACAGCTTCAATTTTTTAAACCTTGAGATCATCTTTCCTCAACTTTTCAAGTAAAAGCTCCAAATATGACTTTCTCTCGAATTTTTTGACGCCAAGATCTTCAAGAATTCCGCGGAGCTTCTTAACTTCTTTTTCGATATTCTCACCTTCTTTAACGAGTTTTTCTATTTCAATAAATTTTCCTAGCCCTTCAACTTCATCGAGCGTTATTGTCACGCCTTTTTCGACATAGTATTTTTCTCTAACCTTAACAATAGTCAAAACTTCCTTAAATCCCAGAGAAGTGAGTAACTCGGAATATGCATCAACGTCACTTATTGGGACTTCTATTTCCTTCCGACTTTTTGACACGCTGTCAAGCTTAGGACCTTTGTATGTCAGAAATGCCTCAAAATGTCCATTAAAACGTTTTATCCTAATCCGCAGAGCTTCGTCTGTCTTGGAGAAGTCTCTGCAAGGGTGTTGATAATAAATATCTTCATGCACTTCCTTCCGCATAAACTCAAATCTTTCCCTAACTTTTTCAAAGATTTTATCATCTGCATAGCCCTTAAGCTCAACTTCTATCATCTAAAATACCTCCTCAAGCTTTTCAAACAAATGCTGCAATAATCTTTATTTTTGAAATCAGTATCAATAATTGAGTTGGAGAAATGCATAACACATTTAGGATTAGGACAGTGCTCAAGACCAAAAACATGCCCCAGCTCATGCATGGCCTCTTTTATTGCTCTATCCTTTAATAACCCTTCGTTCATCTCCCCATAGGTTTCTGGTCTAAGTCTGTATAGTGAAATTATAGCTGCTTTTGAATATGAATCTGCAAGTCCAAATATAAAGTTCAACTCTCCTTCATACAAATCAACATCCGTTATGCCAAGAATAGCTTTAACTCTGAACTCATTGCGAATCATTCCCAAAACAGGGAGAAACACCCTTCCCAGAAACTGCCTCCTAACATCATTGTATCCCACAGAAAACCTTCTTATGTTAATTTTCGGTAGAACTGTAACCCCTAGTCCAAATTTAGAATAAAACTGTCCAACATAATCAGCAATGGCACTGACTACTTCCTTCTCTACTTTCCTCGCAATTATTGGGATTATCAAGATTCCCGCCATTTCTGTCCCTCAAGGAACCTTTCAGTGAATGCCAGGAAATCTCCAATCATAGCCAGATACTCGGGCATGTTTTTAAAAGCTATCTCATCTTGTATGAGGTGGTAATTATAGATTAAAACTTCTCTGAGCTGAATTAGGAAGTCCAGCTTTTCTCTAAGCTCATCATCAATTATTTTTGCATTGTAGAGGCTGCCTACAACGTCATCGTAGCCAACAGCTATACTAAGCTCAAGGCTTGAGTTTATCTCATTGCATATATCCAAAACATTTTGAATTGCAAACTCAAGCTGCTTGTAAATCCCATCTTTTTCAAGCCCCATCTTTAAGAAATCCTCCAGAGAGGTCGGGAGGTTTTCTCGAATAATTTTCAAACTCCTATCAATCAGCTCTATTTTGTGCCGAATCTCACTGTCCAAATCAAACACCAATAATAAATCTACACTAAGAAAAAATAAGGCTTTTGGAAAAAGGTAAGGATAAATCAAGGAATCAAGTCCATGGGTCTGAGCTCCTCGAGGAAGTGCTTAGCTAGCTTGATTGCGTTATCAACGTCTCTCGCATCAGCCAATTCAACTTGTGAGTGCATATATTTGATTGGAATGCTCAAGACAGCAGTTGCAACACCTTCTCTGTTAATCTGCATAATGTTTGCATCTGTTCCTGTTGGTCTCGGGCTTGGCTCAACTTGGAGAGGAATGTCATATTTCTTAGCGACCTCTTCAGCGAATGCCCTAACTTTTGGATTTATGTTTGGACCAACATCCATGACAGGGCCTTTGCCAAGTTCAACGACAATTTTGCCCTTATCTCCGGGCTGTTTGGCAAAAGTTACGTCCATAGCAATTCCAATCTCGGGGTCAATTGCATAGCTCGCAACCCTTGCACCTCTCAATCCAACCTCTTCTTGAACGCTTGCCACGAAGTAGATATCTGCTTCATGGTTTTCTAAGGCTTTCGCGGCTTCTATCATTGCATAAAGGCATATCCTGTCGTCAAGATATGGGGAGGCGAATCTGTTCTCCGTGAGCTTTGTAAATGCTGGGGCAAATTCCATAACTGTTCCGACTTTAATTCCCATCTTCTCAGCTTCTTCTTTTGAATCTGCACCAACATCAACCACAATTGTGTCCCACTCTGCGGCTTTCTTCCTCTCTTCAGGTTTTGTTAAGTGCGGTGGGATATGACCAACGACTCCGTAAAGCTCTCCGTTCTCTGTGAATATTCTGACCCTTTGAGCGACTAAAGTCCTTGGATCAACTCCGCCAATTGGGACTACATGGAGATAGCCATCCTTGTCAATATGGTTTACCATCAAGCCAATTTTATCCATATGTGCGGCAATCATGACTTTTGGTCCGCTTCCCTTTTTGTGAGCGATTACATTGCCAAGCTTGTCAATTTTGATTTCATCAACGTAATCTTTCAAAGCTTCGACAACAACGTCTCTAATTCCTAAAAACTCGTACCCGCTGACACCTGGAGCTTCAACAACTTTTCTCAAAAGCTCAAAGTTCACCATCTTTAACACCTCGTTTAAATTCTTCTCTTAATGTGATTAGTTTTACTTAAAAGGTTTTATGTGGTCGACGAAAGATAAAAATACGGAATCAAAGCAGAACCTGCAGAAATGCCTCTTCTTCAGGCTCAAGCTCTTCAATTTCCCATACAACTTTGTTGTTCTCAATTGTCACTTCACCTTTTGTTGCTCTCGCATCCACAGCATTTATCACTTTCTCGTATCTGAAGTTTCTAAGGCTCCTAAGCTTTGGAGCTTTGACTTTAACGAAGTAGTACTTATCGAGCTGCTCTTCAAGTGTTATAGGCATGAAAAATGCGGCATATGAAGTAATCCCAAAGATCATCGCTGAAAGAATTAGGATTATTGGAAGATAACCATAGCTTCTTCTCGGCTGCTCAACTTGGGTAGAGGTTTCATTAATTTGGATATGGGTTGAAGTTGTTGTCGTGGTTACCGTTACAGTTGGCGTTTCCTTAGGTTTGGGCTTTTCAACACTTATGCTGACTTCGGTTCCAATATATCTCGAGCTATCTGCTTTTATTGTAATCAAGCCGAAACCAGTCTCATTCAAGCTTATCTCTACTTGTCCATTTTCATCTGTTACCGCATAGGCTTTACCACTTGGCCCAACCGCCTCAATACTAACATTAGAGATTCCCTTTCCAGAGGCATCTCTCACGTAAACAATCAGAGTCTCATTTTTCTGCTTCCAGTCAATGAACAGCTTTTTAACTTCAACAAAGGTTTCAACAATCTTGCCGTCAAGGTTGAGTTTTATCTTATAAACTCCCGGTTCTTTAGCTTCGTATTTAACAAAGCCGTAGGGATCAGTTTTAAAAAGTGTTCCGCCAATTTCAACGGGAATGTCTTTAACCCCATTTCCTTCCTTGTCCATAACCTTCACGTAAATTATGCCGTTCTCGAAGTATGCCTCGTAGGTGAGGTTCCTCCTATACACAAGGAAGCTCTTTGTAAGCGTCTTTGTGATTCCCGCAAAATCTGCCCTTAATATTATTGTGTACTTTCCAACTTTTGGTTTCGGCAGAAAAATGGTGTATTCCCACTTTTCTTGAGGATTTATGTAGGTTACCCAGGAATCCTCCTTCAGCAAGCCCTCCTCAGAATACAGCTCATAGCTTATTGTTCCAACTATGACTCCATTTGAGAGGGACTTAACTACAAGGTTTGCCTCAACATCGCTACCGTAAAGGTATTTGTCTTCAACTTGAATGTCAAGCTTGTAATCAATTACCGTGAGAACCCTAACCTTTATCGGCTTCTCAAAGAGCAAAGCACCGACGCGGCCAACAATCTTCAAATCATATGTTCCAGCATTTGCATCGTCTTTGAGATATATTGCCAGCTCAACTGTAGTGTTCTGGTTTGGCTCAAGCTTAGATATTGCTGCCATTGTATATTGAAAACCCTTAACCGGTCCAGATATGTAGACTGTTATGTTGTAAGCTGTCTCATTTCCAACATTTCTAACTGTAACAGGTATTTTTATGACATCCTCAGGCTTTCCTTCAAAATATTCTTGTGGGACATTTATCACAATGAGAGGCTGAGCTTGAACCAAATGAACGGCAGGAAAAATTAATACAAAAATTAGGGCAATAACAAGCCGTCTATTCACGCCTAATCACCTCATCTAAGGGCTTTTGTTTTCCAATTATCTCATCGAACGTTAATCCCTTATACTTTGCATCTCTCAAACTTATTTTATAATTTTTGCCGCTTTTTATCAGCTGATTTGGATAAAGAAAATACCAGCCGTTATTTATGAACTTCACAGCAATAACTGCTTTACCTCCAAACTTCTCTGCAAAGCTTATTAGCTTATCCACATCTTCTCCATTGACATAGAGCTTCTCTCCTTTAGTGCTTTTAACTTCAATGCAGAGGTAAAGCTTCCCATTTCCAGCAACTATGTCAACTTTTTTACTTCCAGCAGAGCGGATAACAGCAAATCCTTCTTTTTCGAGCATCTTAATGAGTTCCCTTTCAGCACTTGCACCTTTTCTGTACCTCATATCAATCCCTCAATTTTCCGCAATTATTAGTTAAATATGTTGGTGAAGATTTATAAGCTATGTTGGAAAGTTCAGTTTGGTGGTAAAGATGGCGATTTATGAGTTTGAAGGAAAGAAACCTAAAATCCATGAGAGCGCTTTTGTTGATGAAAATGCTGTCATAATCGGAGATGTTGTTCTTGAGGAGAAAACCAGTGTTTGGTCATCAGCTGTTCTCAGAGGAGATATTGAGCAGATTTATGTTGGAAAAGGCTCAAACATCCAAGACAACGTCAGCATACACACATCACACGGACAGCCGACAATAATTGGCGAATATGTAACTATTGGACATAATGCAGTTGTCCACGGAGCAAAGATTGGAAACTACGTCATCATAGGAATGGGAGCTATTATTCTTGATGGTGCGAAGATAGGAAACCATGTCATCATCGGAGCTGGGGCATTAGTTCCCCCAGGAAAAGAGATCCCGGACTACAGTTTGGTTATTGGAGTTCCAGGAAATGTTGTCAGGCAGCTCAGCGAGGAGGAAATTGAGTGGACTAAGAAGAACGCTGAAATTTACATAGAGCTCGCTGAAAAGCACCTCAAGAGGAGAAAGAAAATAGAGTGATGCTGAATGCTAATTTACAGAGTGATTTCCCACATTCCCCATATTTTATTCAAGCCTGCTTATGATTTGTATGAGCGCTATCTCTTAGAGAAAGTCAAAGCTAATGGTAGAATTCCCAAGCATGTAGCAATCATCATGGATGGCAACAGAAGATGGGCGAGAAAGCTTGAGAAGCCTCCCTGGTATGGGCATCTATTTGGCTCCAAGAAGCTTGAGGAAATTTTGGAGTGGTGCAGGGAGCTTAGTATTAAGACACTAACCGTTTATGCATTCTCTACTGAGAACTTTAAGAGAAGTCCAGAGGAAGTCAATGCTTTGATGAATCTTTTCGAGCAAAAGTTCAAGGAATTAGTGCACGATGAGAGGGTTCATAAGTATGGCATAAGAGTCAATGTGATTGGGAGAAAAGAACTCCTCCCAGAAAATGTGAGAAAAGCCGCTGAAGAAGCTGAGAGAGCTACAAGGAAGTACAGCAACTACGTCCTAAATATAGCTCTGGCATATGGTGGGAGGAGCGAGATAGTGGATGCAATAAAGAGGATTGTTGATGACATTGAAGATGGAAAGATAACCAAAGAGGATATTGATGAAGAGCTTTTGAAGAAGTATCTTTACATCCCTAATATGCCTGACCCTGATATAGTGATAAGAACCGGTGGCGAGATTAGGATAAGCAACTTTCTGCTCTATCAAATTGCCTACAGCGAGCTCTTCTTTGTTGATGTGTACTTCCCCGAGTTCAGAAAGATAGACTTTCTGAGGATAATTAGGGAGTATCAGAAGAGGGAGAGAAGGTTTGGAAAGTAATTTGAGAGATAAAGCCCCCAGTTTTTTATTCATTGAGAGTTCTTCAGAAGAAGCTCATTAACTGTACGGATTCACTCGGAATATAACTTTTTAGATAATTTCGTTTGGAGGCGCTTTTTCAGTAAAATCTTGAAAACTGCTAAATTAGTTAAGAATCCACATGAAGAGTGATATTTGAAGAAGAATAAACAAACTTTGGTCAAACTTTTCATTAAAAAAGTTTGTATGGAGCCGGGACCGGGATTTGAACCCGGGACCTGGGGATTACGAGTCCCCCGCCCTACCGAGCTAGGCTACCCCGGCACCCAAGAAAAGATGATAAGAAGTGAATTTATAAGCTTTTCCTCAAACGAGTTCCTTCCCAGTAGTCGTCATAACGAGTTTCCCATGCTTAACTCCCTTGAGACTTATTAATCTCTCGGCAATCCTCTTTATCCTGCTTGCTTTTCCTTTGACAACCACAACCTCAAGACAGTTATGCTCGTCCATGTGGACATGCAAACTTGAGACAATTTCATCAATATAGTCATGCTGCAAATCCAAGAGCTCCTTAACCACTTCAGCCTCATCATGGTTGTAAACTATTGTAATTGTCCCAGCAACTTCTTCATCGCCAACTTCCCATTCATACCTCACGATGAAGTCTCTAATCAAATCTCTAATAGCTTCACTTCTGTTAGTATAACCTTTCTCCTCTATGATTTTGTCAAATTTCGTGAGCAAGTCTTGGGGAATAGAAACTCCAAAGCGCACTATCTTCATAGCACCACCCAAAGTAGCTCGTCTTTGGGATATTTAAAGATATTTTTCAGCAAAAAGTGATAATGGCCAGATAGTCTAGCTCCTTAGTATATCTGAAATTCTGCTTGGTATAAAGGCACTGCTAAACATTTTATGGCAAAATGTACTTCATTAAAATATCAAAAAATCATTGAGAAAGATTGATAAAGTAACAACTCTAATTTTACAAATAGGGAAATATCATGCAACTTGACTTACGTAAAATTGCTTTGATACTCATACTGTCATACATCATATGTTTGATGATTGTGTTGCGTCCTCCTCAAGTTAAAAAAAGCGTTCTTCCAGTCGAATCGTACTCCTTGGAGAGGGACTATGAGTACATAGCCAAACAGCTTGGATTTCTAGATGATGGGAAGGTTGATGAAAAAGAACTGAAAATTATAGAGCAGATTTATCCTCTCTACACATACAGAACAACACTGTTTGAGGAAGTTGAAGTTACTGACCCCGGTAGATTTGCCAACCTCAGTCAAGAGAGTGTTCAGACTCTTAATAATGTTCCATTAGCCCTAAGGGATGACATGGTTAGGTTTCTATTTTCAGATGCCCCTTACACCCTAGAAGAATTTTCCCAGAAGGTGGAGCTGTTCAAGGTTCAGGTAAATGAGTTTGTACGTGTCTATTCAGCCCTTCCACTACATATTCAGATAGGCATCGAAAACTCTCGCCAGATTTATCAAGTGAAAGCCTTAACTGAGTACATCCAGCTTGTGGAAAAGCTTAGAGTGTCTCTCTCTGGACTACCTCCAGATGTCGTTGAAGCAATTGATAACATGCGAGGTATTTTAGGAGGATTTAAGCCAAATGAAATATCTAAGTTTATTTTCGGATTGAAGCAGATTAAGACAGAGATTATTATGAATCTAACTTATAGGAACTGGTTCGTTGAAAATGCTCATCGATTTGAAGCAAAAGAGGTTTACAAAACATGGACAGAATTCAAGGAAGAGCACAGAAACGACGAAACACCGCCAAAAATGTGGGGAAGAGTAGAAAGCCTCCCTTCTGGATTAATTGAAATTTCGCTGAACATTGAAGACAATGCAAACCCTCCCAAGAAAATCAGGATACTTGTAAACGAAAGGGAAAAATTCGAAGATTCAATTAATACAGAATCCCTAAAATACACACATATGCTCCAGTTCTCTGAAGATTGGGGAAGCTACACAATAACAATAGAGGCATATGATGCAAGGGGAAATAAAAACTCAGTAAATGTTACACTTGCTCATTATCCTCTAGCGTTCCCGATTTATTTTAATGAAAAAGGTCACTACGATTTCCAGAATGCGAAACTTTATACCAAAAGCGAAATCGAGTACATGTGGAGAAAAGTTGCTCAGCACAAGCCTCTCCAAGTTTATAAAGCAATTTATCCAGACTTAGGCTTTGTCCGCTACCATAAGATAAAGTTTGACGGCGCAATGGGGTTCTTCTATAATGATACAAAGCACAAGCTTTTGAACTACTACAAAAGGCCTGTGCCTTTTTACTCCATGACCCCTCTTCACATTGCATATTTTGTAAATATTTACGTTCATTCCTTTGATACCCCAATAATAAGAACTCTCCAATCAAGGATATGTGGCTATGACGGTGAAACAGAAGTGATTTTAATGAACAATCTGTTCATGGATTTCAATCTCGACGCATGGGCGGTACAAATTCCAGCAAGCTTAAGCGGAGGAAAGCTTGACCATTCGGAAGTAGTGGTAATCTGGAGAGCCCCGTTGTTGGTTGGAAGCAGCTACAGGGCATTTTACGTCCTCGGCCTTGACCCATATCCTAAAGTTCCAGAGCATATATATCCTTTTGAATCAGACTGGTCTAGAAAATACTCCAGAGAGACCATAGAGCTCATGACATTGGGGCTTATTCCATACAGGCCAGACAAATTTGCTCTGAGGGAATTCTACAAGCGCTTTGGGATAAGAGTTACTCCAGCATATCCCCCTAAAGACTTATCAAAGGAATTCATAACGGGTTATGAGTTCTTTGCCTCCTACATAAGCTTTCAGATAAGCGATGCATACATGCAAAAGCTTCTCAGCATGATTAAAAGCGGCGACTTGACACTTCTTGATGAGCTGAATAAACTTGAAGCGGCTAGAGCGTTATGGTATCGCCTAGATGGACACAATCTATATTATGGACCAAAATACTCCCCAGACTATGTTTACATTGACAGCGAGGGAAACTTCTACTATGTTCACAAGAATCGCTTTAAGGTTTTTTCAACCTCATAAGGATGCTCTAGAATTATAACTCCCTCTTCCTTCAGCGCTTCCAAATGCTCCAAATCAATTTTTCTCACATATATTTTAAAGATTTGACCGTTGGGAGCTTTAGTTTCAACAACTGGCTTTGAGTCAGTTGGAACCAATATTAGTGGAACCCTACTCTTCAAAGCTTGGGAGGCACAGCAAGATAAGAGGGAATCAGCAATTCCGAGTCTAATCTTGGCAACGGTGTTTGAAGTTGCGGGGGAGATAATGAATACATCAAATTTTCCTAAGTTAAAGGCGCCGCATGAGGGAAACGAGGAGCCTTGCCTAGACTCCTTAACAAGAGGAAACCCCTCAAGTCTATCAAAAAGTTTGTACATTTTGACAACTTCCTCGCCCGCTCTTGATAAGAAGATTTTAATTTCGTGCTTATCCTTCAATTTCTCGAGAATTTCAATACTTTCTTTGAGGAGATGTCCTGCTCCACTGATCCCCCAAGCTATTCTCATATAATCACCCTAACAGTCCTTTAATCTTCTTAAAAATCTCTTCAGCTAAGTAAATCGCTTTTTGGACTTCAAAATCCTCAAATGGCTCTATTGGTTTATCCCAATATCTGCCATAAAAATAACCCTCTTCAAGCCTATCTAAAAATTCATCGTCTAACAAAAGCTCTCTAATTTCCTCAAATTCTCCAACCAAATCTCTCAGAAACATTAAATCATGAGTTCTGACATATTTGCCAGCTTTTTCTTCAAGAAGTAATTTTAGGCTTTTTTCTATTGCTTGCTGGCAGTGAAATATTGCCATTTCATAATATCCTTTTTCATATGCACTCTTTGCCAAGTCAATGTCTGCTTGAATAAGTCTCAACTTATAAGCTCTGCTAACTCCCATCTAACCACCTTTTTTCCATGCTTTTCTATGAACTGAAGGTTCCGTTCTTTTGCTCTCTTCTTTATTTCCCTCTTCTTCTGTGTCCATTTCCCTGTTGAGTAAATCTCTTTTCCAAATGCCACTGCAGTATATACAACACCTTTGTCGAGATCACTAAATTTACAGATATTCAAATCAATGTATTTGCCAAGTCTGTACCTGTATTTGAGCTTTAGCCTTCTAATTTCTTTGAGTTCATCTTTGGAAGTGTTATCAACTACTACGAGAATATCAATGTCTTCAAAGCTTTTAGAAGTTAGAACAGACCCAAAGACTATAACTGCTACTAACTTCTTCCCTAGCAATCTCTCTAAATCCTCTGCAAAATTTTTTAGTTCTTCTATGATTTTCTCATCCATTTTTTCTCAAGTGAACTAACATATTTTGGAATTTAACTTTTTTCCCAAAATGCTTAAGACTCTTTAAACCCTTCTCTCAGTGGTGATAATATGACAATCGAAGTCCCAAACTATGGAAAAATTGAAGCCAGAGCGGTTGTTTTTGACTTAAACGGAACTCTGGGAGTTAAAGGGAGAGTAAGCGAAGAAGTTAAGAAGCTTCTTGAAAGGCTTAGCGAGAAATACATCGTAGTTGTTTTGAGTGCAGACACCTTTGGGACATTAGAAGAGGAGTTCAGAGGCTTAAACGTCAAAATCGAGCGCGTTAAGGACGGTAATGAAAAGCTTGAGAAAGCAATGAAGTATGAGCCATACATTGGAGTAGGCAACGGCAATAACGACGTTAGAATGCTTGAAAATGCCGAGCTTGCCTTCTGTGTGATCGGTGAAGAAGGAGCAACGGTTGATGCGCTTTTAGCGAGCGATATAGTGGTTAAAGACGTTAAGGATGCAATTGCTATGCTGCTGAATGAGAAGAAGCTGATAGCGACGCTGAGAGGGTAATTTTTTGCTTGCCGTCATACAAAATGATCAGTTCTTTTTTGATTTTTGATCTGAGGCTTGTTTGATAATATAGATGATTATAAAGCTACTAAAGCTACCTATTAATATCCAAAGGTCCAGCAAGGAAATATAATAAATCACTATCACAAAAGCTGAAAACATCAAGATTGGCATTATATCCCATCTGTCCATATTTGATTTTTCCATGACATGTTCAATAAAGTCTATACTTAATTGACATAGAGTATATCCCCCATAAAATACAGAAAACCATCTAATTTCTTTTAGGTCAAAATATCTGAGCATAAGAATAAGCCCTAGCAATAAACAAACATATGCCCAATAGTAAAAGTATGAGCCAACAATGAAGGAGTTATGTTTTCTTGGGTTATCACTATTGTCATCAAATCGAAAAGCATATACAAACCACTCATATGCTTGAAACCAAAAGAATGAAGCAACTGTTAAGAACAGCAGTGAGGATTTTAGATATCCAATATTTGGATTATCACTTGCTAGCTCTGTTTTGAAGAAGGACAATAGAATTGTAACTAATGCGATTGAAAAGCCTAAAGCTACTCCTATAAAGGGCAAATAGGGTTCAATATCTCTGTCCCGAACGGTCATTATTATTCTCTCCCGGTGATCTCGGGTGTTGAGGAACTGGTCTGAGTGGTCCTGGAGGACTTTCTCTAATAACAAGTTTAATGTCCTCAGCTTTAACAGTTCGCCTACCACAATGTTTAGCATGTTCAACGGCCTTCTTAGCGAGCTCAACTGCGTACTCCTCGAGGTACTCAGCGAGAATCTTAGCTGCTTCTTCGCTAACTCTCTCTGCACCAGCCTTCCTAATCAACCTGTCAATTGGGGCAATTGGCAACTCAGCCATTAGAACCACCTAACAATTGTATTAGTGTTTTTCATGTTTATACTACCTTTTATTCATTCAAAAATACATCAACCCCGTAACCAAAACAATGATGTCATTACTTATAAAGTTTTTTGAATACTTGAGGAGGATAATTAAGATAGAAAATAGAAAAATATCAAACAATTACATTGTTAGAAAAATTTAAATTATCATAAGGAATAAATCCCGCTTAGGAGGTGACTCACTCATGAGCAAACACATTCTTTTTAGTCTGGCTTTGGTTACTATGTTAATACTTAGTAGTGGATGTCTTGGTGGACAGGGGAATGCTAAATCAACAGTCCCTGAAATAGTCGTGACAACAACGACAACTGTAATAACAACACAAACATCAAAGATTGAAACTCTTGTAGATAAAACTATTGACATTAAAGGGGGACAATATTACGTTAATTGTTGGGAGTTCAAGTATTCACCACACTTAAAAATCCAAGTACAAGTGTTAGACGGCCCCCGCAGTAGATTTCCTAGTAATGGACGAAAGGGAGTATTATATGAATTTTAAAGAGATAAAACCATTCCAATACTATACAAAACCATCGGCACTACAAATAAGAGAGCAAAATGTCGAATGGTATGCCCCTGAAGGAAATATTTGCTTTATAGTGTCAAACATAAAGAACCACGAAACTGCGACAGTTAAAATTAAGATAGTTGAAATATCCGACTAGACTAGGAGGAAGGCAAATGATAACTGAACAAGAAATTTCCGCTCTTGTTTCTTATGTTCAATCTTCTAAAAATCCAGCAAAGCTTTTTGAGATTCCGTATCTCTCAGTTCGAAATCCCAGAGATGCAAGCATAAGGATTGGAACAAGAAAGGTATTTGCAGATTTCCCGAGGATAGCCACAGAGAGCCTATTTGTGTTCATTAGGGACTACTGTGATGAAAAGTTTAAGGATGTTATGAAAGCTAAGCCAAAAACACAAGAGGAATTTGACAAGTGGATTAGGAAAATCCAAAGGATAATAGAGGAGATAAAGCGTGAGAAGGAAGATCAAGAGACAGAGATTGGTTACATTTCAAAGAATCTTGAAGAGATTGGAATCAAGTGGTGGATTAACTTTAGAGAGCACTACAAAAAGCCTGTCATAATAATAGATGTCAATGAGTACTACAAAAGGTTCTGGAGTGAAAAGATTAAAGATTTTGTTCAGAAACTTAATGGCAGTTACGATTACCCAAGCCAGATTTATGATATGGCGAGTGAGCTTTCGCCACAGTATCAAAAACTTCAACTAAATGTTACTACGCCTAAAATTTTCGAAGTTCTTAAAGATGCAAATTTAGACATAGGGTATGAGCTCAAAAAGTTGAGCAGAATGATTGAAAAGCTCAGACAAGTGACTGTTATCCCAACTGCCGATGTTTACCAAATTGAGCTGAAAGGGGTTGTTGATGCAACATTTTCTGACATGCTTGGGATAGTGCACCAGCTATACACCATATTGAACACTGGACATTTCTTTTCTGGCTATCTACTACTCAGAAAACTGCTCATTGATTTGGGTATCATCTTGTTCTTTAAATCATTTGCTGAAGAATATCCAAAAATTACGAGACTGGCAAAAATCTCGGGGGAGGAGAAAATAGGCATCCTTTACGAAGGGCTTAAACAGTATGCTGATGACTTCAAAACAAAGTGGATGAGAGTATATTATGATTCAAGTGGCATGCCTCTCTTGGCTCCAACAACCCCTGAAAGAATCGAAGATAACATTAGTGAGAGCTTGGAAATTAGGAATTTTGAAGAATTAAAAAGCCACTATAACGCTGGAAACATTCAAAGTGTAATAACAGAGGGTAGAGCAATGATAAAAAAGAAGAAAAAGATAATGGAAGTTAATCTTCATGCTATTGAGTTCAAGGACACTGTGTATGTTGAGGCAATCGATATCTTGAGACTTCACAAAGTGTTGGTATTTGATGCTGTTAATGCCAATATCCAAGTACCTAAAAGCAAAAAAGATAAGCTAAGAGAATCACAAAAATACAAGGCATATGCTGAATATCATAAGCTCAGCGATGCTGTTCACACTCCAGTCTTGGTTGACTTCCCGTCATATTCATCAACGCTTGAATACTTGGGATTCCTGCATCATGTAAGAGTTGTGAATGAAGTATTCCAGGAGGTATTACAAGCTTATAAAACTTGCTGTCAGAGGAGGAAAGAGTGACAAAAGCAGTTAAGAGCTAAAGCCCCTTTCATTGATTGTTTTGCCAGCAAGTAGAAAGACTTCGAAAAGTTTGCCTTTTGCAATTTATGACAGACTACTTTCACAAACGTAGCTATTTATAAAAGCCCACTATCATAACTGATATTTTAAAACCCTCTCCCAAATTTTCATCGCCTGCCACTTGTCTAAAAACTCGTTGAATGTTCCGCATTTAGGCGAGTAAATGCATAGCGGACAGCCGTCTCTGCATTTGCAGCTCTTTAGATGCTCAAAGCTCCTCTCTATTAGTTTTTCAGCGTTCTCATAGAGTATCTCTGCTAATCCAAAGCCTCCCTCATTTCCATCGTAGATGAAGACTATCGGCTTTCCTATATGTGGCGGATTCGGAAAGCTCTCATAGCTGTAACCACCAAGTTCTCTGCTGTCAACATAGGTAAAGATTGGAGCGATCTTTATCATGTTGTGCTCTATCGCATGCAATCCGTTCCCTATGCCGTCTTTGCTGTCAATCATTTTCTTTATAGCTAATGCAAGCTCATCATCTTTAGCATTTGCCTTCTCAAGGACATCTCCAATTGTTTTCCTTATGTAGTAGGTTGTAGCTCCTAAAAGCTCTGGGAAAAGCTTTCTCCTATCCAAACGCTCATAGATGGAAAACGCTAAATCCCCTTGATCTTTCTCAATTGCAACCTTAAAGAACTCGTGAAATTCCTCTCTTGCAACTTCCCTAATCTTATCGGGAAACACAAGCCAGATACCATCAGTTTCAAATTCTCTCTCCAGAGGTTCATCAAATTCAACCTTAGCGAACTTTTCCCAATCAAGAATCTTCCATTCTTCATCACTCAGCTCATCCAAGTTAACAGCTTCAAATCCTCCAACGAGAGGTGCATAAATTTCACCTTTCAAGATGCCCTCTTCTTTAAGCTTGATCAGCTCTTGGAGGTAGAGATGTGTATCCTTTCCTTTGACGGCAAAGCCCCAATACCTATGCTTGACTTTGAGCCGGCCAATATAAATCTCAACATCTTTGAACTGCTTTTTCTTGTAAATCTCAAGAATTTCGACTTCCTCACGCTTTGAGGCAAAAGTTTCAACTTCCCAAAATCTATTGAGTTGCTTAGCAAAGATAAAGTGGAATTTTCCAATTTTCAGCTTATCTCTAGCCATGTAAAGCTCCCCTCTTGAGAAGTAAGCCATCCCCGGCAATAACGAGCGATAGTACTCTGGCTTGTCAACTTCTTCAATGACATAACCTTTAAGCTTGAGCCAGTTTATGAAGCGCAGAAGGTCGCTTAAGCTTTCTTTTTCCAGCAGCTTATACCTTATCCAAGGTTCGTCTAAAACCAAGAAGTAACTTTCATCACTTGCCGTTCTGATTGATGAATAGCTAAGAGCTGGTCTTAAAATTCTGATCTCTTTCTTCCCGGTTAGTGGATTTTCATAAAGTTTAGCCTTTTTCTCCTTTATCAGCTCTTCAGCTACGGCTTTTTCAAAATCGTTCAGCTCATCCCAGTCAAGGACTTTAAGCTCGCTCAAAAGATAGTGGAGATGCTTTTTGACAACTAAGCGATTTTTCAGATTAACGGGCATATATTCAATTATTCCTTTCTCTAACCGCTCAACAAGCTCATCTAAGTGCTCTTTGTAGTAATAGTCCAGACCGTTCTTTCTAAGAACAATACCGTTTATTGCCTCCCTCTCTTTTAAACGCCCAGCTCTTCCAAAACGCTGAATCAAAGAAAACAGACCATCTGGTGGAATTCCATAGTTAATTACAGCATCTAAATCCCCGATGTCTATACCAAGCTCTAGAGCATTTGTCGTTAGCAGAACTAAAAGCCTTCCTTCTTTAAAGTCTCTCTCAATTTCCCAGCGGATGTTCTTTGGAAGGGTTCCTTTATAAGTGGATGTTTTGTAAACAGCTGGTGATGAAAGCAAAAACCTCATGAGCTTTTCGGTTCCTTTTCTTGAATCAAAGAAAACGAGAGTTTTAATTCTCTCTTCTGCTAATTTCTCAACTACAGCTCTCAAAAGCTGCATTTCATTTAATCTTCGAGGCTCGAAGAGAATTAGATAGCGCTTTGGAAATGGATTTGTTGCCTTTGTTATCACCTCAAACTCCAGACCAAAAAAGTTCTCGGCAAATTCTTTGGGATTTCTGAGAGTTGCAGAGAGAGCTATGATCTGAGGTTTAACTCCAAACCGCCTTAATGCCCTCAGCAACCGCCTAAAGACATAAGCTGCATTGGTTCCAAAGACACCTCTGTAGATGTGAAGCTCATCAACAACCAAATACCGCAAATTCCTTAAAAGCCATTCATAGTCTTTTAGATTCCTCAAGATGTTGTGATGGAGCATGTCAGGGGTTGTGAAAATGACTCTGGGTTTTTCTCTTAAAATTACCCTTCTCTCGCTCCACTCAACGTCCCCCGTTAAAATCTTTGCATTTACCATTTTCTTGGTTATCTGAAAGAAGTAGAAGTTCTCGAGGGAGAACTTCTCATACTGGTTGTTTATTAAAGCACGAGTAGGATAGATTAGGAGATAAGTGTGCTGAGGATTTGAGAGGTAGCTGTCAAAAATAGCCAATCTGAAGATTTCGCTTTTACCAGAAGCTGTGGGTGTCGTTACAACAATGTTTTTTCCAGAATAGAGTTTTTCAAGCGCTTCAACTTGATGCTTATACAGCTTAAACCCTAAGCTCTCCACAAGCTGATTTATTTCGGGATTTTTAAATGTAAATTCTCCGTATTCTCCTTCTTTTGGTGAGAACTCTCTAACTGAAACTATTTCGCTCTTGAGATCGCTGAAAAGTTCTGTTATCATGTGTCTAATTATGTCCAGAGGGGAAATAAATTTTTGGGAAAGCTAGATGTAAGATATCGCAACATTTTAAACCCTTTCTGAAAACCATAGACCGGTGAGAAAGATGAGAGTTGCGGTCATTGATTATGATAAGTGTAATCCAGATAAGTGCGGTCACTTCCTCTGTGAAAGAGTTTGTCCCGTCAACAGAATGGGTGGAGAGGCAATAATAATAGACGAGGAAAACTATAAGCCGGTAATTCAAGAGGCATCGTGTACAGGCTGTGGAATCTGTGTGCATAAGTGTCCTTTCAATGCAATAACCATCGTAAATCTTCCAGAGCAGCTCAGCGAGGATTGTGTTCACAGATACGGCGTAAATGGATTTGTCCTCTACAGACTGCCAGTAATTAAGGAGGGCATGGTAGTTGGAATTTTGGGGCCAAATGGTATTGGTAAGACAACTGCAGTTAAAATTCTAGCTGGACAGCTTATCCCAAACCTCTGCGGCGACAACGACAACTGGGACAACGTGATTAAAGCCTTTAGAGGAAATGAACTCCAGAACTACTTTGAAAAGCTGAAGAATAAGGAGATAAAACCCGTTGTAAAGCCCCAATATGTGGACTTAATCCCCAAAGTAGTTAAAGGAAAAGTGAGGGATTTGCTTAAGAGGGCAGATGAAAGAGGACTTTTTGACAAAGTTGTTAAAGAGCTTGAACTGGAAAACATTTTAGATAGAGAAATCCAGCAGTTGAGCGGTGGTGAATTGCAGAGGGTTGCAATAGCTGCGGCAGTGTTGAGAGATGCCCATTTCTACTTCTTCGACGAGCCTTCCTCATATCTCGACATAAGACAGAGGTTGAAGGCAGCAAGGCTGATAAGGAAGCTTGCTGAAGAGGGCAAATCAGTTTTAGCTGTAGAGCACGATTTGGCAGTTCTTGACTACCTAAGCGATATTATTCACGTAGTTTATGGTAAGCCAGGAGCTTATGGTATATTCTCAATGCCAAAAGGGACAAGAGTTGGAATAAACATATTCCTCGACGGTTATCTTCCAGATGAGAACGTTCGCTTTAGGCCGTACGAGATCAGATTCACAAAGCTGAGCGAAAGGAAGAGTCAAGCAGGAGACGTTCTGGTTGAGTATCCATCTTTAGTTAAGGACTATGGAAGCTTTAGGTTGGAAGCTGAAGGCGGAGAGCTGTATAGAGGAGAAGTGGTTGGCATAGTTGGACCAAATGGAATTGGTAAGACTACTTTCGTGAAGATGCTCGCTGGAGTGGAAGAGCCGACAGAAGGAAAAGTTGAGTGGGAGCTCAAAGTAAGCTATAAGCCCCAGTACATAAAAGCAGACTATGAAGGAACTGTGTTTGAGCTTTTAAGCAAAATTGATGCATCAAAGCTTATGAGCAACTTTTACAAGACCGAACTGCTGAATCCTCTTGGCATTCCAGAGCTATATGACAGACCAGTGAATGAGCTCAGCGGTGGTGAGCTGCAGAGGGTTGCAATAACTGCATGTCTGCTTAGAGATGCTGACCTTTATCTGTTAGACGAGCCTTCAGCTTATCTCGACGTTGAGCAGAGATTAGCAGTTTCAAGGGCAATAAGGCATTTGATGGAGAAGAACGAGAAGACAGCATTAGTTGTTGAGCACGATGTTTTGATGATTGACTACATAAGCGACCGCTTGATTGTGTTTGAAGGTGAGCCAGGCAAATTCGGTAAAGCCACAAAGCCGATGGGTATGAGAGAGGGCATGAATCGCTTCCTTGCTTCCGTTGGAATTACATTCAGAAGAGACCCTGACACGGGAAGACCGAGAGCAAATAAAGAGGGTAGCGTTAAGGACAGAGAGCAGAAGGAAAGAGGGGAGTACTATTACGTTGACTGAATAATTTTCGCTTCTCGTTATCTTTATTGTTTTTGTAGTTTTCGGCTCTTTGCAGTCTTCTTTTCTGGAATACTGTCCTGAGAGTTCCTTGGAAGTTTTTAGTAATAATTTGTTATTAAATTACATTATGTTGCAAATTTTTGTTAAAATTGTAACGTTTTGAATGTGCACATTTGGATTTGAGATTTTTGAGAGCTTCTTGGTATGCGCTCCTCATGGAAACTTGATCATTTTAAAATTAAAAGCCAAAGAAGTTAGATTTTTGGAATTAAAGGATTTTTTGAACGTTGGAAGTGTCTTGCACATTATTGTGCAGCAAAGAATTGGATCCAACGGTGGAACCTATTCACCAAGAGAAATCATGAAAATTTCTAAATTCCGGGCTTGCTTTGGCTTTGTTATTAACCCCTCAGCAAAAAACTTTTATAATTCAAGCGTTTTTATAGTCTCATTGGGGAAATAGAGCAAAATTGCGCCCTGTTCCAATAAGACTCTAAGAGAATTGAAAGCGTAGTCGGGATCGCGTCTGATTTTCTTCCTCCTTTGTTCCAATAAGACTCTAAGAGAATTGAAAGAAGACCCACGCGATAATGTAAAAGATGTTCAGCACAAAGTTCCAATAAGACTCTAAGAGAATTGAAAGTATCCCTAACCGCTGCAACCATTATATTACCATTTTGGTTCCAATAAGACTCTAAGAGAATTGAAAGGTATCTTCGTCAAACCATACTGCATGTTGCTTAGGATGTTCCAATAAGACTCTAAGAGAATTGAAAGACCAGCTAAGCCTTGAGGACATTAACGCAATGGTCGAGAACGTTCCAATAAGACTCTAAGAGAATTGAAAGTGTGGATTATCGCGAGAAGCCAAGAGAAAGACGTGTTCCAATAAGACTCTAAGAGAATTGAAAGGAGGGCTTTATGCCCGATGGGGTTAAGCAAAAGGCAGTTCCAATAAGACTCTAAGAGAATTGAAAGAAGAGAATATGAAGGTAGTCAAGAGGGCTCTTTCGTTCCAATAAGACTCTAAGAGAATTGAAAGCTTGCACTTGCAGAAGCCTTTGCTCACGTGACTTTTTGGTTCCAATAAGACTCTAAGAGAATTGAAAGTTTCAAGCGCTCTCTTTAGCTGGTTCAACTTCACTACGTTCCAATAAGACTCTAAGAGAATTGAAAGAGGAACTTTGCCTTATAAGCAGGCATGAAACCCTTAGGTTCCAATAAGACTCTAAGAGAATTGAAAGCTCTTCAAACTCATGTTTGTAAAGTGCTGCACCATTCGGTTTCAATAAGACTCTAAGAGAATTGAAAGTCAAAGACAGTCATGGCTTTTTCACCTCATGCTCAAGTTTCAATAAGACTCTAAGAGAATTGAAAGACGGTGGTGGGCAAGATGGACGGTATAGAGTTTTTAGGTTTCAATAAGACTCTAAGAGAATTGAAAGGGCTACAAAATCGAAATCTACGTTATGGACTTAATAAGTTTCAATAAGACTCTAAGAGAATTGAGATTCTCTTTTTCTACAATCTTAACTTAATAATGAGCCTCTAGAGAGTTAACTGCTCAGTACTCTCTTATGATGTGATTAATCAATTAAATAATTCAACAATTACAGAATTAAACATCTGCATAAGACAATGTTTATATTTTTAAAATGGCACTCCATTTGGGATGAAAAATGCTGCCTACTGGAAAAGTTCCACCAGAGAAGCTTAAAGAGATAGTTTTCAAACACCTAGGCGTTCAGGGGGAGAGGGTATTAATTAAGTCCGGTGTTGGGGTTGATGCAGCTGCTGTAGAATTTGGCGATGAAGTCCTCGTAGCATCCACAGACCCAATAACCGGTGCAGAGAAGCACATAGGATTTTATGCGGTCAATGTGAACGCTAATGACGTTGCAACTTTTGGGGCAAAGCCGAAGTGGTTCTTAGTCTCAGTTCTTTTGCCAGAAAATGCTGATGAAACTCTCTTAGAAGATATAATGGCGGATATTGATAAAAGTGCAAAAGAACTCGGCATTGCAGTAATTGGGGGGCACACCGAAGTTACTCCTGGCCTAAAGAGGCCGATAGTTGTTGGCACAATGCTTGGCGAGGTTAAAAAAGAAAAGCTTGTACACGCTGGAAATGCAAAGCCGGGAGATGTTATAATTCTAACAAAAGGAGCAGGGGTTGAAGGAACGGCGATCATAGCAAGCGAGCGTGAAGAAGAACTAATCAAGGCCTTCGGAAGAGAGTTCGTTGAGAGGGCAAAGACATTTCTCCGGAAGCTAAGCGTTGTAAAAGAGGCATTAATAGCGAACGAGATTGGAGTAAATGCAATGCACGACCCTACGGAGGGAGGAATTGCTAATGGGCTTCACGAGATGGCAGATGCCTCCGGATTAGGCTTTAAAGTTTACTATGAGAAGATACCAATAGCAGATGAAACGAAGAAAATCTGTGAGTACTTCAACCTGGATCCTCTGGCATTGATAAGTTCTGGGGCACTACTCATTTCTACATCAAGGGAAAACGCAGAAAAAATACTTGCTGCTCTTGAAAAAGAAGGCATAGTTGCCTCGATAATTGGGGAATTCCTTGAAGACAAAGAAAAAAGAGTAATCGTAAAAGAAGGCAAAGAGGAAGAACTCAAGCAGCCTTTGAGCGATGAGCTTTGGAAAGTTGTCTAGTTTCCTGGGATGATAAAGTTTCCTTTTCTCGCTCTTTCCACTCCTCCAGCAGTGTTACGAGTAAACCCAAAGCGACTGGTCCAATTATAACTCCCTTTATCCCGAAGGACATTATTCCACCAAAAATTCCTATCAATGCAACTACTGAGCTCACCTTTGCACCTTTAGCGACAAGCTTTGGACGTACTGTAATATCAGGGATAGGCGAAATAAAAACTGCACCATATATTGCAAAGAGTATTCCAAAGGCTATATTGCCCGTTTTGATTAAATACGCTGCCCCAATTGCCCAGAGGATCCAACCTCCAATCACGGGCAAAAGCTCGAGAACTATGCATAAAATTCCAGCTGCAATTGCACCGCTGACAGTTGTTATGTCAAACAGCACAAAGCCAACGGTAAGGAAGATACCCTTAAGAACGCTGAGCATGAGCCAAGTTCTTAGAATGGCATTGAGCGTTATTTTGGCTCTTTCCATTAAATGTATAGCTAGCTCTCTGTTCTCTTTTGGTAAGAGGCGGTAGATCTCCATGGAAAGGAACTCGGAGTTTGTCAAGATAGCATAGAACAAAGCAAGGAAAACTATTGCCTGGAGCATGAATTTTGGGAGTGAAAATGTATAGCCCAATAAAATGCCGCCAAGTTTTTCCGGGATTGTCTTTGAAAGAGTTTGAATACTTTCCCATATTCCAAATGGCAGATGAACTCCCAGAAGCCAATTAAAAACATCGCCAATATAAATGTAGATGTATGTTAAGACATCTCTCAGCCAAAGGGCTGCACCTATCAGCAAAACACCAGCAAACAGTGCCATCATGGCTGTTAACAGCACAGCAGATTTTTTGTTGCCAAATTTTTCAGAGAGCTTCATGTGAAATGGATGAAAGATGTATGCCATAGCTAGGCTGAAGATTATCGGTGAAATTAATGGTTTAACAGTAAGCCAGACTAAAAAAAGAATAATGAGAGATACTCCAATCCACACAAGGGTTTCTGTCTTCATACTACCATCTCCCAATATATTTCAAAATCAACTCCCTTGCAGAGGGCTTGTTAAAGATAAACAAGCGGTTTTTAATGCCGTCAAGCAGAAAGTTCTTTCCTAAAGCTAAAAGCCCATCTTTAAGCTTATAAATCTCTGCCTTTTCTAAGTCTATGCTCTCTTTTACATCTCTTGGAGCTTCAATGTTCTCTAAAATTGCCTCGAGCTTATCAATAACTGCTCTGCTCACAAATTTGGGCTTGCCGAGCTTAAGCTCTTCTGGCTGAACTTCGCTGGCATCCATGTAAATGCCCCAAAACTCCTTTGCACATTCGAAAGGATAGACGTATTCCGGCCCATAGTCTGGAAGATAAAGTTCATAAAGAATTGCAAGTAGCACTTTTCTGGCATCAGCACCATAAAACTCTATTCTCAAGTTGAACTTTCCATCCTCAAAGCCATTTTCAAATACCTCAAGCTTTTCCTCACATTGCATGAGCTCACCCCCTTATGTAAGAGTAAACATAATTGGCGGGCATGTAGAGGGATGAGCTCTCATAGATTCCAAAATCTGTTTTTTGAGCATCGTATATGATTACTCTAGCGCTTTTAACGCCCATAAGCTCCTCAAGAACCTTAATTGCGTAATCTAAATCTCCAGTATCGTCAACTAGAGTTCCTTTGACCTCTGTAGCAAACCAAGTTTGGCCAGTTGCGTATTCTTTTGTTGTATTCATATCAAGGTGTCTTCCTTCGCTGACTGCTTGGAGGAAATCCTGGAAGTACGTATCGATGGTGTTCTTTATCATCTCTCTTTCTTCGGGGGTTAAATCCCTCCATTCAGCACCCATATCTTTGTACTTGCCAGTCTTGAAGACGTTGACTTTTATGCCATTTTGGGCATAGTACTGCTCAAGGTCATAATGGACATAGAGAACCCCTATGCTGCCGATCTCTGCCAATGGATCAGCGATGATTTTATCAGCTGCACATGCTATGAAGTATCCTCCTGAATCAGCGTAGCCGCCCGTATAGGCAACTATCGGCTTTTCATAGCTGAGCTTTTTCAGCTCTTTGTAAATTACTCTGACTGGGCCTACGTAACCTCCGGGACTCTCAATCCAGAGCAGAACTCCACCTATGCTTTCATTTTCTTTGATCTCTCTAATCTTGGAAACTATATCAAGCGCCATTGCTTCGTCGATTGGACCCATTATGGGAAGTATCGCTATCGTTGCGTTTGCTTCCGTTGGCTGCTTTTCCCTCAGCTGTTCCTTAAGGTACTCAATCTGCATTTGAAGCTCTTCGATTTTAGCTTGCAATGCTGTTATGTTCCCTGTAGGAGCCTGAACTGTTATGTTCGGCATTTCAACTTTAATTTCAGTTGTTCTGTTTGTCATTAAAGCCTTCTGGAGTTCGCTGTTCTGTGTGTAAAGCAGTACGTTGCTCACAATTGCCAAAGCTAGGAGAAGAGTTAAGATGAACGTGAGGTACTTCCAGACTTCTTCTCTATCCACGTATATCACCTAACTAGAGATTATGCTGGAAACTTTTAAATGTGGTGCTATAGATTTATAACAACCTAGAACATTAGATTTTTATAACAATCAAAGAAAACAAGGGCAGGTGTAGGAGATGGAGATTGGAGTTAGTATCTATCCTCACTTTGTGAACAAAGATAAAAGCTTGCCATCGGTTCTAGCTGATGTGAAAATTAAGAAGTACGACTTCGTTCAGATCTTTCCGCATGCTCTTGGGCTGATAAAAAATGGTGAAGTAGTTGAGAAGAAGCTCCGCCCCGTTGAGGCAGCATTAAAAGGTGTAGGGATAAACTACATAGTCAGAATGCCTCTCTCAGTTAACCTCAGAGATCACATTTACTATTCGAGACACTTCAAAGTCGCGAAAGCTGTAGTTGATGTTGCAATAAAGCTGGGGGCAAAAATCATAGTCATGCAGAGCGGAAAAACAGGGAGATTAGATCTGGAGATTGAAGCAATTCAGCAGCTGGCAGACATAGCGAGCAAGTTTGGAATCAAGATAGCCCTTGAGAACACATTCAGCGTCAAAGATACCCTCTATGTTGTGGATAATGTAGATAGAGAGAACGTCGGCTTTGCTTTAGACGTTGCTCACGCCTTTTTAAGCGCTCAAGGAGATGAGGACAAGCTCCTTGAAGACGTTAAACTGGGAACAGAGAAAACAATAATCCTAATGATTCACGACAATTTCGGAAAGCTCACACCCCAAGTTGAGCCAGAAGATGCTCTTGCCTATGGAGTTGGTGATCTACATCTCCTACCAGGTGAAGGCAAGATACCATTTGGAAAAGTCCTCAAGCTATTTGGAGAGGTCCCGCTGTTACTTAAAGTCAAAGACCCGGACAAATTTGCAAAGCTGCCTGACAAGCAGACATTGATTGAAATTCTGACAAACATTTAAAAATCAAAGTCCAAGCCTTTCTTTTATCACTTTTAAAAGCTCTCCAAAGGCAAGACCTATTATTTCCTTCCTTTTTGCAAAATGAACAACATCTGGGGTTAAGTTTTTCTTTATGATTTCAGCTGCCTCTTCAATCGATATCTTTTTCTCGAGCCATGCATAAGCTATTATAGCCTCAGCTATATCTCCTTTCCCATGCTTGTCCGTTCTTGGGGGAATCAAATGGGAAAGCTTGGCTATATCAAGAGCTAAGGCTAAAGAAGAATTCGGAACTCTACCAGCGGCTGGATATCCTAAATACTCGCTTAGGGCTAGGGAGAATATAAAATTAACCAAAGAATCGCCGAACTTTGAGAGGTTTTTGTCTGTGAAGTCTTTTGAGTATTTCATGTTTGGTTTGAAAATATGACTAAAACTTAAGCTTTTTGGTCGAAATTCCAGACCAAAATTTAAAAGATTTGGTCGAAAAAATGAGACCAAAAATCACTTTTTAACAGCCTTTTCCCAAACCTCAAGGGCTTCTTTAGCTCTGTCAAATATCTTTTGGGCAGCTTCCTCTAAAGCTTCCTCTGGGGTTATTTTGCCATCTGTAACAACTTTAAACTTTGGCTTTCTGGCAGCTAAGATTGGATGCTCAATTGTGTAGCCAGCAAATGTAACGTGCTTGTTCTCATGAAGAACTTCATTGAGAAGATTAGCAAATGTGTGGTCTTCTCCAACAAGGTAAAACTCCATTACATTCCCTTCGCGCTTGATAACCTCAATCTTCATTTCCCTCACCTATCAAATGCTTTAACATTATCTCCATAGCCTGCTCTTTGTTCTTCACAAGTTCGTATTTAAACTTATCCTCTTTGTACTCAGCTACTCCAAGCTCGATCATCAAGTCCAGAATCTCTTCTGGATCAATGTTAAAGACAACAGCTAAAGGTAACGCAACTTCCCTTATTTGCCTTGTGGTCTGGAGTGAAATGTCTGCGAGATATTCTCCAAGCTTCCTTGTTAGGGCAATTATTTCGTTCCAGGGCATTGATGTCTCAAGTTCATTGTCTTTAAATTCAACGGTTTCTCCAAGCAGCTCAAGTGTTTTCAGCAGAATTGGGGCTGAAATGCTGACACCCGCTTCTCTAAATATGTCATCGAGCGTGTATCTATACAGCCCGCGCTTGTTTGCATACAAGCGAGAACGAACTCTTCTGTGGATGTCCTTGATCTTATAAATGGCATCTCTAATTTCATCTTTAGTACCTTGAATGTTGATCTTTAGAGAGTTGAGCCTCCCATGAACATAAATAAAAGCGGGCAGATTAAGCTTCTGCAACTCCTTCATAAACTCTTCTTTTTCTATATCATCTTTTACATGGATAACGATTACTTTTTTGGCTTTCATGTCTCACACCATACACTAAGTTTTAATCTTTCTGTAAAGCGTTGAGAGTTTCCTAGTCTCAACGTTTCCACATCTAGGACATACAAGCTGATTACCCCTTCTTACAAGCGGAGTCTTGCATTTTGAGCATAATGCAAAGACAACTCCCAAATCCGGAGCTCTAGTTGTGAGCTGAATTGGGCTTTTTTCGTTAGTTAAAACCCTTGCCCTTACTATGTCTCCAATCTTAAACTCCTTGCTCATATCTTCAACAAAGCCGTCCTTAACTTGGGATATGTGAATGCCAGCAAGCTTTGAAGTTGCTATCTCCCTGTAATCCTCCCTTCCTTCAATCTTGAGAAGCTGGACAATCACAGCTTGAGGCTTCACTTCAATCACTTTTGCAATTACAACTTGCCCGACTTTTGGAATTGGAGGAGTATCTGTAACTGGAACTACGCTTATTTCCATCTTTTCTTGGTTTATCTTAACTTTTCCAGCTCTTGTTGCATAAAGCTCCCCATTTTCTTCAATGACACCATCTCCGGGAAGGAACTCCTCGATAACCCCAAGATAATCACCTGGAATAACAAAATCCCCATTTTTCGCTGATTCTTTCCTCTTATCTACATCCATTTCTCACACCCCAGTGAATTTTGATAGTCTAATCTTTTAAGCTTATGGGCACAGCATATACTTTATAAGGAAGCTCGGAAATTATTTTTAGTAAGTTTGTCAAAAGGCTTGGATGGTGGTAAGGATGAGAATGCTTCTAATCCACAGCGATTATCTTGAGTATGAAGTTAAAGACAAGGCTTTGAAAAAGCCCGAAGAGATAAGTGAAGAGCAAAAAAGAGGGAGGCTTGAGGAAGTTCTTGCTGTTTTTGTAAGCGTTGAGAAGGTTGACGAGCAAAATCCAGAAGAAGTTGTTGATAAGGCTATTGCTGAAATTAAAGATGTTGCTTCTCAAGTCAAGGCTCAAAACATATTTGTTTATCCATTCGCTCACTTAAGCAGTGAATTGGCTTCACCAGATGTTGCCCTCAAGATTCTCAAGGCAATTGAGGAGAAGCTCAAGGAAGAGGGCTTCAACGTTAAGAGGGCACCCTTTGGATACTACAAAGCGTTTAAGCTGAGTTGTAAAGGCCACCCATTGGCAGAGCTTTCAAGGACAGTAGTCCCAGGGGAGGCTAAGAAAGAGGAGGAGATCCCAGAGGCTCTGAAGAAAGAGGAAGAAGAGCTTGTCAGCTACTGGTATATTCTCACACCAGAAGGAGAGCTGATTGAGGTCGATAAATTTGACTTCACAGGGCATGAGAACCTCAAGAAGTTTGCAAACTACGAGATAAGTAAAAGCAGAATAGCAGAGAAGGAACCGCCTCACGTTAAGATAATGCTTGAGCAGGAGTTAGTTGATTATGAGCCAGGAAGTGACCCAGGAAACTTAAGATACTATCCAAAGGGAAGACTCATCAAGTCACTGCTTGAGCAGTATGTTACAGAGAAAGTTATAGAATACGGTGCCATGGAAGTTGAGACACCAATAATGTATGACTTTGAACACCCAGCTCTTGAAAAGTATCTGAACAGATTCCCAGCAAGGCAGTACATTGTCAAGAGCGGTGATAAGAAGTACTTCCTTAGGTTTGCCGCTTGCTTTGGTCAGTTCCTCATAAAGAAAGATGCAACAATAAGCTACAAGCACTTGCCATTGAGAATGTATGAGCTCACAAGATATTCCTTCAGAAGAGAGAAGAGAGGCGAGCTAAGCGGTCTCAGAAGACTTAGAGCATTCACAATGCCGGATATGCACACAGTCGCTAAGGACTTAAAGCAGGCAATGGAGGAGTTTAAGAAGCAGTATAAGTTAAGCATGGAAGTTCTTAAGGGCGTTGGATTAACACCAGAAGATTATGAAGTTGCAATAAGATTCACAGAGGACTTCTGGAACGAGAACAAGGACTTCATAGTTGAATTAGTAAGAATTATTGGAAAACCAGTCCTAATTGAGATGTGGAAGCAAAGGTTCTTCTACTTCATCCTCAAGTTCGAGTTCAACTTCGTTGACAACTTAGACAAAGCTGCAGCTTTAAGCACAGTGCAGATTGATGTTGAAAACGCCCAGAGATTTGGAATCACATACTATGATGAGGATGGAAAAGAAAAGTACCCGCTCATACTCCACTGCTCGCCGAGCGGTGCAATTGAAAGAGTGATGTACGCGATACTTGAAAAGCAGGCAAAGCTTAGAAATCAAGGAAAGAAGCCAATGTATCCTCTCTGGCTCAGTCCAATACAAGTTAGGGTTATTCCAGTTAGCGAAGATTATCTCGACTACGCCCTCTACATTGCAGGAAAGCTTGAGGGTGCAAAGATTAGGGTAGATGTTGACGACACAAGTGATAGATTGACAAAGAAGATTAGAAAAGCGGAGAAAGAGTGGATTCCATACATTATTGTAGTTGGTGAAAACGAGAAGAGACAAGGCATTATTACTGTCAGAAAGAGAGAAGACGGCAAGCAGTACGAGATGCAGCTTGAGGACTTAATAAAAGAGATAAGACAGAAGACAGAAGGCTTCCCATACAAGCCAAGGCCTCTACCGTTACTGCTTTCTCAGAGACCCAAGTTCAGGGGTTAGTTTCTTTACCCTTAGTCTTTCAGCTTTTCTTTCTCCCACTGTTGTCAACAGATAAGTCGTTGGTTCAAAGTCCTCCTCTGGAGCTCTTATCAAATGCAGAAACTCCATTATCTTGTCATCTCTAAATTCAGAACGCACCACAAGGGCGTAATCACTTATACCAACAACCCAGGCAGTGAAGCGCTTTGAGACTACATCACTGTTTATGGGCAGAATCAGAATTGAGCCTTTGAGGAGTTTAGATTTTGCTGCTATTGTCTGGTTGAGCAACTTCAGTGTTACGTTTTCTCCAAGAATCAATGTAGCTCCATCTAGTGTGTATATGAGGCGAACAACTTTGCGGTTATTAATCATTGGAAGAATATGATCCCTATACATAGAATCGATTTTTGGATTTATGGTTTCAGGATCAACGTTATCAAGATAGAATACATTCTTGTATCTTTCCCTTACCCCGTATCGTGAGCCAAAGATGTCAAAAATTACTAAGTTGTTGCTGTTAAGCTCGCTCCACATATCGGTCCCGACTAGGTTGAGGGACTTAGCAAGATGAGATAGAGTTTGATTGTAGTTTGATATTATCCCGAGCTTTCCCTTTTCGAGAGCTTTCTTCAATAAAGAAAGCCCGATCATCCATCCTGTCGAATGGACATCATAGACTATCGTTATCACAGAGTCCTCTGGAACGTCCCTGAATATGACGTCGATGAGAGCCCCTTCATTCATACTCACCACCATAAAATAAAATATACCATTTATTTTTAAATCTCTTATGCATTGTCCTTTAAAGAACATGCGGATAGTAAAAATTAAGATTAAATAAACTTGACAAAAATTCAAAAACTACTTTAAGATTTAAAGCTCTCGAGGGTTTCCTTGATGAAATCCCTAGCCTCTTCACTGAGCATCTCTTCTTTAACTTCTCGACCATACTTGTCATAAACCTTGCCTTCAATCAAGTTTATCTCAAACACATCGTACACCATCTCGTCTTTATCCTCAATCTTAATTCCATGGCTCTTCAAGTGGCTTCTCACGCTGTCGATGTCAACGTATTTGCCACATACTTCACACTTGTAAAACTGCCAGAACACAAAGTCTTGGCCAATTGTCATGCTGTTCTTCAAGTGCTCGATGAATCTGCCACCTAAGTATTCATAGAAGTCCTCTTGAATGAGCTCCCCATCTTGCCCAACAACCTTAAATCCTCTCCACACTATGTGATCGTTTATATCCACGAGCGTTCCTTTGAGGAATTTTGACGTCATGATGAATGTTCCGTTGTAAATGTAAAATGTGTTTTTGTCCGGGACAACCACTATGTCGAGGCCTTCTCCTTCTTTCACTTCACTTAACTTCTCTGCTTCTTCTTTGCTGTTCGCAACTCGAATCCTGATTTTTAGGTTGCTCTTTTTGTGTCTCCCGAGTATCTTGTCCTCACTCAAGTCCCAGTGATAATCGTCCAGCATTCTAATTCTGGAGTAAACTTTCCTAATCCTTGAATCCAGCTCACTGTACTTCACAACCACCACCCAAGAGAGAATAGGGATTGGGATTAATAAGTCTTCCCGGAAAACTTTAAAAAGGGATAATAAAGACAGAGAGGGCAAGAATGCTCCCTTAATACCAAGTCTCAGCTATCACATCATGCTTGTGAATGCTCTCCAAACTGATGACTTTTACATGAATTCTGCCTTTAAAGCGCTGTTTTGCTTTGAATATTATCTCTCTAGCAACATCTTCCACGAACTTAGGATTCTGATACATCCTCTGGACAACAGCGTTCTCGTCAACTGTCTTGAGAAGTGTATATGTCGGAGAGCTGAAGGAGCTTTCAACGACTTCAATCATGTCCTCAAGGGGTATTTCCTCATCAAAGTTGGTCTTTATCTCGAGAGTTGCTATCGCTCTCTGGATATGGGTTTTTCCTTGATTGTTTGCCATTGCATGCGGGCAGGCAGTGTTCCCTATAACTGTAACTCTAAGCACTTTTTCGAGCTTCCCTTTTATCTCGTCCTTTATCACTCCAACCTCAACATCATAGGTTTCCAAGCTCGTTCTTTTGCTTACAGGGGTTTCTTTTCCAATAATTAGATGCGTTTTTATCCATATTTCAGCTCTTTTATGCGGATGCTTTTTCTCTAAGCGCTTGATTATGGCAAGCTCAAGCTCCTCAAGGGAGGAGTGAACTCTACTCACTTCTTCTTCCACTGCTTCGCTCATCGTTTCTGTTATGCTCTCCACGAGACGGCTCATGTGTATTCCCTTTTTCTCCTCTGGAACATCAATTGTAATTTCAAATGTTGGAATAAATGTGTAGAGCTTTCCTTTCCAGTTGATCTTTGCCACAGTTCTGAGATTCGTTATCCCAACCCTATGAAGCTTCTCCCTAATCTCCGGAACTTCCTCTTGAGTTTCAAAAATCTCGCTCATTTTTATCACCGCTAGGTTAGGCTAAACAATTGGCTTTTTAACTCTATCTCAAGAATTTCATCAAATTGTCATAACTTTTCTTTGCAATGTCTATATCTTCACCGCTGAGCTTTTTGGCATATTTTGCTTTCTCAAATATCCTCGTAAGCGCGTGCAAATCCTCTAAATCCTCAAAAATATTTCTTAGCTTTTCTTCATGCTCCCAATGGGTCCAGCTCTTTTGATAGGGGTAGCCCTTCAAAACGAGGCCAGCAACAACGTTCTTGTACATCTTTATTATCCTCTCCTCCGGCGTTCCTTCAATTGTATCAAAGGTCATCTGGGGGTTAAATCTGTGAAGCTCGCCCATAACTACGGCGTGCTTTCTCCGTCTTTTAACTGCGGTTAAAACAATAAGAGCGGCAATAAGGAGAGGGATTACATACATATACAAGGGTAGAGGTTTGTAGTAAACCATAACAGTCTGATTAAGCCCAAAGCTCATAATCCATTTTGGATACCTTATAAGAGGAGCCTCTCCGCGAGGTAAATAGCGAGGTTTAGCTGTGAGGATGAGGTAAACGGCAACAACAAGTGCAAACAGAGTAATAAATTCGGCCACATTCCTCCATTTACTCTTCTTCCTTGGAAGTCTTTCACCTGAAATGCCGGTTTCAAAGAGGAATCTCAATGCAATGCTCATTGCTATAAAGAAAAAGAACCCCCATGCTAGGTATATCCACTCGATATTAAACGATGAAGCCTCCGACCTAATTGTATATCTGTAGAGCAATGAGAACAGGAGGATTATAAGCAAAAAGACAAGGGTGTGTCTTACAATATCAACTGTCTTTGGATGTTTGGGATTTTTCCTGTAAAATCTAGTGTTTCTCAAAGGATGCAGCTCTGATTTTTCTCTATTGGGCACCATATGATAAACACACCGATGTATGCTTAGGTTTTAAAACCTAAAAATTTTCTGTTATCTCCCGTTAATCATGTAGTACAAAGTTCTCAAGGGAATCCCGAGCTCTCTGCTGATTTCTTTTGGGGTTTTTCCCTTCTTCATAAGCTCTCTGATCTGGAGGAGAACGGCTTCATCATATTTCCTTGGTCTTCCTCTCGATTTCTTTATGGGGATAATATCAATGCCCATCTGTCTGAGGGCTTTTATAACTCTCTTTGAGACTTTTGGATATAGACTTGGGGGACAGCCGATGACCCTTACATTTGGAGCATTCTCCAGAATTCTCACAAGGATTTCTTTAGTTGGTCGCAGATTGATGTAGACTTCTCTCACATTTTCGTTGAGCATCTCATCTATTTTCCTCAAAAGCTCCTCATTGTTTCTCGCCTTTATCTCAACTCTCACACCTCTCACCCCTGGAGAAGCTCCAAAAATCTCTTTGCTTTATCGCTCTTCGGCATGAATTTCTCAAACTTCTCAACATTCGTGAACAGAGACGTGTGAAGTCCAGACAAGACGAGCTTCCTAATTGCTTCAACGAGCTTATCTAAATCCAGCCCAAGCAGCTCTGCAACTTTTTCCTCATCAAATGGACTGATTCCATACAGTATTGCTCCACCAAGGAGGTAGTTGGGAATATTTGAAATTTCGCTTCTCTTTCCACTGAGCATCTTCTCGATCTCACACTTTTGAATTATCATCATGCTTCCAAAACCTGTCCTAAACCCTTTCTCCTTCATAAATGGCAGATCAAAAATTGAATAGTGACAGTCAATGCAGAGCTTAATGTCTGGATAAAGTCCAAGACTTTCCCTTTCTTTTTCGGAGGTTAGGAAATAATACCTAAACAAGTCAAGACCAAGAAGTTCTGGACCCTTTTCTGGGTCAAATGCTGAATAGGCCAAAGCCAGGTTATCAACGGTGTAATGATTGTTTATGAGAACTCCTTTTGTTTTCACATAGCTCAAAACTCTCCAGCGGAAGCGCTTTCCAAACCTCTGCTTGAGCTCGCTCTCTATGTCTGCATCCGTTGGAAGATCAATCTTCGTCTTCTTCAGCCTTCCTTTTTCCCAATATTCAACTTCAATCCTAAAGCTCTTCTTTCTAACAACACCTTTTTCCCTAAGCTTTGACTTTATGAGCTTAAATGCCTCTCTAACCTCAATGCTTTCCTGACCGAGAAGCTTCAACACATCGCCAGAGTATGCTAGATGAGGTAGAATTTCGAGTCTTCCAAGAGTAAAGGGTTTTTTAACAACTTTTATCTTCTTAAGCTCTTCGTGCTTTTTGATTGTTTTTACATCTATTTCTCTATTTCCGATGTAGAAGGAGTAGTTCGCTGAAATCAACGCCAAAGCCATTTTATGTGCTACTATTGCGCTCCTAAGCCTCTCAAGGGCTAGAATCCTGTTGTGCTTCTTCTTATACAGCCACCTTATATGAGGATCCTTTTCTTTCTTGTCTATACCCCTGACTGAAGGGACAGTTTCCCCAACCCTTCTCGACAGCTCTTCTTCAAAGTCTCTCAAGATCTCCATATTCCTGTTTAGGTAGAAAACGAGAGAGGGGATGTCAAAACTCTCAAATAACCCAGCCATATCAATTCCAATGTCGTCCAAAATCTTGTTAACCTGACCGACCAGCTCTTCGGTGGTCGTCATGGCAACAACTCCTCGTTTGCAATTTTTTCAGGCAGATACTTCTTAGCAACGAACTCCAAACTCTTATTTGCTAAAGCCTGCTGCTCAATTCTGACGCCCCACTCTAAAGCCAGCTTTAATTGCCTCTGCCACTCCTTGTTCTTGAACCACGGATAGTTCATTTCCTCGATGATTCTCTTATAATCTCCAGTTGGACCGCCCTTCTTATTTGGCGGAATTCCCTTGAGCTTTTCTGTAACGTTTTCTAAGCCATATTTCTTAATGTCATCCATAGTCATTCCGACGAACTTTGCTTCAGGCGTTGCAAGCTTCTCGCTGAGGTAAGCGAGGTTAATTGAACCCTGCTTTATTGTTGAGTAGATGTACCAACCGTATGGATCTCCATCTGTAAAGACTATTATCGGCAAGCCCTCTTCATAGTGCAGACGGTGGATTAATCTTCTCACACCTCTTGAAGCCTGTCCTTGAGTTGCAATGATTAGAGCCCTTTCCCTCTTAGGGAACTTTTCTTCAATCAGACGGTCAGCCATAGCTGCTGTCTCTACAACCAATGCGTAATCAACGTTGATATCAACGAACTGGATGTGCTCAACTGTTCCTGGAACAGCCCAGCCACCCATACCGAGCTTTGAAGTGTTGAACTCGTCTTCACCATCTCTGATTGTTATGTCTCCGTAAACGTAACCTCTTCTGTCAGCAGTTAAGTGCATCTCTTCTCTTAAGACGCCAAGCATTCTCTCCAAGTCTTCAATAACTGGATCGCTCTCGCTCTGGTCTTCAAATGTGTTTTCCTTAGTCCCTGGGATTGTGTGCTTGTTGGCATAGTAGGCTTCTCTCAAGCTTGCGTGCTTTCCTTCGCTCACTAATCTTTTCACGTAAGCTGCTATGAGCAAGGTCTGCATGAACTTTCTAGCGTGAGCAACGTTGAGGAAGTATCTCCTTGAGAGCTTATCTCCCATTCTGATGACTCTCTTGACCTCATCAAAGTAAACGTTGTTCAATCCTCTGGTCGGTATGTCGAAGTAGGGGTTCTTCCCCTGTTTAACTTCCTCGAGGATTTCTTTTCCAAGCTCTTCCAATTTGCGGAGAACCTTCTGTGGATCGTAGCCAAAACGCTCCTTTGGCTTTTCACGCTTCAGCATCTGCTTCAACCTCCACTGATTGTTCTAATGCTTCCTCAACACTTTCAAACTTCTTCTCAATCAAGCTGATGAAGTATTCCTTGATCTTCTCCTCAGGCTCGCCTGTTAAGATGCTCAAAGCTCTCGCTATTTCCGGAACATATTTTTGGAGTGTTTTCTTCCTTTTGACTTGATACAATCTCCTATGCTTACCGCTCAGATAAGTTTGCAGTCTCCTTGCGGCTTCCATTATGGCTAATCTTATCTCATCATAAATCTCGTCTTCATTGGCTATGCTCTGCTTTCCTGTTGAGGTGTAAGGAACGTGGACGCTGATGACATTAATCAAAAGTGTCAGAGGTGCTCTGTCTAAGTCCTCAACCTTGTAGCGCTTCCAGTCCACACTGCGGGCAGCCATTGTTGTTACACATGCACCTGCATCGAATAATAAGGGAACTCTGTTAGCATATCTGAGCAGATTAAATGAGCTCTCAAGCTCACCACCATATGCTAAACCAACCTCAACTTGGAAGGGGATTCCACCTCTGTAAACTTTAGGCGGCCTTGTAACTGCAGTTACAAATTCTGGCTTGAGGATTCCAGTGAGACCTTTAACGATGTTCTCCTCCCCAATTGGCCTCAAGCCGTGAGTTGGAGGTGCCAAGAACTTCATGTATTTGAATGCTTCAACTATCTCCTCAGCTTCATGCCAGCTGAGCTTCTCTGGCGGTTTTTCCATGAGGTTTTGAACCTCTTTGATTACCTTCTTCGCCCTTCTTCCATAGCGTCTCAGAATTAAATCCACTTCTCCTTTAGCCAACCTTTCAAAAAGCTCGTCTTTTATTTTCTTGTCCTCTTCGCTGTTGATAAGCCTAATTGCAGCTATGTATTTGATGAGTTCATCTATCTTCTTGTCGCTGATTCTTGAGAACTCAGAAATCAAAAATCTCTTCACTGTGTTCTTCCTCGTCTTCTTTGCCATTCTGTAGACGTCATCTGTCATAACTCCCTTCGGATGCGGCTTCATCTCAACTGGAGGCTTTGGAATTTCTTCACTTGAGCGTGGGAAAACAATGAGCTTTCCATCTGGTTCAATCAATTCAATGTGAGCGTGAGGATTAGCTATAGCTGTGAGCTTGAGATACCAGAAGACGCCTTGCTTTGAGCGGACATACTTAACGTTCTTAACCTCCAGCTCTATCCTCGTACCTCTCCAGCCAGTTGTATTCTTATGCTTAATCTTCTTGACAATTTTACCCTCATTCTTTTCAACATCAATCTTAACCCAAGCCTCGATTATCTCATCGCCACCCGTTGAAGTTATTACGCGTGTTGCCTTTCCGCTCGTAATCTGGGCAAACATGACTGCACCGCTGATACCAATACCCTGCTGACCTCTGCTTTGAATGTTTCTATGAGCTTTGGTTCCAGCGAGCATCTTTCCAAAAACGTGGGTTATGAACTTCTCTGGAATTCCTGGTCCGTTGTCCTCGACGATTATTTTGTAATGCTCCCTTCCAAGCTCCTCTATTTCAACCCTCACATAAGGCAAAATTCCTGCTTCTTCACATGCATCCAAGGAATTCGTGACTGCCTCATGAACAACTGTGGTTAAAGAACGAATCTTTCCAGTGTAACCTAACATTGCGGCGTTTCTTCTAAAGAATTCGCTGACACTCTGAATTTTAAATTCTTTAAAGAGTTCTTTAGCCTTTGCCATAATAAACGCCTCCTTCAAGCTCTAAATCCTTCTTTCTCCTTTCGAGATACTTATACACCGTTCCATGTGGGGAACCCTTCGCCAGCTTTTCTATAGCAGTCTTGGCGATTTCAACTTGAATAGGGTTCCCGATGATAGCAACTGTTTTACCGTAAACACTAATATCAGCACCGCTCATTTCCTCAATAATCTCTCTTGTTCTTCCTTTTCTACCGATTATCCTACCCCTAATTCTCGGCAAAGCATTCTTTTCGTTTCCAATGATTATATCGCTCAAGTTAATTATTTCAAGAACTTCACCGTCGTTGAACAAACGGAAAGCTCTCTCTGGAGAAAATCCTCTACCAATAGCCATTACAACATCTCTCGCTTTCCAAACTGCTAATGGGTCGTCTGTTTTTTCAGTTGAACTTATAAACACCTCACCAGTTTCGCTGTCCACCTCTATTCTGGTCTTTGTAATTTCCTCGATCTTTCTTTTGGTTGAGCCTTTCTTTCCGATGAGAACTCCAATTCTCTCCTTTGGAATTCTCACAAATTCTTCCTGCTCACCAAAGGTCCCATAATATACGCTCTCCTCAAATTCACTCTTCTTCTCGCCTTCTTTGTCTACATACTCATACTTTTTGAGCAGCTTATCAAACTCCTCTCCCATATCAATCACCCGTCAGCTCTTTGAACTTCTCCTCAAGGTCATCAACAGCAACCCCTTTCTTACCGAAGTAATTGATGATATTCCTCAAATCACGGTAAAGCAGCGTTAGGGACATTCTATTCCTCTTCACAGTTGCCTGAGACCAGTCAATTATCACGGGCTTTTCCCAAATTAGGATGTTATACTCGCTTAAATCACCGTGAACCATATCTCCCCTCTTCCAGAGCCTCTCTATTGCACTCATCGAAAACTCATAAAGCTCTTCAAAGTCCTTTTTTTCTAATACCTTTTCCACATCCTTTAAACGAGGTGCTGGATTTTCATCCCCAATAAACTCCATTATCAAGATGTTATTGCGGAAGGCAATCGGTTCTGGGGCTCTAACTGCATACTTCATAGCTCTCTGCAGATTTTTGAATTCCCTCCTTGTCCACACAAAGACGAGCTTTCTTATATCCTTTGGAAGGTACCCGACTCTTGGGTCAGCCGCTAAATACTCCCAAATCCTTCTGAATTCCGTTGTATAGGTGCGGTAAATTTTGATGGCTATTTTATTGCCTTTGCTGTCCACTCCCATAAAGACATTTGCTTCTTTACCTGTTGAGATTACCCCTAAAAGCTGCTCTATTTTACCCCTTCTGTGGAAGTAGCTTAAAGTCTCAACAGTCGTTTTGTCAAAGACTTCGCTAAAGACTTTGAACAGTTCACTGTCTTTTTCCCTACGCTCATCCAAGCCCAAAATCTCTGCAATCTCTCTATCTAACCTCTCCATAGAACATCACAGCACTAATCCGCCAGTTAAGAACTCTTGGCTTATCTTTCCTTTTCTTATAAGCCAGTCAACTTGAGTTTTTGTGTATCTATACACAATGTCGCCTCTCTTGTCTGTTTGGACGGGCCAAGGCTGGACTATCACTAAGTCGCCGACCTTAATCCACATTCTCCTCTTAAGCCTTCCTGGAATTCTGCATCTTCTGATCTTTCCGTCTTCACATCTAACGTCCATCCACCCAGCTCCTAAAGCCTGCTCAACAACTCCAAAGAGTTGGTTCCCTTCTGGGAGTGGGACTCTAATAACTTCGTCACCTTCAACTTTCCTATTATCTCTTTTTGGCTTAGCCATGAGCATCACCTCACAGTGATTAAACTTATGCATTTATAAGCATAAGCCTTGCAAAAATTTTCCACAAAAACATAGATGAAAGAGTTTAAAAATTTTTGCATGAATAAAATTGGGCATAAAACTAAAAGTGAAAACTCACTCCCCAAAGATTTTCTCAATCATCCACTTTTCATCGAACTCTTTTAGGTCGCCATAGCCTTGTCCAATGCCCACAAAGAGTATTGGTGCTCCAATTGCGTGACTTATGCTTAAAGCTGCACCACCTCTTGCATCAGCATCGAGCTTTGTTAAAATGACTCCGTCTATTCTTACTGCCTCATTGAATTGCCTCGCTTGCTCAATTATAGCATTTCCAGCTAGAGCGTCTCCAACGAAAATAACTAAATCGGGCTTTGTAACTCTAACAATCTTTTTCATCTCATCCATGAGGTTTCGATTCAGCTCATTTCTCCCAGCTGTGTCGACCAAAACAACGTCAATGCCCCTTGCTTTTGCGTGCTGGATTGCATCATATGCCACAGCCGCTGGATCAGCTCCATAGCGGTGCTTGATTATCTTAACGCCAACTCTCCTTGCGTGCTCCTCTACCTGCTCAATTGCCCCAGCTCTAAATGTATCACTTGCCGCTATCACTACACTTAAGCCATGTTTCTTGAGCCAATGAGCAAGCTTAGCTATCGTTGTCGTCTTTCCAGAGCCGTTAAAGCCGACAAAAACTATGACAAAGGGCTTCTCTTTCTTTGATTTTATCATCTCAAGAAGGTTGATTTTCCTCTCGGGTGTGAGGACTTCAAGAACGGCTTTTCTTACAGCGTCCTCAACGAGCTTTCTTTTATCAGTTCCAATCTTGACTTTCTGCCCAACCAGCTGCTGCTTGATTTTCTCCTTCAGCTCCTCAACGACTTCTAAAGCAACATCTGCTTCAAGAAGTTCCAGCTCCAAATCCCATAAAGCTTCTTCAACATCTTTTTCCTTTATCTCGGTCTGAGCAACTTTGTTGACGAATGAGCTTAACTTTTCTTTGAGCTTTCTAAACATATCCCACCACCAGAATTGAATTGGGTGGGAGGTTTATAAGGCTTCTCAGCATTCAGTGGATACTGTTAGGATAAGCAGGGAGGGTTAGACTTTAGGTTTCTGATACTACTTCAGAAAGGTGAGACTTGGAAGGCCTCAGCTACCGCCGAGTCACAGAAATACTAGAGATCAGCTATGTGACAGTCTAGGAAATAGTGCAGAAGTTTGTAAAAACAGTCTACGGAACCAAAACTCCTCGTAGTTAGAAAACAGGAAGACTTCATTAATTTCCTCAAAGCTTCTTCTTTGCGAGCTCTATGAAGACTTTCGCCCCCTCAGTGTCTCCATAGAGCACTATTGGAATTCCAGCGTCGCTCGCTTCCCTGGCTTTATCTTCGCCAATGCCGCCGCAAGGTTGACGACAACGTATGCTCTCTCAACTTTGTGCTCCCATTTTCTCTGCTTCTCATTATCCTTTGGGTGAACGGATCGGCGCTGAGAACAGCCATGCTGAGCGTAGGAGATCCTTGATAGTCATCTTCAACCTCTTCCACGATTAGGTTTCCCCAACTCTTAAAAAGCTTTGTCTCAAAAGTCGGTAGCAATGAGCAAACATCTCCTAGCTCTGCAAAGCTTCACAATATCTTCACAGATCCTACTTCATACCAGCACCTAGACCGAAAAAATAATATTCGTAAGGACGTTGAAATTTCAAATAAGATGTCCCCGATTAGTTCACATTCCAAACTTTCAGAGAAAGACATTAAGGAAATGGTCTCATCCTGGCGCATGAACGAAGTGGTTAATCTCGCCAGATCCAGCAAGGACGTACTCCGAATACTCATAAAGCTCATAAAGGATAAGAACAGAAAGGTCCGTATTGGCGCCCTTACGGTCCTGAAAGAAGTGCTCTCCACTGCAGGAGAACTTGAGAAGCTTTTCATCATGAAAGAAGGTTTTGAAGCAATAATCGATGCCATACAGGACAAGGATGACGTTGTGTCAATAAATGCCATCAAAACTCTAAGTGCCCTCGTTAAGGACTTTCCTCTGAGAGAAAAAGAGTTTATGAAGATTATCGATACTCTATTGCGTCTCCTGAAGTCCGCGAGAAAAGATATTGCGCTGCTTGAACTCCCCGAGGTGCTCATGAATATGCGCCTTCTTCATCCTTCCTCGAAAGTTATATCCAAGATAATGCCCCTCATCTTTTCAAAGGACCCTAAGATAAAGGCTATGGGATTGATGCTTCTCCGCAATATGGCAGTTTCTACAGGAGATTATAAAGCGCTTCTTATACTGATCAGGGAGTCAAGAGAGCTTTTGAACAGCGAGGACGTTCTCCTCATAGACTCCCTATTAACAATTATAATGGAACTGACTAGATTACCAGTAACAAAAGAGACCGTTGAAGAGTTCTCCAGAACTCTTACAATTGTCAAAAACTTGGCACTCCACCATAAGGAGTCGATAATCCGCTACAAAGCCAAAACAGTGGCTGAAGCTATTGAAGATCTCCTCCGCAGGTACTACGAGTCAAGACCTGAAGAGGCCATCCAGAGAATAAACGAGCTCCTCAAAAACGAGAGATTTGAGGAGGCGATAGACCTCGCTCTGGCCATTGGCGATAAGTACATCCTGAAATGGCTGGCGGAAGAACTGGAAAAAATGGAGAAAAAGAGACTCCAAATTAATGGGAGGATTATTCCAAGGCCCGTATACAAATCACTGTCTCCGGAAAAGCTGTCTTCTCGAACAATACGTCCACTTCTGCTGAAAGACTTTAAATCACCTAGAAAGCCCTCAGCGAGTACGGCAGAGAAGTTTTCTATAGAATCAGAGGAGAATCGTTCACCAGAGGAGACAAGAACTTACGAGAAAGTCGAGCTTCCAGAAGTCCTTGAGAGTGTGAGGGATGAGTTAATACATATCATCTCCTTGGGGGAGAGTGAAAAGCTCTGCAGGTTCGTGAAAGTAAGGCGTGAAGCTGTGATAGAGCTGATAACCATGCTCAAGAGTGAAAAAATAGAGGAAAGGATGGATGCCCTCTGGGCACTGTACATACTCTCGAGGGATCTAAAGCCCAACGATCTTCACCTCTTAAAGCCGGCTATAAAACCCCTCCTAGACATCATGAACTCCCCGAACAGGTGGGCAAAGGATAGGGCAGCAAAAACTCTGGCAAATATTGCGCTTAGATCTGAATTTGGAGAAGAAATTTTGGAGGAAATGCTCGAATGGCTACGCTCACCAGAGAAAAATTGCAATATTGGAGCCTTGGTATTCTTCAGCTACTATTTCTTCCAAAAGTGGGACGAAAACGTAGGAGTAAAAGTTTTAGACAGCCTAGAAGTATTTTTAAAAGACAGGGAAACCCGTTTTGACGCGCTTTTAACTCTCGAAGGGATAGTGCAGACCATTCCTAAGGAAAAAGCTTATCTCTTAAAAAAGTTCGTCCCCATTCTGAAAGAGCTCAAAAATTCAGAGTCCCCTGAGATACACAGGATCTCAGTAAGAATTCTAGATAGCATGGCCGAAAAAGATCACTCGCTGGTTATGGAGTAAAAAACTCAGACCGGACATCTTGGAATATTAACATACAGAGGGATCAGACGAGACCCTCCTGTTTATATCTAATCTGGTCAGGTAAGGTACAAGGTTTTTGGGCAATAATAACCATCAAGCTCCCAAGGAGCATTTTGACAATAAGAAGCATTAAGGAAGAATCCTTAAAAACAATCAGAACAAGTGACGTTTATGAAAAAGCTTTCGCTTATCTTAGTAATGGCCCTTATATTGACATCTCAAGTCGGGGCTGTTCCTCTTGATGAAGCTAAAAGAGACATCATCAAAAAGCTTTCTCAAGATGAATTCTTCGAAAATGCTGAGCTTAGCTATGCAATCTATGTCCGCTCTCTTGAGATAATAGCAGTTGCAAGGTCTGGTATTCCAGAGGGGGAGATTGTTAAGGAGTATGCTGAGTGGCTGAAGTCGCTTCAAGAAGATGACGGTTCATTTCCACCTATCATAACTTTTGACGTGTCCGGTGTTCCTTCCTGCGATGCTTATTACTATGCAGAGAGACCAAAGGGGTTTGAAGGCTTTCCCTCGTGTCTTTACGGATTCTCATTCAAGAAGTGTCCTGAGTATAGCTATATAACGACATGCTCCAGAGCCGCTTCAACGGCTCTGATTTTGTATGCGCTCTTAGATGCTGGCGAGCCTAGAAATTCTCCTGTGATAAAGAAAGGAGTGCAATATCTCCTGAAAACTATGAAGAACGGCACATACTGGACGTATGTTTACACGGTGTCTTCTTCCAAAGTAGGAGTTTCGAGCTGTAAAGAGGCTGAAAAAGTGTGGGGATTCAAAGAAAAGCCCAGCTTAGTTGCCACAGCTTATGCTGTCGCGCTTCTCCATAGATTGGGATATAACGTATCGAAGTCCTTGCAGTGGCTGAACTCAAACCTCAAGCCTGAGAATTTGATTAACAAAGATTACTTGACATATCTCCTCGAAAACGAAACACCCAAATGGGAGTACAGCTTTCCATTCTATCAGCTTGGTTTTCCAAGCGTTCACTTTTATCATAGAGAGCCCTTTGAAAGCTTAGTGGTTCCTCTGGTGCTGATTAAAGAAGAAGGGTCAGAGATTAATCAGAGTGCCGTTAGGTTTATAGTATCTATTCTGAACAAAACGAGGATTTCCTTTGCTGGCGATTACACACTCTACATTTCGACAGATTTATTCTGGAACTCAAAAGAAAACTATTCTCTGAGCGTCTTATTCAAAGGAGCCAACTTGAGCCAAATGACTGAAAACGGAACCTTTTACTATCTCTTGATCAGAAGCTTGAAGTTTAAAGCGCTTGAAAAGAATTTTACAATAAGCGGAAGCCTGAACTTCACGGTTCCAGAAGAAGTTACTTGGGAACCAGAGGTGAATGTATTTCTTTTCAAGAGGCTCACAAACAGAAGCTATATGCGGGTTGACTGTGCTGAAATTCAAAAATGCAGCAAAGGGTGCTACAATTTTAAGCTTTACCCACATTACGACTGGTGGAGCGACTCCATAAGACCTTCTGTGACTGCTTTGCTATGGTATTATCTTGCTGGCGAAACAAGAGCTATAGATGAGCTCTTGAGAAATTACAGCTCCCTTAAATGTGAGAGTGAGCTTGCTGGAGACTATCAAAATAGGGGTTGCACTGAGGACTACGCTCTGCTGCTTCTTTTAATGGACGTCCGGAGTGGGAGCTTCAAGGAATATGGAAAACCAAGGATAAAATTGGTGGAAGAGATTTTTGTGTTTGTTGTTCTTGTGCTGTTGGTGGGGTTGTATCTTAAAAAGAAATAAGCTGTCGGCGATAGCTGGTATCATCATTCCTCAGCTCCGAAACCGCTCGTCATCCAGCAGTTGAGTGTTCGCTACAAGCGTTTTTAAGCCTTTGTATAACAAGGTTATAAATTTTCACAAAAGAGCTATAAACATCCAAAGTAATAACCTAATGGTGAAGAACATGGAGTCTGGCTATGACATAAAGCCCGTCTCAGAGAGAACCTTCACGTTTCTAACACTCTTTGCAATCTGGTTCGGCGCCGGAATAAGCATTGCAGAATTCTGGGCTGGAGCATTATTAACCCCAGCCCTCTCGTTAGGAGCGGCAATAGTCATAATTATCATCGGACACTTAATTGGCAACACAGTTATGGGATTAATAGCGATTGAAGGTGAAGAGACGGGAGTTCCAACCATGGTGCTCTCAAGAGCTGCTCTGGGAATAAAAGGCTCAATTCTGCCCTCAATTCTAAACTACCTCCAGCTCATAGGCTGGACGGCAATAATGCTGATCGTCGGTGCAAATGCAATGAACGCTGTCTCAAAACACTTTGGTCTTGAAAACTATGCTCTTTGGGTAGTTCTTCTCGGTCTATTGGTAACTACATGGACTTACATTGGACCAAAGAACTGGGATAAGCTGGAAAAAGCGGCAGCAGCTTTACTCCTTGTGTTGAGCATCTGGTTAACTTATGTAACGCTGAAGCAGTTCCCACTCAGCGAGCTCTTATCAAAGCCCGGAACGGGAGAAATGGGAACAATGCTAGCTCTTGACTTAGTTATTGCAATGCCTCTTTCATGGGCGCCCCTTATAGCGGATTATTCAAGATTCGCTAAGGATAGAAGTTCGGCATTCTGGGGAACATACATAGGTTATTTTATTTCGTCATCGTTGTTTTACTTTGTTGGAGCGCTGACAAATATGGCAATAGGAGAGAGCGACCCAATTGGAATAATAGTAGCATATGGAGTCGTAATCCCCGCAATGCTGATAATAGTATTCTCTACGGTGACCACAACTTTCCTCGATGTTTATTCAGCAGCAATAACTTACAAAAACATCTCACCAAGAGCAGATGCAAAAAAGCAAATTCTACTCGTGGGAACATTGGGAACTTTGCTGGCTTTGGTATTCCCAGTTGATCAGTATGAGAGCTTTCTCCTGCTAATTGGAGGAGCATTTGTGTCTCTAACTGCAATAATGATAACTGACTATTTCCTCGTCAAGAAAAAATACAACGCTGAGGAGCTCTTGGATGAAAAAGGGAAATTCGCTGGGTACAATGTGAAAGCCCTAGCAATTTGGGCAGTTGGATTTGTGTTCTACATGCTGCTTGCGGTTGAAGGGCTGTTTAACATCTACATTCCAGTTTTGAGTGAGGTTGGCTTTAAGCTCGGCTCAAGCATTCCAACCTTCATTTTGGTGAGCATTCTCTACTACCTAGTGGAGAGGTGATAATATGGAGTGGATAGCTAAAGCTTTGGAAAAAGTTAGAAAAAGAAAACCGCTCGTTCAGAACATTACAAACTTTGTAGTAATGAACACAACCGCTAACGCCCTCTTAGCTCTTGGAGCTTCGCCTGTAATGGCTCATGCCAAAGATGAGCTTGAGGATATGCTGAGAATAGCGGACTCCCTTGTGGTTAATATTGGAACCCTCGATGAACACTGGATTTCCTCAATGGAAAAAGCTGTTAAAGTTGCCAGCGAGATGAAAAAGCCCATAATTCTCGACCCAGTTGGGGCTGGAGCTACTAAGCTAAGAACCGAAACAGCTCTAAAACTCCTTGAAATAGGCAGTATAACAATTCTTCGCGGCAATTTTGGTGAAATAGCATCTTTGCTTGGTGAACATGGTAAAACAAGGGGTGTTGATTCAGCAGCATATGAAAAGGACAAAGCTAAAGAGCTAGCTTTCATTGCAGCAAAGGAGTTCAATACTGTTGTAGCCGTTACTGGTCCCGTTGATTATGTGAGTGATGGTAGAGAAGTTTATGCTATATATAATGGCCATGAAATGTTAAGAAGAGTCACGGGGACGGGATGTATGGTCACTGCAATAACTGGTGCCTTTGCAGCTGTTGAAGAACCTCTGAGAGCTGCTGTATCCGCACTGGTAGTCTTTGGAATCGCGGCTGAGAAGGCCTATGAGGAAGCCAAATATCCGGGGAGTTTCCATGTAAAGCTCTATGACTGGCTCTACAGAATCGATGGAGAGTTAATAAATGAACGGGCAAAGGTGAGGAAAGTTGAACCTTAGGAAAAGGCTTAGGCTTTATGTCATCACTGATAGAAGGCTTAGAGATGAGATAGAAACTGTGAATGCGGCACTGGAGGGGGGAGCAACTGCAATACAGATGAGGATTAAAAATGCACCAACTGGGGAGATGATAAAAGTTGGAAGAGAACTCAGAAAGATAACAAAAGAATACGACGCACTGTTTTTTGTTGATGACAGGCTTGATGTGGCTCTGGCGGTTAATGCAGATGGAGTTCAGCTCGGTCCAGAGGACATGCCAGTCTCTATAGCTAGAGAGCTTGCTCCAAACTTAATTATAGGAGCTTCGGTATACAGTTTGAAAGAAGCTCTGAAGGCAGAAAGAGAGGGGGCAGACTATCTCGGCGCTGGCTCAGTCTTTCCAACAAAAACAAAGAAAGATGCCAGAGTTCTGGGTTTAGAGGGATTAAAAAAAGTAGTTAAATCAGTAAAAATTCCAGTTGTCGCGATAGGTGGAATAAACCACGAAAATGTTAGAAAAGTGCTGGAGATTGGTGTTGATGGGATAGCAGTTATTTCTGCTATAGTAGGAGCTCCAGATGTGAAAAAGGCAACTGAAGAAATGAGAAAGATAATTGATGAATATCTGGGAGGTGAGTAGTGTGGATGCTAGAAAGTATGTAAAAACCGCTCTAACGATAGCAGGGAGCGATAGTGGGGGAGGCGCTGGCATTGAGGCAGATTTAAAAACTTTTTCAGCCTTTGGAGTTCATGGCTTAGTGGCAATAACCTCAGTCACAGCTCAAAACACTCAAGAGGTTAGAGCGATTTATGATGTATCTCCAGAGGTTGTGGCAAAGCAGATTGAGGCAGTTGCAGATGATATTGGGGTTGATGCAGCTAAGACAGGAATGCTGAGCAACGCTGAAATAATAAAGGCTGTCGCAAAGACTGTGAAGAAGTATGAATTCCCACTTGTAGTTGATCCAGTGATGATCGCTAAGAGTGGAGCTCCTCTTTTGAGAGAAGATGCAATGGATGCTCTTATCAAATATATAATCCCTCTAGCTACACTTGTAACGCCAAATAAGCCAGAAGCTGAAAAGCTGAGCGGTATTAAAATTGAAACTCTCGAGGATGCAAAAAAGGCGGCAAAGATTATTGTTGAAGAGCTTGGAGCGAAAGCGGCAATAGTGAAAGGGGGACATCTAAACCTCAGTGAAGCTGTTGATGTGCTTTATCATGCTGGAAAATTTAGGGAATACAGTGCTCCTTTTGTTGAAGGCTGTACCCATGGAACCGGTTGCTCATTCTCAGCAGCGATAACTGCAAACTTAGCAAAAGGGAAAGGCTTAGAGGAAGCAATTAAGGTTGCAAAAGAGTTCATAACAATGGGCATCTTTTATGGTGCAAGAATTGGGAAAGGACACTGCCCAGTTAATCAAAATGTTTGGGTTGAAATTCCAGCGGAGAAATGGCGGGTTTATGAAAGCCTAACAAAAGCTGTAAGGGAGCTCGAGAGAATTGGAGACAGAATTTTACCCCATGTACCAGAAGTTGGCATGAACTTTGTTTATGCATTACCAAGGCTTTATGCAAGAACTCCTAAAGATGTGGCTGGAGTTAAGGGGCGTATTGTAAGATTTGGAAATACAGTAAAAGCAGTGGGCAGTGTAGAATTCGGAGCATCAAGCCATCTAGCAAGAGCCGTTCTAAAGTTCATGGAGCTCTATCCAGAGACTAGAAGTGCCCTTAATTTGAGATACAGCGAGAACCTAATTAAGAGAGCTCAAAAAAATGGGTTCAAAGTTTCATTCTATGACAGAAGAGAAGAACCAGAAGAAATAAAAGCTAAAGAAGGCGCAACAATTCCTTGGGGCATTGAAACAGCAATAAAAAGACTAAGTGAAAGACCAGACATAATATATCATCTTGGTGATTGGGGAAAGGAAGCAATGGTGCTGATATTTGGGGAATCTCCAGAGGATGTGCTGAGAAAACTCAAAATCATTCTATGACCTTCTCACATAGCTTTTCTTCTCAATTACTCTTCCTTCTTCGAACTTGTAGACATCAATCCTCTCAAACCCAAGCGTTTCTCTTTTATATGCAATTAGGTAATTAATTAATTCTTTAATTCCATAATGGAGCACAGAATCTTTCATGTATTTGGTCTCATAGATTAGAATTAGCTTATCACGGTACTCTTTTATCCACTCATAAATTTTTGCTCTTTCATTTTTTGGTCGAGAAAGGAGGTTATAAATTAAATACCCATCAAACTCTATTCCTTCATTTAAACTTCCGATAAAAACATTCTCTGGATATTTTACATCGAAAGGCAAATGCTCTGCCAAAAATATCATCCCATTTGAAAGCCATGCATTAAGGAAAATCCTAGCAATCTTTTTTGCATCTCCAGTAATCAATATTACCCCTTTACTTAGGTGTACTATTTCTCTCAGCATGTAATGAAATATGAGAGAGGCTTAATAAATTTTTTGAAAAATTTTCGAAAAACCTAAAGAAATACACCACAAAGTATATATTTAAAGGTGTAGCTTTTCATGAGTGAGAAAACTTTCAGAGGTGTTACGATATGAAGAAGTCAGTATTGGCCTTGTTTTTAATCGGGGTGTTAGCATTTAGCGTAGTTGCCAGCGGATGTATCGGCGGAGGAGAAACACCCACCGAGACAAAGAAAGAGTACGCAGGTAAAATCGCCATTGTCTATGACGTAGGTGGAAGAGGTGACTTGAGCTTCAACGACATGGCTTATTTGGGTGCTTCAAAAGCAGCTAAGGACTTCAACCTTGAACTCAAGGAAGTTCAGAGCAAACAGGAAAGTGATTACTTACCAAACCTCAGAACACTTGCCCAGAGCGGCGAATATGATATAATCATTGCAGTTGGTTTCATGATGACAGATGCCATTAAGCAAGTAGCTGATGAGTTCCCCAACCAGAAGTTCGCTATCATTGATGGTTATGTTCCAGACAAGCCAAACGTCATGAGCATTCTCTTCAAGGAAAACGAGGGCTCAGCATTAGTTGGAGCACTGGCTGGACTCATCGCTGCAAACGATGGAAAGGACAAAGTTGGTATCGTTCTCGGTATTGAAATTCCAGTTCTCTACAAGTTCGAAGGCGGTTACAGATTCGGTGTTTCTTGGGCCGAAGATTATTACAAGCAGAAGACTGGAAAAGATGCAAACATACAAATCCTCTACACCTACACGGGCTCATTCACTGACCCAGCTAAGGGTAAGACTGCTGCACAAGCTCAGCTCGGACAGGGCGCATGGGTTATCTACCAAGTTGCTGGTGCAGTCGGATTGGGTGTCTTCGATGCCATCGGTGAGTACTTACAGAGCCAAGGCAAAGCCATGGGCCCACCATTCGCAATCGGTGTTGACTCAGCTCAAGACTGGATTAAGCCAGGTGTAATCATTGCAAGTATGATGAAGAGGGTTGACGTCGGTGTTTACAAGGCAGTTGAGGCAGCAATAAAAGGAACATTCAAGGGTGGCGTCGTTGAGCTTGGCTTAGCAGATGGCGGTGTTGGAATCAGCACAATTGATGACGTTAAGGAGATGTTTAGTTCACTTCCAGAAGACGTTAAGCAGAAGAAGCTTCAAGAGCTTGGCTTTAAGAGCGAAGATGAACTCTTTGCAAAGCTTGAGGAGACCAGAAAGCAGGTTCCAGACTGGGTTTGGGAAGCAGTGAAAGAGCTTGAACAGAAAATACTTAGTGGAGAGATAACTGTTCCAAAAGCTCAAAACAAAGATCAAATAGAGGCAATAAGAAACGCCAAGGATTGGAAAGAAATGATGCAACTTGCTGAGCAGTGGGAGAAGGAGAGCTCTTGATTTTTCTTCTTTTTCTTAACCTTTTGGGGGTGAACCCATGGAAGAAGTTCCACTAATCGAAATGAAGGGCATTGTTAAAATTTATCCTGATGGCACTAAAGCTTTGAAAGGCGTTGATTTTTCGGTTAAAAAGGGCGAGATTCATGGTCTTTTAGGTGAGAATGGAGCGGGTAAGACCACATTAATGAAGATTTTGTCTGGAATGCTTCCTCCAACTGAGGGTAAAATCTATGTTAAGGGAAAGAAGTGAAGTTTAAAAGTCCAGCTGATGCTTTAGCAAATGGTATTGGTATGGTTCACCAGCATTTCACTCTTGTTGAGGTTTTTGATGCTCTGCACAACATAATCCTTGGGATGGAGGATCACGGACACTTCTCCAAGATAGATGTTGATAAAGCTAAAGCAAAGCTCCAAAAGCTTATGGATGAGCTGAACTTTCAAGTTCCTCTTGATATGCCTGTTGAGAACCTCCCTGTTGGCGTCCAGCAGAGGATTGAGATTTTAAAAGTTCTGTATAGAGATGTTGACGTTCTTATCTTAGATGAGCCAACTGCTGTGCTAACCCCTATTGAGGTTAAAGAGCTGTTCGACGTTTTGAGAACACTTAAGGCACAAGGAAAAACAATTATTTTCATCAGCCACAAGCTGAGAGAAGTTATGGAAATAACTGATAGGGTTACCGTGTTGAGAAAAGGAGAGGTCATTGGGACTGTAAATACGAGCGAAGCAACACCTAAGCTCTTAGCGAGAATGATGGTCGGCAGGGATGTAGTTCTAAGAATTCAAAAGCCTCCAAAAGAGCCTGGAGAACCAATTCTCAAAGTTGAAAACTTGTGGGTAAAAGGTGACAGAGGAGAAGACGCTGTTAAGGGATTGAGCTTTGAGGTTAGAGCTGGAGAGATTTTTGGAATCGCGGGTGTTGAAGGAAATGGCCAAACTGAACTTATTGAAGCAATAACTGGGTTGAGAAAGATTGAGAAAGGTAGAGTTATCCTCAACGGAAAAGACATCACAGGGAGGCCTCCCAAAGAGCTATACAATCTCGGAGTTGCCCACATTCCTGAGGACAGAACAAACATGGGACTTATATTGGACATGAGTGTTGCTGAAAACTCAATACTTGGTCTTCACTGGAGGAAAGAGTTTACAGGAGTGTTAAACTCCATTAAGTGGAGTAACGTTAAAAAACACGCTCAAGAGCTTATAGAAAAATTTGAAGTAGTTGCACCAGGTGTGGATGCTCCAGTTAAGAGCTTGAGCGGTGGTAACCAGCAAAAGCTCATAGTTGCTAGGGAAGTTAGCAAAGAGCCCCTATTAATAGTTGCTTCACAACCTACAAGAGGTGTTGATGTTGCTTCAACAGAATACATAAGAAACTATCTCGTCAAGCTTAGAAATGAAAACAAGGCTGTTCTTTTGGTTTCAGCAGATCTGGATGAAGTACTGCAGCTTAGCGACAGGATGGCAATAATGTACGAGGGACAGTTTGTCGGCATTGTGAAGCCCGAAGAGGTTACCGAAGAGCAAATCGGACTAATGATGGGAGGTATCAAAAGTGAAAGCTGATAATAGAATGATTAAACAACTCATTAAGCCTCTCCTTGAAAGTTTCCTCGCAATTGTAATTGGAGTTCTCATTGGAGCTATAGTGTTAGCATTTTCTGGGTATAATCCAATAGAAGCATATGCTGCTCTCGTTAAGGGTGCTGTAGGTTCAGCCTATGGATGGTCAATGACTTTGAGTTCAGCGACTCCAATAATTTTAACAGCTTTAACTTTCGCAATCAGCGCGAGGACTGGAATCTTCAACATTGGTGCTGAGGGAACAGTTTACTTTGGTGCAATAGCCGCTATAATTTTCACCAACATCTTTGCTAACCCCATAATAGGCCTAATTGCTGGAATGATTTTTGGAATGCTTTGGGCACTGCCAGCTGCACTTTTAAAGGTCTACAGGGGTGTTCATGAGGTTATTTCAACAATCATGCTTAACTGGATTGCATTTTATACTGCCTTGTACCTTGTTCTGGGTCCACTGGCAAATCCTGATGACCCAAACAAAACAATAGAAGTCCCAGTAAGTGCAAGATTACCTCTGCTCATGAAGGGAAGCGAGCTTTCTCTTGCATTAATAATTGCAATAGCTGCTGCAATAATTGCATACTACATCCTTTGGCATACAGTTCTTGGTTATGAACTGAGAGCAAGCGGTTATAACGAGAGAGCTGCAAGATATGGTGGAATCAATCCAAAGAGAGCCATCATCTGGTCATTCCTTCTTGGTGGTATAATGAGCGGTTTAGCAGGAGCGACTGAAGTTATGGGAAGACCACCAAGCTACGCAATAAGCCAAGGTATGGCGAACATATACGGCTACGGTTTTGATGGAATTGGTGTTTCACTAGTTGGAAGGAATCACCCAATTGGAATAATTTTCAGCGGACTGTTCTTTGGTGCATTAAAGGCAGGAGCAACTTACATGCAGATAGAGGCTGGAGTTCCCTTAGAAATGGTCAAAGTTGTTCAAGGAATAATTGTTGTTGCAGTTGCAGTTCCAGGCTTGTGGGACTTAGTTAAGAAGGTGGTGAGAAAATGATAGACATGATACTCTCAATCCTTCTCGGCTCATTGACAGCAATGGTCCCAATAGTTTTGACGAGCACTGGAGCAGTGGTAAGTGAAAGAGCAGGAGTTGTAAACATCGGATATGAGGGAATCCTACTCATGTCAGCACTCTTCGGTGCAATATTTGCAGAGATGAGTGGCAGCCCATGGATAGGTCTATTAGGTGGGGCTTTTGTTGGGATGCTCTTGGGAATGCTCCATGGAGCCATAACGGTTTATCTCAAAGGAGACCATATTATTCCGGGTATCGGTGTGAATTTGCTGGCTTTAGGTGTAGTCGCCTTCGGAATTACAGCAGTGTGGGGAACAGCAGGACAGCACCAAGTCCCAACAACCTTTAGAATTCAGCCACTCATTAACACCCCCTATGGTGGCTTAAGTCCTATGGTGCTCGTAACTTTCATAATTGTGTTCCTAACACACTGGGTGCTCTTTAGAACTCCATTAGGACTTAGAATAAGAGCTGTCGGTGAGAACCCAGAGGCAGCAGATGCTTTAGGTGTCAACGTTGAGAAATACCGCTTTTTAGCAACAGTATATGGAGCAACCTTAGCTGGGCTTGGAGGGGCCTATTTGAGCGTTGACTGGCTCGGAGTCGTCACAAAGGAAATATCTTCAGGTAGAGGTTTCATTGCATTGGCAAACATGGTATTCAGTGGCTGGAACCCAGTAAGGGCATTAATCGGTGGATTTCTCTTTGGATTCTTCGATAACCTCTCAGTGTGGGTGAGAACAAACCCAGCAGTTTCACAAGTTGTTCCATGGCAGTTCGTTGCTACACTGCCGTACATAGTGACAATAGTCATCGTTGCTGGAATAATAGGAAAGGTAAGACCACCAAAGTGGGATGGAAAGCCATACAAGAGAGAGTGAGATTTTCTTTTTTTCTACTTCTTAATCAAAACCCCGACAGCCATTCCAAGTGAAATTCCAACAACCAATGCCAAGAGAACATAAATAACATTGATGCTTTCTGCTTTTGTAGTTTGTTGAATGACTGGTGTCTTTTGGTTCAATGCATTTATCACAGCTTTGGAGTTTTCAATTAAGATTTCAGTGTAAGGTTTATTGACCCAAATTGTGGTTATATCGGCTAAAGGTTTACCAGTTCTTTGAGAGAGCTCAAGGGCAGCATTTTTTAGTGATTCAGGGCTCTGAGAAGAATAAGCAATAATATCAGCAGTTTGAGCTATATTGATCATATCATCAACGCTCTTAGCTGGAACTTCTTCTTCAGGCTTAATTGAGGCAACTGCTTTTACTCCGATCCACTCAAGAGCATACTGCTGGGAGGGCATCTCGATTACAGCAGTTGCATTCTCAGCCAAAGCTTTGTAAGCCTCAACTATTGCCAGAACTCTTATCTCAAATTTTTTGTATTGTTTTTCATAAAACTCTCTGTTCTGCGGATATTTTTCTGCTAACGCCACCTCTGTAGCTTTCGCAATCGCCAAGGCATTGTAGGGGTCAACCCAAACTCCATGAGGGTTGTTTTTGTTATTATACCACCGTTCTGGGAGAAAGCGGAAGCCGTATTTCTGATAATCATCAGCAAAGAGTACTTTTGCATTAAGCGCTCCTTCCTCCCAGAGTTCTTTCATCTTCTGTTCCACTGGCAAATGACCATTCGCTGTAACAACCACATCAGCTCTCTTGATGAGCTCAATCTGATCTGGAGTCAGCTGGTACTGGTGAGGATCAGCTCCAGGAGGGACGAGATAGACAACGTTTACGGAGTCTCCAAATGCCTCCTTTACTATCTCTGCCAGAGGTGCTATACTCGCAACCACTAAGGGCTTTTCAGCGCTCACACTTGGAATTGCAAATGAAGTGAGGAGAAGGATGAGTATAACAGCTTTTGCTCTCATTTTAGGTCACCCTAAAATCGTTAAGTAGTTTGACTTTAAAACTTTGTGCAAGATTTTTAAGCAAATGAGTAAAATTACCATAGGTGGTGATATGAAAAGAGCATTAGCATTCTTTGTTTTTATAATCCTAGCTTCTCCCGCTTATGCATGTCAGTATCAAACGGATAAAGTTCTTGTTGAGGTAAATCCGAATGAAGAACTTTTAAGCATCGTTTACTATCTTACATTTGAACTTGACGAGTTTGTAATACATCGCCTCGGTTATATCCGAGATGTGGATGCTTATTTTGGGAAATACAAAAACCATGAAGCAGTCCAAACACTTAAGCACTACTTCAGCGATGTAGAGAATATTCCACAGAGAGATTACAAGCTCTTCCTCCTCGATGCGTACATTCTTCAGTTTTCAAATCCTCCTGAAATGAAGAGAATTTACACGGAGTGGCAAGACTCGGATTTGGACAAAATTGTTGATGCCCTGAGAAAATTTGCTCAGGATACACACTTCATGGAGTTCTTTAAATCCCATGAAAGCTATTATGGGCAAGATTTGGAAGTTTATAAATCTGCTATTCAGCTTTTGCCTCCAGATGAATTCATGGGGCCCTACATGAACCTAACAAACGTCAGATTTGAGTTCCATCTGCCGTATTTGGTGTGCATTCACGGGCACAGCTTTTACAGAGAAGAGAATGGAACTAAGATTTACGGCTCAGGTGGAATACCTCCGCTGGTGAGGAGAACACCGCCGAGGACTTTATGGAGCTTGGAGAGAGCCAAAGATACTATATTTGGGCTTCCTCTCAACGCTGTCTATGTAAATAACAGAAAATTTGATGAGCTTTGGGTTCTAGACTTCATTTATCATGAGCTTGGTCATGATATAACGAATGAAAAGCTGGATGAATACTATGGCTACAAAGTTAAACCTCTCCGCTACTTTGAAAACACGATAGAGGAGGATATGCCCTATTTAGCAACCTATGATATCCACTTCTGGTTTGATACAATGATGATCTATGAGAGCTTTGCGGACGGCTGGGCATACTTTGCCCTGAGCCATATAGATAGGGACTATGCCGAGTGGAACCTTCAAATGCAGAAAGCTTGGGGCGAATTTTGGCAGGATTACATGATAGAACTCTATCAAAAATACACCGCTTTAAGCTTAAAAGAGAACAAGACCCTTGATGAGTATATCTACAAGATGCTCGATGAGCTAGCTGAGAAAGCCCCTCCAGAAAAAGCCAAAGATCTTTACGAGAAAAACGTCCCTATCACTCCTTTAAGAGCTTTAGATGATGTTGTAAAGGAAGGAGAAGTAATAATTGTCTACGGCACTCAGAATCCAGACAAAAGAGGATCTGAATATGACAGAGAAACTGCGGAGATCGTGAAAAGCTATCTCGAAACATTTTACTCACAGTGGCCTGGAGACATTAAAATTGAGGTTAAAGCAGACGTAAACTTGACGGATGAAGACTTAAAGAAAGACTTAATCCTCATAGGCGGCTCTGTCAGCAACAAAGTTGTGCAACAGTTTGAGGAGTACTTCCCGTTGAGGTTTGTGTTTAAGAACGGCACCTGGGTTTTAGAGAAAAATTCAAACTTCGGAAATGTTAGAACATTTATCATAACTCCAGATGACATAAAAGAAGTTTCCTTTATGAAGTTCTCTTACAACTCACCTCAAACATCTATGCTCCTTGCCATAAGGAACCCTCTCAGAGAAGATAACTACATTGTCTGGATTGCTGGTGCAGACAGATACTCTACGAGAAGATACAGAAATCCGACCTATTATCTTGTCAGCTATGAAATTTATGATGGAGAAAAGATAGAAGATGGATTTTATATTCAGCCGTTGCTCTCTTCGTAATTTTCTTGCTCCTCGCTTTTCCCATTATTTTCACTCTTTATGTATGGCTTCCCTATTGCGATGCTGAATCCTTTGAAGGAGTCGTCTTTTTTGTGGAATTCTATAGCTAGTGGCAGATCGTTATCCTCATTTATGACGATTCTAACTATCCTAGCTCTTGAGTGGTCATTTAGATAGTTCTCTTTCAGCTGTTCATAGTTATCAATTGCATTATTTATGCTCTCCTCGTGCATTTCGTAAATTTCCCTCGAATAGTTACTGTGCTTTTTAATTGCCTCTATGGTCTTTTCTTTATCCAAAGTACCACAACCTTAAGGTTTGAGCCAAAATTCACCTTCCTTTTTAAATATTTTTCTCTTCTCTGCTATAGTCAAAGCTTCCTCGAGCCTTTCCTTTGGAACCTCAATGCCGTGAAGTTCTCTGAAAAGAGCAATGATTTCATCTGTTGTGAGCTTTTCTTTCTCCTCAAAGAGGTTGCTTGTCAGATTTATCATATCTTCAACGAAATTCCATGGGAATACAATCCACGCCCAGTCAATCTCCTCCCCATAATAATCCGGTCTGAACTTTGAGGTCTTTATTGTTAGCAACGTCGCTGCTTTAACTTCAGCTGGATTTTTACTCTCAACGTAGTTCTTAGCCAGAGTTAAGCTCTCTCCTGTGTCGGCTATATCGTCAACAATCAGAACCTTTTTCCCTTCAAAAGGATACTGCGTTCCGTATTTCAGCTTGGCTTTTCCATCGGGGGTAGCTGTAATGCCCCAGTGCTCAACTTTGATGCTCACTAAGTCTTTAATGCCGAGGTAATCGCAGTACAGCCTTGCTGGAACCCATCCGCCTCTTGCAAGTCCGACTACAACATCTGGCTTCCAGCCTTCGTTAAGAATTTTTAGAGCTCCTTCTTTTGCCCATCTCTCAATATCATTCCAAGAAGCGAGATATGCCGGAAACTTTTTCATGATTTCCCTTAACGGCGTTAATAGATTAGGAATATTTAAATGTTTCCATACAAAAAATGGACAGAGGAATCACTTTTTAAGCAAATTTATTGCAACGTGTGTATAAATTTTTGGAAGCAGTTTAAGGGAGGTAACATCTGCATATTCATTGGGCCCATGAATGTTTCCCCCTCTTGGTCCAAAATCTATTGCTTCAACACCATAAGGAGTGAAATATCTTGAATCTGATGCTCCAGCACCTTCAACTGGCTTAGCTTTCTCTCCTAAGCGTTCTAGAGTTTTCATCATTATTCTGACAAGCTCTGAATCTAGAGAAGTGAAGAGATATCCCGCCTTTTCATTATGCTTAACACTCAGCTTTGCATTTGGAATGTTGAACTCTAAAACTTCCTTAAGCACCTTTTCTATTTGCTCAGGAGAATAGCTCATTGCTCTTATATCCAGTCTAAGCTTGTGAACTCCGTTTTCAAGTGAATATAAGTTAGGAGTTATCGAGATCCCAAAATCGCTGTATTTTTCAGCACTTATTGATGCTCTAACTAAAGGTACTATAGCTTTCAAAAGCTCTGTTAAGCTTAAATCCGCCTCAACTTCTTCCCCACTTTCATCGGGTTCTACATATGCCAGTTCAACTTTGCTCGGCAGAACGTTTGACTTCAAAAATTTACCTTCAACTTTTACAGCAAGATTATCGCTGTTCCTTAGGAAGTGAGAAAGAGCAATCATAGGGTGCATATCAACACCGGGCATGAAATAAGCAGCATGTCTAGTTTGAAGTACAGGTGTGCTTATGGTGAATGACTTTTTCATTACTTTGCCTTTGATTAGGATTTTCTGCTGCGGTACCTCAATTATCACACCGAATCCTTTTCTCCTTCTAATTATTGGATTCATGCCAATCCCATCAGCATTGATCAAATATTGTGGGAGTTTATTCTCTTCTCTCAACTTCTCCGCTATGTGCATTGCTAATTTGCCTCCAATCTCCTCATCCCCAGTAAAAGCGAAAATTACCTTTCTATTGAGCTTTTTCGTTGAAAGCTCCTTTAAAGCAAGCATTACTCCAGCAACGTTCCCTTTGTCGTCAGCACTTCCTCTTCCATAGGCTTTGTCTCCAATTATCGTTAATTTAAATGGGTCAGTCCTCCACTCTTCTATATTCACTGGAACGATATCAAAGTGGGCCAAGAACATGAGCTTTGGAGTACCTTCCCCTAATTCACCATAGACAGCATAGTACCCATCTTTTTCAATTATCTCGCTTTCTATTCCCCAGGAATCTAAGATATCCCTGATGAATTTCGGACACTCCTTGCTTGGCTTTTTTCCGTTGGTCGGGTCGTTCACAGTTTCAAACTCAATTAGCTGGGATAATAGCTCCAGCACCTCTAACACCGTTAAGATTTTTATCGAAATGGTATTTAACCTTTTAGCCTAGCGGAACTGTTCTTTTTTGTCAAAGATTAAATGTGAGTGTATGGTAGTGAAGGAAAAGCTTTACACGGTCAAACAGGCGAGTGAGATACTCGGAGTCCACCCGAAGACAATCCTGAAGTGGGACAGGGAAGGGAAAATCAAAACAGTCAGAACCCCGGGAGGGCGGAGGAGAATTCCAGAAAGCGAAATAAAACGCCTACTCGGAGAAACATCGAACAATGGTTTAATCATTGGCTACGCCAGAGTCTCCAGTCACACGCAAAAAGACGATTTAGAAAGACAAATTGAAACCATCAAACAATATGCGAAAGAACGAGGATGGGAAGTCCAAATACTCAAGGACATTGGTTCAGGATTGAACGAGAACAGGAAAAACTATCGGAAACTCCTCGAACTCGTGGCAAAGGGAGAAGTCTCAAAAGTCATCATCACTTACCCCGACAGACTCACCCGTTTCGGGTTTAAAACACTCGAATTCTTCTTCCAACAGAATGGAACAGAAATAATAGTCCTCAACGAGAAGGACAAGACTCCAAAAGAAGAACTCATTGAGGATTTAATAACCATAATCAGCCACTTTGCGGGCAAACTCTACGGAGCTCGTTCCCACAAATACAAGAAACTCAAGGAGGGCGTGAAAAAACTAATCGAGGAGGTTGAGGAGTGAAAATCATCCTCACATACAGAATGAATCACGAGTGGAACGTTAGGGAACTCCTCAATGAGTATCAAAAACTACTCCAACATGCTACTGACGAAATTTGGGAAAACACAATCTGGAAGGAGAAAAAGGTTAAACACCGTTATCCTCCCGGAAATGGGAACTGGAACTACTATGAAACGACCCGACTAATCCCATACTTCCCAAAGTCCAACGAGTTCAAACGAGAATTAAGGAACGAACTCCTCAAAAACTGGCCTTTTGCCAAACACTACGTTGATTCTGCAATAAAAACAGCATACTCGATTTTGGAGAGCTGGAGGCAAAACTACCTCAAAGGAAGACGGAGGAGAAAGAAACCCATTGTGAATAGAAAATTCGTGAGGGTGAAGACTACACTAATGAAAGTTGATGGCTCGAAAATAAGAATCACGGTTAAACCACGTGAGGAATACCTTGAACTCGATTACTCCAACGAATGGTTTTACGAGCGGATTAAAGGCTGGAAAACTGGAGAGCTAATAATAAGGGAAAACGACATTCTCCTAACCTTTTCGAGGGAAGTTGAATTCTCTGGAAGGGTCAAAATCGGGATTGACAGCAACCTAATGAGCCTTGACATTTATCACCCCGAGAAGGGCTGGATTAAAGTGGACTTGAGCGAACTCCACAGGATTGCAGAAACCTACGACAGGATTATTGACAGGCTGAAAAGTATCCAGAAGAAAGCCCCAAAAAGGATTGGGAGGCTCCTCGAAAAGTATTGGGCGAGAAGAAGGAACAGGATTGAGGATTACTTGAACAAGTTGGCGGTTCAGCTCTCAAGGGAGTTCCTTGATGCTGTTTTCGTCTTCGAGGAATTGGACAAGTCCAACATGCTGAAGAACGGTTCGAGAAAATTTAACCGGAAACTCTCCCGCTCGACTTGGAGTAAAATCGTTCAAAAAATTTCTTACCGTGTTCCAGTTGAGTTTGTTAATCCTGCTCACACTTCATCCACCTGCCCGAAATGTGGGAGTAGGTTAGAGTCCCGAAACGGGCTGGTGGAGTGTCCTAATTGTAGTTTTGTTGGTGATAGACAGTTTGTTGGGGCGTTCAACATTTGGATGCGGGGACTTGGGGTCGCCCTGAGCGGGGTTAAGGCCAATGATTTACTCCCCAATGAACCCAGAGGGGAGTTGAGGCTGGTGAAACCCAAGTCCGTCGTGAGAGTAAATTTAAACGGGAAGGTTTTCACTCACAAACCTCCTAAAAACTCACGACGGACAGACCCCCAAATTTTAAAAGGGGCATCTGCAAATTAACGCTGGGGAGGTGGAAATATGGAGCCAAGACCCATGATACTTGATGACAATCCAGAAATCATGCCCGGCGGAGAAGACGATGTGGGAGAAGAAACAGAGACAGTCGAGCAGTTCTTTGCAAAGAGCCAAGGAAATACACTGTATTTCTCATACGCAACAACCCATGCGAAGATAACCATCGGAATCAGCCACGACAACGCAACTCTTGAAGAGATGGTAAAAGCAGCAAAAGAGCTGATAAATGAGTTTAGGAAGAAAAAAGACTAAACATTTATCCTCTTCCAAATTGTTCCTTGTGGAGTATCTTCAAGCTGGATGCCAAGCTCTCTAAGCTCTGCTCTAATTTTATCCGCTAAAGCATAGTTCTTCTGTTTTCTCAGTTCAGCTCTGACTTGGATTAACAGCTCAATAAGTTCTTCTTCTTTTGTCTCCTTTGTTTCTTTGAAGTATTCCTCAAAGATTCCAAAAATTTCGCCAACCATCTTGAAGAACTCAAGGGCTTTTCTCAGAACGCTTTCCTTTGGCTTTTCTACCTTTGCTAGGTATTTGTTCACAGCGTTTGCGACCTCAAATATTGGCCTCATGGCCTCAGCAGTGTTGAAGTCATCATCCATCGCTTCATAGAATTTTCTCTTTGCTTCTCTAATCACTTCATAAAGCTCAAACTCTTCTTTGCCCCATTTGAATGGTATCTCCGCTTTTTCAAGAGCAATTCTAATGTTTTCAATTGTGTTGTAAAGCTTTTCGAGGTTGTTCTTTGCGTGCTGTATTCCCTCTTCCGTGTAGTCTAGAGGGGAGCGGTAGTGCTTCTGTAGGACAAAGAACCTTATAACTTCTGGGGAATATCTCTGCAAAAGCTCCCTTATCGTTACAAAGTTTCCTAGGCTTTTGCTCATCTTTTCTCCTTTTACCATGACGAAACCCGTATGGAGCCAGTACCTAACCCACTCCTTACCCGTGCATGCCTCTGTTTGAGCTATCTCGTTTTCATGGTGCGGAAATATTAAGTCATTTCCGCCGCCGTGAATGTCGAACTGCTCTCCCAAATACTTGGTGCTCATTGTTGAACACTCAATGTGCCAGCCTGGCCTTCCTTCACCCCACGGTGAATCCCATTTTGGCTCTCCGGGCTTAGCTTTCTTCCAGAGGGCAAAGTCCTCTGGATTCTTCTTCCCTTCACCAGGCTCAACTCTTGCTCCTTTTCTGAGCTCTTCAAGCTTTATTCCGCTGAGCTTCCCATAGTCTTTGAACTTTTGAACCTCAAAGTAAACTCCATCGCTCCCTTCGTATGCATACCCTTTCTCTTCAAGCTTCTTCACAAATTCAATGATGTCTTGAATGTGCTCTGTAACTCTTGGATAGATGTCAGCTGGCTTAACTTTCAAGGCTTTCATATCCTCAAGGAAATACCTCAAGAACTTTTCAGCCAATTCCTTTGGATCCTCACCTGTCTCTTGAGCTCTTCTGATGATTTTGTCATCTATGTCTGTAAAGTTCATGACCATCAAAACAGTATAGCCCTTGTGCTCAAGATACCTTCTGATTACATCAAAAGCGATGTACGTCCTCGCATGTCCTAAATGAGTGTAATCATAAACAGTTGGGCCACAAACATACATCCTAACTTCTCCTTCTCTTAAAGGTTTAAATTCTTCCTTCTGTTTTGTAAGCGTGTTGTACACTTTCACTTTTATCACCTGAAGAAAATTTTTGTTTAGGTTTTATTAGACTATCGTTGATGGCAATCATCTGCGTTTTAGGAATAGAGAGACAGAGGTAACCACCAGCAATATCAGGAGAAGTGAGGTAAGTCTTGGAATCTCCGATTTGCTGTTCTGAACGGTGTGATTTATGAGAGAGGAACTGCTAAGATTTGTACTGGGTATGGAGGTTGAAAATGTTTCAGAAATGAGATTTGGGCTCAATGTTTTTGTTTTTATCTCTTTCTGTGTAGTCATATGTTCGTATGAAGGGGGAGATTAATAAATTCGTACTTTGGGGAGAGATGAAATGCATTACCAATCCATGAAAGCTTGACCTTTATCAAAGGATAGGACTTTAGCGTTTTCCCATCAAAGTAAAAAGCATAGATGGGCTTATTGAACATCTCTGAAAGCTCATCCCAAGTTAGATTCATCCTATCTACCCTTTGAGTTTCCCATCGAATTGCTGTGCCGTTGATCATAATGGGATACCCAATAAACACATGGTACGTAACATTGAACACAATTAGAGTTTTATCAACTTGCTTTCCGGGCTTTCTCATGATTGTGAAGTTGCCTTCAATGGCATCAATTTCAACTGCTGGAACAATTACAATTCCCATTCCAGAAGGAAAGGCCACTAAATGATCTAATAGGCTGTCACTCCACAAGTAAAACATCAGTTCCTTGACGGGAATTTTATATGTTCCGTTTTTGAAGGAAAAGATGACATAATCACCACTGTGATTTCCAATTACTGGAACAACGTTTCTCCCCACCGTAGATAGTACCTTATTGAGGGTTCTGTTCTCAGTGCCATACTCGTAGTAGCCGCCGAGATAGTAGGCATCGCTTGAGTTCACCAAATAAAAGCGGGCATATTGAGTTGGAGGGTCAAACATCGCTATGCACTCGCCAAAATTCTGAGGTTTCAGATCATAGAGTCCAGCGCCCACATATATTACCCCAGAAGTCGTAGGAGCAACTATTATCCGGAAACCGGAGGAACAGAAGGCTACCGAAATTGTTGGAGCAGAAGCCACTAACGGAAGAAGAATCAAAAGTAGCAGTGGCAGAAAAATCTTCCGCATTACTATCACCTAATAGAAATTAGTCCCACCCTTTTAAAGCATTGTTCACAAGACCAGCAAAAGCTTAAAAACCCAATTCCCCAATTTAAACCAGCTTAAAAAACAGGAGGTTATGCTCATGAAAGTGGCAAAGGGAGATGTTGTAAGACTTCATTACATTGGAAAGGTCAAAGAAACTGGAGAAATCTTTGACACAACCTATGAGGAAGTTGCAAAGGAAGCTGGAATTTACAGTGAGAAAGGAATTTACGGCCCGGTGCCAATTGCAATCGGTGCTGGTCATGTTCTCAGAGGGCTTGATGAACAGCTTGAAGGGCTTGAGGTTGGGAAGAAATACATAATTGAAGTTCCTCCAGAGAAGGCATTTGGAAGGAGAGATCCTAAGCTCATCAAGACATTTACCCTTGGTCAGTTTAGAAGACAAGGAATCATGCCATTCCCAGGGTTAGAAGTCGAGATAGAGACTGAAAGTGGAAAGAAGCTTAAGGGTAGAGTTCTGAGTGTTTCAAGCGGAAGGGTTAGGGTTGATTTCAACCACCCGCTGGCTGGAAAGACCATAGTGTATGAGGTGGAAATTGTAGAGAAGATTGAAGATCCAATTGAAAAGGTCAAGGCCCTAATTGAGCTCAGACTCCCAATGGTGGACTTGAGCAAAGTTAAAATTGAGGTCGGAGAGAAGGATGTTAAAGTCGACTTTAGCGACGTTGACATTGACAGAAATACACTCATTCTCGGAGAAATCATCTTGGAGAGCGACCTCAGATTCATTGGCTATGAGCAGGTTGAGTTTAAGCCTACGATTGATGAGCTTTTGAAGCCTCCGGAACTTAAAGTTGAAGAAGAGGTAAAGAAAGCTGAGGAAGAGGCTAAAGCCGAGACCAAAGAAGAGATTACCGAGGAATCTAAAGAAGGTGAAGTTGAAGAGTCTGAAGAAAAGAAAACTGAAGAAGGCAGAAATCCTGAAGAGGGGAAAGCAGAAACTGAAAAAGAAACCAATAAAAACCAATGATAAATAATGTCTCCTTCTTTTTAGAGTTTTAGAAATTTTTATTTCTTCTTTGGGCATCCTATAATATTGGTGGTTTAAGATGCAGAGTATAAATGACAGAAAACTGCAAATTCTGCTTGAAGATTTATCATATAGATTTAGTAAGGATGATATTCCAAAAATTAGAAAAGCTATTGAAGCGTTAAAAAAGGCTACTGAAATTCCTGTATCTCCTCTAAATCCCTCCTCTGGTTATCATCCCATTGTAATTTTCAGAAAGAGATTTGGTCGTTACGAAAAAGAAGCACCAGTATCACTTTTAGATCTTAACATTCTGACAAAATACAACTTGCCCGCATGGAGGAGGGCTATTGTTTTCCATGTTGATGATGATACTGTTGAGTATTCAAAGATCATGAACATAGAAACAATATTAATCGGAAATCCAAGAAGATTGAGCCGATTAAAAAATATTCTCCTTCGTATATTGGAATATACTTTCCAAAAACCCAGACGGCTTATACTCCTTTATGATGACATATACATGGATTTTGGAAATAACAGGTACATCTACATGCAAATTAGAGGAGGAGACATGAGGATACAGACCATCAACATGAATCTAAGTATTGCCAGTAAATTACTAGGAAGATCAATACTTCACATAGATTCTTCGTTTGGAAATAAAAATAGAGAATTCTATAGGCTTCTATTTGTGTATTCTCTAGAAACAAGAGGAAGTTTTGAAACATTTTTCATGAGGTACATATTCCCAAGACTTAATCCTGAACAGAGAGAATTCTTGGAAGAGATGCACGATTACAGAAATTTCATCACATTACTGTATAGTGAGCTTTCAAGAATAAATAAGGACAGAATTAGTGACGAGGTAGGAATAAGAATCAACAGAAGAGCAAATCCGAAAAGACCCCTTGAAATTGGGATTGTATTCACAGACCATGGGATAGAAGTTAGAAGATACATCCACACTTTGACTGTCAGTTTGTTGGTGTGATCAATGGAGAAAACACTGAACTCGAAGTGGTTGTATCTAATCTCTCTTCTCTTTATAGTCCTCAACTGGCATCGGGGTAACAACATTTACGAATGGGCTTTTTATGACGCTCTCTTTTACGTTATTTTGCCCCTAATTGTAGCTTACCTCTTGGGATTCAAACTAAAGGAGCTGGGGTTTAAGGTTGGTAAAAAGGAAGGCTATCTCTGGGCTTTTGCTCTTTTCCTAGCAACATTACCGCTAAGCATTTATGCATCCAAAATGGAGAGCTTCCGGAGCTTTTACCCGATTTTCATTTACTCTTCTTGGTGTGATTTTATCTTTAAGGAGCTATTAGTTGGAGTCATAATGTTTGCGCACGAAGCATTCTACAGAGGAATTCTGCTGTTTCCGCTGGTAAAAAAGAACGAGTGGCTTGGGATTTTAGCCCAGAACATTCCCTACACTCTAATCCACATAGGAAAGCCGCCATTGGAAATCCCATACTCATTCATAGCCGGAATAATCTTCGCAAAAATGGACTTAAAGAGCGAAAGCTTTCTGCCGAGCTTTCTTTTGCATTGGATTGGTTCAGCCGTCTTTGACGTGCTCTGTGTCATATGAGCCTAATCTCTATGCTTCCGTTTACTGTGGAGAGCTTAACTGAATAGTTTCCGGAGCCAAGCTGTGCACTGAAACTCTTGGGTCCAAATGTCCCTGCCGAAGAAGTTGTAACGTTCTCAAAACCCTCCGCTAAAATTCTCCCATTTGTCGTGCTTGCCAAAATTGTTGCATCAGTAGTTCTTGGGAGCAAAACTTTTATTGAACCGTTTACAGTTGAAATCTTTACGTCGTTTCTTACTGCTCTTAACAAAGCTTTTATTGAGCCATTCACATTCCCAACTTTGCTAACTTCTACATTTTCAAGCTCAATTGACCCATTTACGTTTCCAATTTTAATAACTCCACTGACATCTGAAATTGAGATTTTGCCGTTTACACTGCCGACTTTCTCTACTTCGACGGTTTTCGGAACAAGAATATCAAAGTTTACTGAGCTTCCACCTAAGCTAATCCCAAAAGTTTTCTTGTACTTAGCCTCGATTTTCAGAATATTTCCTTCCTTCTTTACCTTGATTTTTGGCTCTGGCGCAAGAAGACCCCACTTCTTCTCTGCTTTCATTTTTATTGTATCTCCCTCATAACCATTTATTTTGATTAATCCGTTGACATTGCTGATAATAAGCTTCAATCCATCAGTTATCTCGTACTCTCTCTCCACTATCTCAATCATTTACATCACCATTATCATATTGCATGCTCAAAGGAAAAGTAAAATATGGTCAAGAGTGAGCACTTCCATCACTAACTCTAACTGTGCCGTAGCCAACAAAGAGCACCTTATCAGGGTCGAGGGCTTTAACGACCTCCGGTCTGTGGGTGATTATCACTGCCGTAATTCCAGCTTCACGAATTATCTCGCTGACCTTCTTTGCAACCCTCATAGCAGTTAGAGTATCAAGATGAGCAGCAAACTCGTCCATAAGTAATAGATTCGGCTTCTCTGCAAGCAGAGATGCGATCTTAGCCCTCTCCTTCTGCCCTGTGGAGAGCTCACCAAACTTTGCCCTGTAAAGCACAGCATCACTCAAGCCAGAGCGGTTTAAAACTTCAACTGCCGCATTTAAATCCTTGATTTTTCTGTAAACGTGTTCTAATATGCTCTCTGAACCAAAAGAAGGTTCAAACTCTCCAGGAATCATAACTGAAACCTTAACATTATCCGGAACTTCAATTTTTCCGCTTGTTGGTCTGTACTTCTCCTCCCAGTAGCCTTTAGCTGCTCCAAGGATTAAGCGTAAAAGTGTCGTCTTTCCAGCTCCGCTTGCCCCAACGATAACAATTAATTCTTTTGGTTTGATTTCAAAATTGAGATTTCTCAAAACGGGTCTCTGTATAACCCTGTGTCTAACCCCAAATGCCCTCAAAAGCTCTTGAATTTCCTCAGGAAGACCTTTTATGTCAAGCTCGCTCTCGAAAACCTTGCTTACATTTTTGAATACTATCGAACTCTTTAACGGCTCAACCTTTCCGTAGCTCGGCCTCCACAGTCTTCCATCTTTGGGGGCATATGGGTCTTCTTTCAAAAATCTCTCGATGTATTCTTTAGCTTCATCAGTCAGCGGGTAAAATAGAACAGGTCTCCCGCTTGCTGTTTCCCATAGGAACTTAAAGCCAACTTTTTCAAAGAAGGGATTATATCTAGCCATCTGGGCAATGGTTTCAACGATGTGCTTCCTCTTTCTCATTTCCGGGATTCTTCTCTCAGCTATCCACTCCAGAGCAGCTTTAACGCTCAATTGACCAAGTCCATCGGAGCGGTAGTCTGGATGAACAACAACTCTTGCAATTCTCGCTCCAGCAGTGTTGCTCTCTCTTAAGGCTTGCCATTTTGCTTTCTCCCAGAGCATTGAACGAGCAACTTTCTTGGAGTATTTCTTTTTAAGCTCTTCATAAAGATCCTTCAAAATTTTCTCTGGCCAGAATGCTGGATGGAACCAGTCCTCTGGAAAGACCCTTTCACGGATGTTCTTCTCTATTTCACCGTTAGGCAATCGTCTGTGCATCAGGGGAATTGGGGGGTCAACCCTTACATAAGCTAAAATCCTTGGCTCATACTCCTCTCTGTTCTCAAGCTCAAGGATTAGGAAGCGTGAGGCTGGAGTTGAACCTTTAATCTCTAAGATGTGGACATCTTCGCTCCCGCAGACCGGACACTTCTGCTTGGTATTCGCTTCAAATATATGTCCGTTTTCACACCTCCACAGTGCTACTTTCTCCTTCTGAGATGCATAGTGATACTGCTCAAGCTCCGCTATCGCCTCAAAGTCACTCTCATAAGTTGCTTCCCTCGCCTTAATTTTATAGGTATAGAGTAGCTCACCGGTTAGCGGAGAATAGCGCTTTGCTTCATACTCCCTCTCCCACAGTGGCCACACTTTAATTTTATCCCCTTGGTAGAACTTATAAAGCTCATAATCGTCAAAATTAAGAATTTTTTCGCCGTTTTTGACTTTCGGCTTTTTCTTTATATGAATTTCAACTTCATCCCCAGTTACAAACCACTGGGCAACACCGCTCATATAGAGCTTGTACTTCTCCCCCTCAGCTTCAACTTCAAGAATTCCAAACCATCGGTGCTTGAAGCGCGGAATTTCACTACCAACGACTTTACCCCTAAGAATCATTGTTATCACCATCGAAAATTCGCTTTTTGTGTATTTAAGGTTAGTCTATGCCTCACCATAATGCATTTAATAACGCTAAGCCCAACATCTTAATGGTGGTTTAAATGGAAGATCCATACATCTGGACGGAGAATCTAAATGATGAGCGCGTTCTCAAGCTAGTTGAGGAAGAGAACAAGCGCTTTAGGGAATTCATTGGAGATTTACCAGAAAAGCTGATTGATGAAGTTAGGAAGTATTATTACCTGCCCAACATCTGGGAAGCTCAGATTACAAAGAGAGGAACCTTTGTAAAGATAAATGAAGCAGGGAGACAGCTCATAAAGCTCTTTGAAACTGGAGAGATTATAGTTGATTCTAAAAAGCTTGAAGAGGAACTTTGCGATGAGGTTCTTCTTCAGAGTTTCACCGTTGACAAGGAAGGGAGAAGATTAGCCTACAACTTTTCAATTGGAGGGGCTGATGAAGGGATAACGAGAATAATTGACCTTAAAACTGGAGAAATCATTGAGGAGATCAAGCCTTCCTTGTGGAACATTGTTTTCCTTGATGACGGTTATTATTTCGCCCGCTTTTACAGGAAGGAGAAAACTCCTGATGGTATGGAATCACCAGCAGAGAGAATTTTTCTGAAGAAAGAAAAAGAGGAGATAATGGTATTCGGTAAGGGACTTGGCTCAGGCTACTTTATGAATCTGCGCAAAAGCACAGATGGAAAGTGGGCAATGCTGACGGTTACATTCGGCTGGAACAAAGCGGATATCTACCTCGGCCCAATTGACGAGCCAGAAAAGTGGGAGAAAGTATATTCAAGCGATGCTCCAGCTTATCCGATAGATGTCATCAACGGAAAGCTCTACATCTACACGCGCGAAGGAAAAGGCCTTGGAAAGATCATTGCAATCGAAAATAACAAAGCTGAGGAAATAATTCCAGAAGATGAGTTTCCGCTTGAGTGGGCTGTTATCGTCAATAATAAAATACTCGCTGGATACTTAGTTCACGCTTCTTCAAAGCTCAAGGTGTTCACTCTTGATGGAAGGCTTAGGGAAGAGATAAGCTTTGAGATACCAGGACAGGTTTACCCGCTTGACAGCGATGGAAAACAGATTTTACTCAGATACGAAAGCTTTACAGTCCCCTACAGGCTCTACCGCTTTAGGGAAAAGCTTGAGCTGGTTGATGAAGTTAAAGTTGAAGGAGAATTTGAAGTAAGTGAAGACTTTGCAGTATCAAAAGACGGCACCAGGATTCACTACTTTGTGGTTAAGAAAAAAGGAGCAGAAGACAAAAAAGCTTGGGTCTTTGGATACGGCGGCTTCAACATTGCCTTGCTCCCAAGGTTCATTCCTCAGGTGATTCCCTTCATCGAGCGCGGTGGAACCTTTGTTATGGCAAATCTAAGGGGTGGTAGCGAGTACGGTGAGGAGTGGCACAGAGCTGGAATGAGAGAGAACAAGCAGAACGTCTTTGATGACTTCATAGCTGTTTTGGAGAAGTTGAAGAGCGAGGGCTATAAAGTTGTTGCTTGGGGAAGGAGCAACGGCGGACTTTTAGTTTCTGCCGTGCTAACACAGAGACCAGATGTTATGGACGCCGCTTTAATTGGATATCCAGTCATTGATATGCTCCGCTTCCACAAGCTCTACATCGGCAGCGTCTGGATTCCGGAATATGGAAACCCTGATGATCCAAAGGATAGGGAATTTCTGCTGAAGTATTCACCTTATCACAATGTGAAGCCTCAAAAATACCCGCCAACGCTCATCTATACAGGTCTGCATGATGATAGAGTTCATCCAGCTCACGCATTAAAGTTCCTCATGCGTCTAAAAGAGGTGAATGCTCCAGTCTATTTGAGAGTCGAGACGAAGAGCGGCCACATGGGAGCTTCACCAGAAACAAGAGTGAAGGAGCTGACAGATTTGCTGGCCTTTGTGGTTAAGGTGTTGGACGTCGAGAGCTAGTTTTTTGTTTGTTTTTCTTTAGTGTTTTTGATGTTCTCGAAAATAGAAAAGATTTTAGTACTTCCTACGAACCACGAAGCGGTAAATCAAGGTATTCAGCAAAACAGTAACAATGCTCGCTATCGCAAGATCTTTAATCACTGCTTCTTTTATTCCTTCATTCATCCTCCGGAAAATGCTGTAACGAATGTAGTCAGTTGGGCTCATAGGCTTCATCTTGACGTTTGCCTTCACGGTGCCGTTCTGCGGAATTAGAGTGAAGAGATGGTTCCAAGTTGCAACGTAAACCTTAACATGGGTTTCATTTTCCACGCAGTTGATAATCGTTACTCTGTCATAGTAGCAATTCGATGAATCAAACTTTGCCCGTATCCTTTCATGTCCATATGTTTCAAAAGTTATCGTCCTGTTTTTTGGATAAACAACTATCCCCTCAACATCGATCGCTGAGCCATAGAACAGGCGCCTGATGTAGTCATAGAACTGGTCTATAATTGGAATTCCAGCCTTTTCCCTTTCCCAGATCACGTAGTACCAAACACCGCCGGAACGGTCAAAAGAGTACAGAATCAACTGTGGCTTGTCATTGGGTTGGGAGTATAAGATAGGAGCATATTTCAGAGCTTTCTCACCGTGAGCGGGCAGATAACCTTCTAAGGTGTAGCCCGTCTCGTAAAGGATTATGCTGAATATCAGGAGGAAGTTGAACACTATCCATAGAGCAAAGAGGATTTTCTTTCTCTCTATCATTGTTGAAACACCTATTGACACTTTTAGGTTGAAGTACCTTTTTCTATCATCACCATTATCTTCTTATGCAATTGTTTAATCAGTTCTCTTCTATCCTCCATAAGCACTACATCGCTTGAACCTATAACTTCAAGGTTGAACGCAAACGGACTCGGCAGCTCATTTTGTTCAAAAACAATTTTTATCTTCCCTTCTCTAACCCAGCTCAAAAATAGCTCGGCATTCTCAATATCCATCTTGTCCTCCATGATCTCACGATAAACTTCCTTGAGAAGTGGAAAGTCTGGATAGTTCTTCTTGAGAAGCCTCAGCAAGGTTTGAGCGTTCAGCTGCTGCCTGCTTAAGCTCTTCTTCCTTCCCATGTACCTCCTCAAGATGAGTAGTCCCCTATTAGCTACGTGCCTAAATCTCCTCTTCAAAAGTTCCGTGTTGTCCAAGGCTTTCTTAAGAGTTCCTCTTAAATCATCAAGCTGGAACAGGGCTTTAACTTCCTCCTCACTCAGCCTTTTTTCTCTCGGCAATATTAGCATAAAGCCGTTGTCACTTATCGCTATTCCCACGTTGCACCTCTTCTTTTTGCTCACGAGATATGCAAAAGCCCTGCTCAGTGCTTCATTTGCTCTCCTGCCGATGAGAGTATGGAAGAAATACTTTGTCCTTCTCTCCTCCAAAACCTCCTCAACTAATAGTGTTTCATCATCTGGAATTGTTGAGTATCTGTCTTGCTCCCTGAAGTAACCCAAAATTGCTTTTGCCGCTTTTTCATCAATCTGGTACTTCTTCATGAGAAAGCTTTCGGCTCTTCTGTTGTTCAGCAAACTTTTAACCTCTCTTCTAAACCTCTGAACATCTAAAGCTAAGTCAAAGCTCAAGGGAAGCATCTCAGAAAACCATGCTGGAATTGTCGGCTTTGCACCCTCTTTAGGCTCAACGTAGATCCTGTTTCCTCTTGATTTCTTAAATTCATACGTTCTTCCAGCTAAAACAAAAATGTCTCCAGGCATCAAGCGTTCAGCGAATTCTTCCTCAACTGTCCCAATGAACCTCTTATCGAGCGTATAAACCTCAATCTTGGCCTCATCTGGAATTGTTCCTGTGTTCATGTAGTAGATTGCTCTCGTCATTTTTCCTCTTCTTCCAAATTTGCCCTCCTTTTCATCGAGCCAAATCTTTGCATAAACCTTCTTCTCCTCCAAGCCAGCGTACTCCCCTGCTAAGTATCTCAAAACGCTCATGAAGTCTTCAAAGCTCAAATTGCGGTAGGGATAAGCTCTTCTCACAAGTTTATATGCCTCGCCAATATCCCAAACCCTTTCCAAAGCCATGCCAAGAACATGCTGGACAAGAACATCAAGGGGATTCTGCGGAATTTTAACTCTGTCCAATCTTCTATTCCTCGCATTATGGGCCAAGACTGTGCATTCGACCAAGTCATCTCTATCCAAAACGAGAATTACCCCCTTGCTGACCTCGTGCAGTCTGTGGCCAGCTCTCCCAATCCTCTGCAAAGCCCTGTTAACACTCTTAGGTGAGCCTATTAGAACAACTAAATCAATGCTTCCAACGTCTATCCCTAACTCAAGCGATGTACTACTAATTACCGCTCTGAGCTCTCCTCTCTTCAATTTCTCCTCTACTTCAAGCCTAACATCCCTTGAGAGGCTTGAGTGGTGGGCTTCGATTAATTCTGCATATTTTGGGAACTTTTTCTTGAGGTGATACGCCACTCTCTCGGCACCACTCCTTGTATTTGTAAATATTAGAACTGTCCTATGCTGCTCGATGAGCTCATCTAGGCGTTTATACAAAGCTTCGCTCAGCTCGCTCGCTGGAGCATAAACTAAATCCTCGACTACGCTCTCCACTTTGATCTCAGTTTTCTTTGCAAAGCTGACATCAACAATTAAACCAGAACGGGAAGTTCCATCATCATTGAAGCCAAAAACGAATTTTGCAATCTCTTCAAGCGGATGAATTGTAGCACTGAGACCAATCCTCACAAACTCACCGGCCAAATTTTGTAATCTCTCAAGGCTGAGCATCAAATGGGTTCCCCTCTTATTCTCAGCTAAAGCATGAACTTCATCGACTATGACGTATTTGACAGTCTTCAGCCTCTCGCGGAACTTTGGAGCGTTTAAAGCTATAGCTAAGCTTTCTGGGGTTGTAATTAAGATGTGAGGGGGCTTCTTCACCATCTTCTGCTTTTCATAACTTGAAGTGTCGCTCGTCCTTACAGCAACCCTTATCTCCGGCAGGTCATAGCCCATTTCTTGAGCAACTTCCCTAATTTCTCTAAGGGGCTCATCTAAGTTCCTTCTAATATCGTTGTTCAAAGCTCTAAGTGGTGAAACATAGAGGACGTAAATTTTATCCTCAAGCTTCCCCTCTTTCCCCAACAAAATCAGTTCATTTATGGCAGCAAGAAAAGCGGATAAAGTTTTTCCGCTGCCCGTTGGTGAAGAAATCAGAACATTTTCTCCCTTGTGAATCTCAATGACTGCATATCTCTGAGGGGGTGTAAATGTTCCAAACTTTCGTCTAAACCACTCTCTAACCGGATCAACTAATATCTCGTAAATCTCCTCGTCAGTGTATTCCCTTTGGGCAAACCTTATCATCGCACTAACCTTTTTGGGTTTGATTTTTAAACTCTTCGGTTGGCTCAATAAACTTTTTAAATCAAAAAACTAACCTAAACTAAGGTGGGGGTATGGAAGCTCTAAAGAAAGTTATCGAGGAGTTTAATAAATATCATGGGAGTGAAGCTCAAGCTAAAATTATCAAAGTCGAAGGTGATGAAGTTATAATTGAGTTTGACGGCTCATTCTGTAAAACCTGTGGACTTTACGATTACTTTGACGATATAAAGTGGGAGGCAATGAACTTTGGATTAAATATTGAGCCTGTCGAAGTCCTAGAAAGCGAGGAAGAGTTTGAGAGGGGGAGATATTTGGTGAAGTATAAGCTCAAGGGTGAACAATCTTCTCAATAAGCTCAACAACCTTAGGAGCAGTATTTTCAACTTTTTCTCGTGAGCTCATTGTCGAGAGCGAGGTAAGCAAGAAGTCAAAAGAAAAAAAGAGAAAAATACCCCTTACGTCACTTGCTAAGTGGATAAAGTGAGTCGCGATAAATTGCTTCAATGGTCTCTTTTGTAGCCTCAACTGGTGCAAGGGACAGGAGCAGGTCAAGGCTTGGTGTTGTCATTGCAAGTTCTGTAAGCCTCTTCACGTCATCCTCCGAGAATCCAACATCAGTGAGTTTCTGGGTAATGCCAATAGCAAACAACCATTCTTCAACCTTCTTGGCTACGAGCTCTGCCTCTCCAGGAACTCCTTTAACTTCTGGAACGAGTGGTCTGTATATCTCAGCAAGTATCCTTGCAGTGGCTGGGTAAATGTGCTTGATAACTGCTGGTAAGAGAATTGCAAGACCAAGACCATGTGGAAGGTCTGACTTTACAGCGCTGAGCGGGTGCTCGAGAGCGTGGGTGAAGTGGAGTAGACCATTATCGAAGCTAATTCCAGCTATTGCTGAAGCGTAGAGGAGATAGTACCTTGCTTGAAGGTTGTCTGGGTGAATCAGGGCCTCTGGGAGGTAGTCAAAGATGAGCCTGGCAGTTTCCTTTGCAAGAAGTATTGAATATGGTGTGGCAACCTTTGTTGTAGCGGCCTCGTTGACATGGTTGAGGGCATCAATTGTTACGTAGCGGGTCTGATCTGCTGGAAGCTTTGTCATGAGTGTGGGATCATCGATGGAGTAGAGCGGGTAGATACAGTCGTAAGCTATGGCTGGTTTGTACTCTTCCTCAAGGATTGAAGCAACCGCAAATCTGTTAACCTCAGTTCCAGTACCATGGGTAGTGTTTATGGCAATAATTGGCTTTGCTTTTCTTGGAGAGAACTGGAGCTTGTAGAGCTCTCTTGCGGTTTTGTCAGTATACTCAAGCAAAATAGCAACGCTCTTGGCAGTGTCTATTGGGCTTCCTCCACCGATTCCTATAACAGCCTGTGCTCCAAACTCTCTTCCCATTTGTGCGGCTTCATCGACCATGTCAACTGTTGGGTTTGGACCAACTTTGTCGTAGTGAACGTACTCAATGCCGTTTTCCTCGAGGGCTGGCTTAACAACATCCCAAGCGCCACACTTCTTGTATGAGCTTTTTCCAGTAACGAGGATAACTCTACTTATGCCACGGTTTTCCTTAAGGTCTTTGGCTATGTCATAGAACTTGTTAATTGCGCCGACACCAAAATAGTCAATAGTCCTGCAACGGAGCTCAAAAATCTGGTTTATGGGGATTTGGGATTCCCACAACATTGTACATCCCTCCAAATGTATTCAATAGTACATTATTTTTAGCCCTATAAAAACTTTTCTAAAACAAGAGATTTCCAACTAAAAGTTCAGAATTTTGGAGATTTAAAGCAAAACAGTAAACAAAAAAGTTTAATAGATTAAAAATCCTTTCTTAATCATTTTTGTTATCATGCTCATAAAAATGAAAACAAAAATTGTCTAGTTATCTGTTATTCTTTATGCTAGTCCGATACCCTAGTTAACATAAAATCTAATGTAGAACTATGTAAACATAAACTACAGCAATTACTTTCTCTATTTTTATTTTTGGAATAAACAAAACAATTAACCTTTGGTTGAGAAAGCTTTGTTTAAAAAACGCTTTTATAACCTCTTTTGAAAAATGTAAATGACAAGAAGTATTCATTTGGATGTAAAAGAGCTCTACAGCTCAAATCAATACTCAACTGCCCAAAGTGATGCGAAAATGTTAAAAGTTGAGCTATGCATCGGATGTACGGCATGTGCAAATGTATGTCCTTTTGACGCTATTAGGGTATTTGATAACAGCAAAAGAACAATACACTTTTCTCCCGAAAACTGCGGCAACTGCAGCTTTGAGTGCAATGAGGTATGCCCAACTAGGGCAATAGAGAGAAAGCCAGACAAAATAACCCTAGAATTTGAATATGCTCACTGCCTCGAATGCGGCAGAAAGATGATGCGCACTAAAAAAGAAGCCGAATATTATGCTCAACAGTTGCTCAAAATGGGTGAAAAGATTGAGTTTGCGTTTATCTGTGATGAATGCAAAATGAAGAAGATTTCCTTTGTCTCTGACAAATATGAGGGGTATTTAATTTAGGAGGTGAATTTTAATGAAAGGTATGAGATTTGCTTTCCTATGTAGGGAAAAACCCGAACCAACAGGGAAAAAAATCGCAATAATCGGTGCAGGGCCCGCTGGGCTAAGTGCCGCTGGATACTTAGTCTGCCATGGTCATGAAGTTCATGTGTATGATAAGCTACCGGAGCCTGGTGGATTAATGCTCTTTGGGATTCCAGAGTTCAGAATACCGATATACAGAGTCAGAAAAGGTTATGAAGAGCTTGAAAATGTTTTTGAAGTCAAGTTTTTCCCAAGGACTAAAGTTGCCTTTGGAAACGGTGAAGAGGAAGGAGACGAATTCGTCGAGAATGTTGTAAACTTCAATGAGCTGGTTGAAAAATACGATGCAGTTCTAATTGCCACAGGAACTTGGGAGTCATGGATGCCAAACATTGAGGGCGTTGAATTAGAGGGAGTTTATCCGGCTTTGGACTACCTCTTCAAAATCAAATCGGCAAAGCTCGGTCACATGAGCTGGGACGAGGTTCCGCCGATTGAAGGAAAGAGGGTCATGGTAGTTGGAGCTGGACACACAGCTGTAGATGCTGCTATGGAAAGCTTACTTCTTGGAGCAGAGAAGGTTTACATGAGCTACAGAAGAACCATAAGAGAAGCTCCCGCCGGTGCTTATGAAATAAACCTCCTTAAGCAGAGAGGTGTTAGGTGGCTCGAGCTTACAGTTCCCGTGAGAATAATTGGTGAACACGGAAAAGTTGTCGCTGTCGAGTTGCAAAAATGTAAGCTTGGAGAGCCAGACGAAAGCGGAAGAAGGAGACCAATTCCAATCGAAGGCTCAAACTTCCAAATCGATATAGATTATGTGGTCTTTGCAGTTGGACAAAGACCTACACCACCTTTTGCTGAAGATGTTGGAATCGCTGTTGACAAGAAGGGCAGAATTGTTGTTGATTCAAGGCACATGACAAGCAGAGAGGGAGTATTTGCTGCTGGTGACGTTGTTATTGGACCTTCAAAAGTCGGTAGAGCTGTGTTGGATGGACTGCTAGCTGCTGAAAGCATGCACATGTGGCTTCTTGGGAGGTGATTAAAATGGCGAGGAGAATTCTTCACGTTGATTACAGCTTATGTATTGGCTGTGAAACATGTCAAAGCGTTTGTGAGTTTATTCACCACGGGAAGCCCAATATAAAGATTTACTACACGGAATCAGGTTTGCCAATCCCAATAAACTGTAGACACTGTGAGAAAGCTCCATGTATGAACGTATGTCCATCAAATGCTATCTACAAGGACACTGATGGTGCAGTAATCATAGACCCCAAAAAGTGTATTGGCTGTTTGATGTGTCTTGCCGTTTGTCCCTTTGGTGCTCCAAGCTATGAAGCGAGGCTTAAGGTAGTTACAAAGTGTGACATGTGTGCTGATAGAAGAAGGGTCGGCCTAGAGCCAGCATGCAGTGAAATGTGCCCAGCAGAAGCAATATTCTTCGGAAGACCAGAAGAAGTCGAAGACGAGATAAGAAGGAGAACAGCAGAAAAGATTGCAAGAGAGAGGATTTCCTCCACTGTCATGGAGAGCATTGGAAGAATTCTCTGAAGGCATTTATCAGCTTTTCGTTTTCTTCTCTTTTTCTCACACTGAAGCGAACATATTCTGGCAGACCAAAAGAGGTGCAGTCTCTAACTGCTATTCCTTTCTTTTTGAAGAATTCAACTGCTCTTTTTGCATCTCCAACATTTTTTATGAAGAAGTTTGCATCGCTTTTGACATTGAGGGCTTTTTCTATTCTTCCTTTTTCTTTCCATATTAGTGGCATTGTCTTCTTTAAGTGCTGAAATTCGTCTTTGATAACGAACTCCAAAAAGGCATAGCCCAAAGATCCAATGCTCCAGGGCATTCTGACGCTTTTGAATGCACTATCAAAGCCAATGACATAGCCGACCCGTATTCCAGGAAGACCGTAACTTTTTGTAAATGTTCTCAGCTTTACAATGTTTTCTCCTTCCGGGCTTTCGGCATCTTTAACGAAATCTATAAATGCTTCATCCAAGACGAGCAGTGAATTTGTATCTTCCACCGCTTGTATTAAAGGCTTGAGTTTTTTTGGCGGATAAAATTTGCCATCTGGGTTGTTTGGATTGCAGAAGAAGACAATGCTCCTCTTTGCAACAAATTCAGCCAACGCTTCTGGGTTATTTGGAGCTTTGATAACCTCAGCATTAAAAATCCTTGCAATTCTTTCATATTCTTCATAAGTGTGCTTTGGGATAATTACCCTTCTTCTCTCTTTCATCGCAAGGATGCCAAGTAAATACAAAGCCTCAGTTATTCCCGCTGTGACTGTTACGTTTTCGCCAATCAAATTCGAGAGTTCTTCCTCAAGCTTTTCCCAATAAATGTAGCGATCGCTTAAGGCCTTAGCACGTTCAAACATATCATCTATCCATTCTGGAAGGTAGGGATTTAGAGAAGCAGAAAAATCTAGCAGCCCCTCTTCTCTTGCACCGCCGTGGTGAGCTTTAAATTTAACTGGTTTAAGCATTTAGACACCTCCAAAGGAGTATCGCTGAGCATATTAAAATCCATTCTCCAACGACAACCCAATAAATTCTCAAAGCTCTCTTAATATCCCCCAACACTGGTTCTTTCCCCTCAAATCTGTAAACGCCTTTTTTCTCAAGCCAAACCCCTAAAACGGCACTCATTGCGGCTATTGGCTTATCAGAGTTAAGCTTGAACTTAGCTTTTCTCCAGTATTCTGTGACTTTTCCTGGATTAAAGGGTAAGAATAGCAAAACAGTAATGCGGGCTGGAATGAAGTTAAGCAAATCGTCCAAACGAGCTGCAAACCTGCCAAAATAAAGATAGCGTTCATTTTTGTATCCAATCATGGCATCAAGGGTGTTTACGGCTCTATAAGTTAGAGCACCACTTAGCCCAAAGATGAGATAATAGAATAGAGGGGCAACTACGCTGTCAGTTATGTTCTCAGCTAAGCTTTCAATTGCTGCTGAATTTAAATGAGCCCTATCCAGCTTTGATACATCCCTGCTCACAATCCAGCTGACATACTTTCGCTGCTCCTCAATATCCTCCTTTATTGTGTTTTTCACGTGCTGAGCAAGGCTTTTGATGGCGAATGAGCTCTTTAGGAGGTAAACGCTCAAAGCGAAGCAAAGCCATTTAGGTAAAAACTCTGGAAGCCTTGAAAGAGCAAAAGCAAACGCAATCACAAATAGGGAAGCAAAAGCTCCTGCAGCAAAATCTAAAGCTGGACTCCTTCTTTTGCAACGCCTATCAAAAAAACCGATTAGCTTACCAAACCACACTGTAGGGTGAAGCAAAACGGGAGGCTCACCCAGAGTTAAGTCCCAGATGATCGCGAGTATGAATATCCAGAGGTATTCCATGTTCATCCTGAATAGCTGGATATTTTGTCCTTTTAACTTTTGAGTTTCAGCAAGAGCTGATAAATAGTTCTCATAAAGCTTCCATTATAACCCCATACTCCTCAAGCATCTCGTCATTTGGCTCTCTCAAGCCTCTGCGCACATACCAGGCCGGATGTCTCAAATAGACAGCATCAAAGCCAATTCTTTTCAACGCTTTTTCTGCTGTCCTTCCTAGGGCGAAAATTGTTTTTGGTCTTAATATTTCGAGCTCCCTCCTAATAAGGGAAAGCTCCCGCTCATCGAATCCTTTGAGCTTATTCTCTGGGGGATTGCATTTTACAACATTCGTGATATACACAAAATCCGGGTTAATGTCGAGAGAAAAGAGAGCTTTTCTGAGCAACATTCCGGAAGCATCTCTATAAAAGCATATTCCCGTGTATCCACAGCCTTTCCTTCCCGGAGCTTCTCCAACTAAAACAACCTTTGAACCAACCCAGCCATTGGCAAAAGGCAAGCCCTCAAATCGCTTAACCTTAAGCTGATATTCGTAGTATTCCCTGTGACAGAACTTGGTGGGGTTTTTAAGCAGCTCATTGTACAGCTCCACAAGTTTGAATGCCTTTTGCTCATCTTTCTCGCTTTTAATCAAAAAGCGCTCTTTTGGATTGTAAATAGTCTTAGCATAAATTCCACAAGTTTTCTCATCTAATGAGAGCAAATCCCTCCAGTCTCTCAAAAATAGCGGCATGATTTTATAGTTCCTCGGGTTGATGTAAATGTCACCGATCTTTTTCAGCCTTTCAAATCTCAGCAGCATGAATATAAATCAAAACTTGCATTTATATCAGTGATGGTCAAGCTGGAATACTTTACAATCGGCACAAGCAGTCACATGAGTGGTCTATGTCACAGCATAATTAGAGGAGAAGTCTTCACAACTTGCTCACTTGGATGTGCTTACTGCTATGCAAGATGGTATCGAGGTCCCCATGGAAGTCTTAAGCCTATTTTTGATGTTTTTAGATTAATCAAAGCCTTAGGAAAGCTCGTGGAAAAGAACATTCCAGTAACTCCGGTTAGATTCTCGGCTTTAAGCGATCCATTCCAGCCTCCAGCTAAAATAACACTCAAAGCACTTAAGCTGGCGTACAAGCTCAAAGTACCAGTGATTGTGAATACAAAGCTCTACCCATCAGAAAAGCACTTCAAAGTCCTTGAAGACCTGGCATCTGAAGGTTTGTTGGTTCTTCAAGTCAGCATAAATGCAGAGAAAGATTCTAAGGAAGTCAAAATCCTTGAACCTTTGGCGAGTCCAATTGAAGAAAGATTAAAGCTGGTGGAAAAAGCGAGTGAAGTTGGAATTCCAACAGTAGTGAGGATTCAGCCATTAATTCCCGGATTGAGCGATAGGGATGTAGAAAACTTCCTGGATGAAATTGCTTGGGCTGGTGCTAGAATGGTCATAATCGAGTTTCTCAGAGTTGAAAGAGAAAATTTTGAGTTCTATAAAAGACTCTTTTCCAGCTATAGCGAAGTTTACAGCAAAGAATGGGAGTCGTATCTGCCAAGGACGTCAAGCGAGGAAGCACCCCTTATTCAAGTTCCTCTTGAGTACAAACTTAAAACTGCAGAATTATTTGCAAAGGAATCCAAAAGGAGGGGTTTAGCATTTGCAACGTGCAAAGAAGGTCTCTTCAATATTCACGAGCCTAAAACCATTGACTGCTGTGGGATGGGCTTTTTAGAAGTTGAGTGGACAAGGAGGCCGACGCTATGGGATTTATATCTGGAAGCTTATGAGAAAGGAAAGGCAAGAGCTGAGGAGTTATGGGAAAGATGCGAGAGAGAAGGACTTTTGTGTGGTGAGCGATTGAAGTTATATCCTTCCTGGCTTTCAAGGAGCTTTAAAGCTCATGAAAAGAGACTTAAGAGTATTTTAAAGAAGCCTGAATTGATTGAAAAGCTTGTTCCAGCCTTGAAATATAGAGAGGGGTATTATGTAATTAACGAATTACTTAATTAAATAATTCAGTAATTACATAATCAAGGACAGCAAAGGATAAAACATCCAAAGCTGCTGTAATTTTTGGGTGGTTTTAGTGGAAACGAGAAAATGTCCCTTCTGTGGAGGAACTATGATAAGAGCAAAAAGCAATCTGGAAGGTCATGCAGTCTATTTCTGGAGAGCTCCCTGGAAAAAAGGCTTGAAAGCAGCTTTTAGTGGAGCCATCAGAGCCTATCCATGGCTTTGCATTGATTGTGGAGCAATAATACCATACGTTGATGAGGCAGAGCTTCAAAAGATAAGGGAGGAATATGAGCAAGCTAAAATGGAGGGACAAATTTGAGGGGTGTGGCATTCTTTTCAGGAGGCAAAGATGGGCTTTATGCAACATACTTAGCTGAAAAACAAGGGATCAAAGTCCCATATCTCTTGGTCTTAAAAACCACCATTGGAGCTTCACCTCACTATGAAAATCTAAGCGAGCTGAAAAAGCTTGCAGATGCAATGAATAAGGAGCTCTTGATCTTTGATATGACTAAAGGAAGTGAAGCCCTAGCTGAGTTCATAGCATCCCTTGATGTTGATTACATAATCGCTGGAGATGTCCTACTTGAAGACCACCTAAAGTGGGTTGAGTGGCTCGCTGAAAAGAGCGGAACAAAAGCTTTAGAGCCGCTATGGGGCAGAGATACGCTTGAGCTTGCGAAGGAGATAATAAACGCTGGCTTCGAGTATTCAATAATTGCCGTGAACAAGGAAAAGCTTTCCAAAGAGTGGCTCGGCTACACCTTTCGCTCAATTAGAGATTTGGAGCAGTTTTTGAAGGCAAATCCCAATGTTGATTCGGTTGGAGAGTTTGCAGAGTTCCACACGGTGGTTTTGAAATGTCCGCTATTTGAGAAAAGCTTTGAGCTAAAGCCAGCGGAAGTTGAGGAGAGTGAAAGATATTGGTGGCTGAGGTTCAGGCTGGTGAAAGTATGAAAGCTGAAGAAATTCTCCGAAGACTTGAACCAAAATGTATAACCCTCGAAAAGATGCTTGATACCGCGATGGAGCTTTACATTGGAGAAGATACTGAGAAAATTAGAGAGAAGCTTAAGTCTCTGATGCTCTATTATCTCAGTGACATCAATGTGCAATCACTATTAATGGCCGCCATTCTGCTTGAGGAGAACTTTAAAGTCGAGGGGGACCCGGTTAATTTGATTGCAGATGAGTTGATTGGCATCAACATTGCAGAGTACATCGGCGGAAAGATAGCTCTTTTCAACTTCTTCTACTATGACACTAAAAAGCCAGGAATTTTAAAAGAGCTACCACCATTTTTGGATGACGCAATTGGCGGGTTTATAGCTGGTTGTATGACAAAACTCTTCGAGCCTACGAATTTCGATTTAACCGAGATTCCCAGCGAAGAAAGAGAAACAGGAAAATCATGAATATTGTGATATAATAACTGACCGTAAAAGGCAAAATTCCAGCTAAGCCGAGTGTGTATACGAAGGCAAGAACCAACACAATGACAAGCAAGATTCGATAGTGCTCCTTCTTCATTGCACAAATAGTTGGAGGAAGAATTTTTAAGGCTTTTCAACATTGGATTAATTAGCCGGGTGGTTCAATGAGAAACCTCATACCCTTCATGACAAGAATCCCAATACATGGAGACTTTGAAAAAGCAAGGCAGGAGATTTGGGCATTCCCTATGCTGGCAGTCATTACTTCTGCTTTATCCACAGTTGTCCTTTATTTTAACGTTCCTCTGAAAAATATCTTAGCAGTTTTGTTCTTATATTTCACCATAGGTCTGCTCCACCTTGACGGATTAGCGGATTTTGCCGATGGGATTATGACCAAAGGAGACAGGGAAAGGAAGATTAAAGCTATGAAGGACTTGAACACGGGAATAGCAGGAATTTTTGCTGTTGTAATGGTTCTGCTCATCCAAGTCTACTCTTTGAGCTACGCCCCGTTCTATGCCCTTTTTCTGGCAGAGCTGAACTCGAAGTATGCGATGGTTCTAGCTTTAAGCACGAAGAAGCCTTTAGGACAGGGATTGGGAGCTTACTTTATGGAGGCTATGAACAGAAAGCAACTGCTTTTGGCGACCATAATTTACACTCTCCTACTGATGCCTTTCTTTCTCTACGAGTGGAGAGCGGTTATTAGTGTTCTTGGATTTCTAATTGGAGCTTACATCATAAAACTCAGCTTGGACAATTTCGACGGCTTAAACGGTGACTGTATTGGAGCAGTGGCTGAGATAACGAGGGCCGGAACGCTTTTGATCTTGGCTTTCATTTGGTGGTATTTATGATAATCATCTTAGCAGGCGGAAAATCTACCAGAATGGGAAAGGAAAAGCCCGTCCTCAGGATAGCCAATAAACCGATGCTCCTCTGGGTTTACGAGCAGGCCTCAAAGGTAGATGACGTTTTAATCGCAGTGAGCAGAAACACTCCAAAAACGAGAGAGCTCTGCCTTCGAGAGGGAATCCCTTTTATTGAAACTTCTGGAAAAGGTTATGTGCATGACATTCAAGAGCTTTTACGAGAATTTGGACCGTTTATAAGTGTCTCTGCAGACGTTCCTTTTGTGAAGGCTCTAGATTTCTGGCTCATCAAGAAAGCCTTTGATGGAAAGACGAGCTTAACAGGTGTTCTTCCCTCAAGTCTTGTTCCGAGAGACCTTAGTCCTATCATTTACAGGGGCTATGCAATCGTTGGGTTAAATGCCGTGGCTGAAGAAGGGGAAGAGTTCTTCAAGCTTACAAACCCGCTACTGGCTTTGAATGTGAACACTCCAGAAGAGCTGGAGCTTGCAGAAAAAATTGCAAAGCTGATTTACAGCCCCAAGCTGTCCAAAATGTAACTAATGTCGAGATTTCTCTCAACAATCTTTGCAAACCTCTCGATTTCCTCTTCAATACTCCACTTCTGCACTGTTATCGGTTCAAGATCCTTCTCTAAGCGAAGCATGTTCAAAAACTGGTCCGTAAATTCAAAGTTATGAAAGATTCCGTGAAGGTAAGTGCCAAAAACTCTTCTACCAACAGCTCCTTCGGGCTCAAAAGCCTTGACTCCGTTTATTTCACGTATTATTGAGAATGGCTTTTTTGATACAGATCGCCCCATCCTAATCTCATAACCTTCAACGTTTAAGCCCCTCACCGGCTCCCATAGGATTTCAGCCTTCAAATGGTTTGTTCTCTTGGTCTCAGCAAACACCGTTTTAGCTTTCAGCAGACCAATGCCCTTAACCTCACCACGCTTTGATTCTATGTTGTCAATGATCTTTTCCCCCAGCATCTGAAAACCGCCGCAGATTCCTACAACGAATGCCCCATCTCTATGCGCCTGGATTATTGCATCTTCAATGCCGTTCTCCCTCATCCAGAGCAAGTCTTCAACGGTATTCTTGCTTCCGGGAATTATGATTAAATCCCCTTTGATTTCCTCAGCTTTTGTAACGTAGTTAACTCCGTTTGCCCAGTGGAGAGGTTCAAAATCCGTGAAGTTGCTTATGTGCGGAAGCTTAACAATCTGAATATGCAAGTCACCTTTAATCTTCGGAAATTCAACGAGAGAGTCTTCCTCTGGAATTTTGTGCTCTGTATAAGGTATCACACCCAAAACTTTCTTCCCGTATCTTTTCTCGAGATAGTCAAAACCCGGTTTTAAAAGCGACGCATCTCCCCTAAACTTGTTGAAGACAAAGCCGATTACGAGTTCCCGCTCTTCTTTGCTTAATAATTCCATTGTGCCGACTATTGAGGCAAAACTACCGCCTCGATCTATGTCCGTAACGAGAATGACTTTGGCATTTGCATGTTTTGCAACACGCATATTTGCAATATCATAATCCTTGAGGTTTATCTCGACTGGACTCCCAGCACCTTCAATTACAACGATGTCATGGTTTTCCAAAAGCTCATCCAAAACCTGCATGGCTTTTTTAAAAAGCTCCTCTTTCTTTGAGAGCATATATTCACGAGCGGAGACACTTCCAATTGGCTTTCCTATGAAAACTATTTGACTCCTCATGTTCCCTTCTGGCTTGAGCAGAATTGGGTTGAACATTATTGAGGGCTTCTTTCTGCACGCTAAAGCTTGTAAATACTGCGCCCTGCTGATCTCTCCTCCTTCTATACTTGGAGCCGAATTTAGGCTCATGTTTTGGCTTTTAAATGGGACTACGTCATAGCCAAGGTTTGAGAAGATTCTGCACAGAGCTAATGCTAGGAGCGATTTTCCAGCTCCTGAAGATGTTCCCTGGATCATGAGAGCTTTTCCCATATTACTCACCTCAAAATGGAGACTTGCAGCTTCATAACAGCCTTCTCGAAGCTTAGAGCAATGACTAAAAATTAATTAAAAATGGAAGAATCACCCAGTAGCTTCAGCTTTACAAGCAAATGGCATGAATTGAATATCGAAGGATTCTGGGTGGAGATACTTAGCCAACGCTTCAATACCATAGACAATCCTTGGGCCAGGACGTGAGAGCATGTTGTCCTCTTCTAGGGTTAAAACATAAACCCTTCCGTTTTTCACGGCATTTGTTTTCTCTAGCGGTGTTCCACAGATTGCATTTGGATCAGCATAACCACCCATTGAGGACATTATTATGACATCTGGATTTCTTGCGAGTATGTCCTCTATGCTGACTTCTTTCCAACCTTGCACATCATGGAATATATTCTCTCCCCCAGCTAGGCTTATTGCTTCATCCATGAAAGTTCCGCTTCCAGCAGTCCAGATACCGGATTGACCGGGGCTTAAGTATATGAACACCTTAACTTTGGGCTTGTCTTTTACTCTGTTTTGAACCTCTGCTATCTTTGCTTTCATGAATTCAACCACTGCTTTTGCCTCGCCTTCTCTGTTCACGATTTTTCCAATAAGCTCAATTTTCCTATATATGTCATCAATGCTCGTTGGGTTTATTATGACGACTGGAGCAATCTCTTCAAGTTTATCGAGGATTGACAAACTCATGCTGTCTGCCAAGATTAAATCGGGCTTGAGAGATGCTATTACCTCTATGTTAGCATACTCTCCATAGCCACCAACTTTTGTAATTTTCTCAACCTGTGGCGGATAGTCTGCCCACTGAGTTACTCCAACTAATTTGTCTCCAGCACCTATGAAAAACAGCGTTTCAGTAATGCTTGGTGCCAATGATACAATCCTTTGTGGTTCTTTTTCGATTGTGACTTTCCGTCCGTTGTCATCAGTTATAGTGAGGGGATACTTCTTTGGAGTTACAGTTTCAGTTACGGTTTTTGTGGTAGTTTCAGTTTTCGTATGGGTTTCGGTTTTTGTAACCTCTTTTGTTACCGTTGAGATAGTTGCTGTCTGTTGCTGTCCAATGCAGCCCGCTATTATTACTCCAAACATTAAAACTACCAAAAGCAGAGTGACTTTTCTCCTCATGATTTTCACCCTTGGATTATTTGTCCAATCTCTAGCAAAAATATGAGCGAAGGGTATATAAGCTTGTTGGATAAAATTGCCAAAGGTGATCACCATGATGCTGGTAGTCTTAGGAAACACTGAGATAAGCACAATTCCAGGAATAAGTGTTGCGGGAGCAACTCCAGAATTAACCAAATTGACGCCGCCTGCTGATGCCGAATATCTATTTTATGAAAAGCCTAAAATCATTGATGTCATCCCTGTAACCCCAGAAGGGCACCCAACACCGGCTATAATCACTAAAGCCGCTAAAGAACTGGCCGATTTTCCAATTGTAATTGTTAGGGGAGGGACTTATCTAGCTCCTTTAGTTCCTCATGTTCACATAAGCGACGTAGTCGGAAGGGACTTCCGCAGAGAGAAAGCTCTTCCAGAGGCCAAGGAAATAATAGAGAAGGCAAAGCTCTTTGGAGAGCAGCTGAGCAAACTTAATCTGAGAGAAATCGTAATTGGTGAATCAACGCCGGGAGGGACGACAACAGCCCAAGCTGTTCTCTGGGCTTTGGGGTATGAGGCAAGAACAAGCTCAGCAGCTCCAAACAACCCACAAAGCTTAAAGGAGCAAGTAATCATGGAAGGCTTCAAAAGAGCTGGCATTGAAAAAGGTGGATTTGTAGATGAGCCTTTAAAAGCATTGGAGGAGTTTGGCGACCCAATGATGGCAACCGTCATTGGACTTTCCCAGGGATTCAAAGGTGATGTTGTCTTAGCTGGCGGAACTCAGATGCTGGCAATAGCTGCTCTCCTCAAAGCAATAGGAGAAGATTTGAACAGATTCATGATTGCTACAACGAAGTGGGTTGTGAATGATGAGAGTTCAACGTTCAAAGAGACTGCAAAAGAGATTGGCATAATCTACTACTACGCTGAGCTTGACTTCTCAAAGAGCAAGTTTAAGGGTCTGCAAGATTATGAGAGAGGCTACGTGAAGGAAGGTGTTGGAGCTGGAGGAGCAGTTTGGCTGGCCGTTAAGAAGGGCTTTACCGTTGATGATGTTGCAAAGAAGGTTGATGAGCTTTATGAGAGACTTATAAAGATTGGTGGGAAGGCTTAATCCGTTGCTCTTTCTCTCAGTTTTATGTTTTATTCAGCATAATTAACAGCGCATTTTCAGAACTACAAAATAAAAATGGGACAAAAATCATCCAAAAAGAATCTTAAGCTCCTTAATGAAAACTTTCCTATTAACTATGAGGTGGGCAATGATAAGAATGTTCATAACGAGAGCGACTTTTGTTCTAAGTGCAAAGATTTGAGCCTTGGTCATTCCAAGGAATGCTCCGTTTTTTGTGGCCCATAGCATGCCTATTGCAGTGAACAATGCTAAGAGAAACACAAAGAAAAGCACAAGTGAAAGCAGTGCCTTGACTTTAAGCTTTTTCCTCATCTTGGGATTCTTCGCAGCTTCATCAAGCATCTTTTCCATTGGGTCCATTCCTGGCACCTCCATATGTAATCATCTACTTTCCTCACTGACACTTAAAAGTATTCCGAAAATGGAAACTTTTTGCATCGTCAAGCTCTTAAACGAAAAAGAGTATTCAAATCCATGCTCAGCAAACACTACATCCATCATTTCAAAGAGCCGATGCTCAGCCTGAGCAATGCTCCCCATAATGGCGGGTTATTCAAGGCCAATGGCTTCTTCTTTATGCATGTTCATAAGAATTATAATGGGAATTATAAAGAAGACTGCCTTAATTTCGAAAAGCAGAATGGATTAAGGAATTTTGTGGGCTTCATGACAGCAGTAGATATTCCAAAAGTTCTCGCTCATGCAAAAAGCGGAAGAGCTGAGGCATTTGTAACTGCTGGAATAACTAATCCCGCCATAGCGGGTGATGAGCCTCCGCCATGGAAGCCTGGAACGATAAACATTGCCCTCATAATACATGAGGGCTTAACCGTTGGAGCATTGGCAAATGCTATAATGACTGCAACGGAGGCAAAAACTTATACTCTGCTAAAGCTTGGCTACAATGCAACGGGAACGACGAGCGATGGGATTGGGGTGTTTGCTTACGAGGGAAGTGAAGAGTGGGCTGGAACTGCAACAAAGCTTGGCATCTCAATTGGAAGAGCTGTGAGAAAAGCATTGGAGGAGAGTTTGGTTAAATGGGAGAAAATCAAAGATTAGAATTTAAAAATTGTAAGCAGAGATATTCTAATGAGGGATGAGGCCTTCCGACGCTGAACGGTGATGAGTGGACGGTTGGCTGACTACTTGAGCCTGAACAAGTCCGATCGAGTTATTATCCCTATGGGTTTACCTTCTTTGTTCTGCACAATAACAGCTGGATGCTCTTCGAGGAGATACTTAACGACTTCAATATCCTCTTCCTCATTGACTATGGGAAATGGCTCTTCCATGACTTCCATAGCTTTCCTCTCATAGATATCCTCGTATTCCAAGCTTTTTCTCACGAGGATCTTATCAGTTATTGAACCTACAACTTTATTTCCAGCTATTACGGGAACTTGGGATATGTTGTGCTCGTTCATCAGCTTGATTACTTTCTCGACATTATCATAAGGTTTAACAGCAATGATTGGAGATGACATAACATCTTTAGCTCTCAGCTGGGCTTTCTTACACTGAAGAAGAGCCTCAAGAATTCGGTTGAAAGTTGAAAGTCGAGGATCAACTTTTCCAGCCTCAAGCTTGGCTATGTAAGCCTGAGTTACACCCGCTTTTCTTGCAAGTTCTTCTTGGGTAATCCCCAACTCTTTTCTAATCCTCTTTATCTCTCGCGGATCAATTGGGCGGGGAAGAATTACCACAATAACCACCAGTTATTAAAATCGACTTTGAGAATTATAAAAGTTTTTGAAGTTGTGGGCCGGCAACAGAGACACCCCGCTCATGGCTCACGGGGGCGGATGCACCGGCCCTATGGGCTCGGCGTGAGCACACTCCGCTCATCGAGCCCGATACCTTGCGGAGGCGGGTTCGACCGAGCCCACGAGGGTACGAATTGTACCCTCGCTGTCGGCAGTAGTAATTAGGATGATGAAAATTTAACCTTTATGCTGTGCTTATCAATATTACACCAATTACTGCCATCACTAAACCCGTCAAAATCTTGCTGTTTGGGGGCTCCTTTAGAATAAGAATAGCTAATGTAGCAGATATAATTGGATTTACAGCTGTAATCGGCGCTGCAATCGGAGAACCAACTAAGCTGACTGCCTTCACAAAAGAGTATTGGCCAACAAACAAGCCTAAAAACGCCGCCCCAGTTAATGCTGCAAATTCTCTTTTTGTAATTGCCTTTATTTCACTTTCATACTTCCCTAAGAACACACTTATTCCCAAAGCAGCAAGCATCATTCTGAGTCCAGCCAGAGTAAAAGCGGAAATTTGAGAGGAGAGCCACTCCATTGTTATTATGGCAAAGCTCCATGATAAAGGTGCTAAGAGAGCAAACACAAATCCCTTCATGTTTACATGCTCCTCAATTTCACCCTGTCTTACAATTATAATGGCAAGAACTATCAGAAATGCACCGAGTACAATTTGAATATTAATGCTCTTCCCAAGAAACAAATAAGCCCATAAAATTGCCCAAAGTGGATAAGAAGAAGTTATGGGAACTGTTCTTGAGACTCCCATAATCTTCATAGCATTAAAGAAAAAGTAATCACCAATAACAAATCCAAATTGCGCAGAGATAAAGGCAACCAAAAGCTGAAGAGGTGTCATGTTTAAGACTTCTTTCCAGTTTCCATTAATTGTGAAGAAAATTGCGTAAACTACTGCAATAATATAAAGCCTCACTATATTCACGGTTACGGCGCTTTTGTTCTTCATGCTGAGCTTTAGCAGTATTGAGGAAAATGCCCAGCCAAATGCCGACAGCAGTGATAATACCACTCCAAGCATCAATGTGTTCATGTGGTCTAGCTTCTTCAATTAGCTTAAAAACTTAACGTTTCGACAGATATCATAAATGAATTTATAAACCTCCCCTCTGACAGCCTTTTGAATGATGACCTCGGCAGAACTGAGCTTTGCAATGATGACGATCTTGAGTGCTGACAAGAAGAAACTAAAATCAAAAAGATCAGCGGACAAGAATATTAATTTTCTTTGGAACAATGCTTATGCCGTATTCTCTAGAGACATCCCTCATTGCTTTTTGTATTATTTCGATAGCGTCTTCTTTTATTTTATCGTCAGAAATACCCGAGAATGCTCCAAAGAGTCCTCCGACCTCCTCTTTCGAAAGGCTGGCCTCGAATGAAACTTCCACATTTGAACCAGTGAAGTTCCAATTCATCTTGAGCCACTTGAATGTGACCCTTGGTAACAGTTTAAGCTCACTTTGAACCTTTGACTTAAGCGCCTCCATTGCTGGCTCAACGCGGCTCTTAAGCAGAGTTTTCTCTGCTTCTTTCTTCTTGTCCTCAGTTAGGAATGACAGCTCCTCAATTCCTGCTTCCCTAAGCAACTTTTCAACTTCTTTTTCTAGCAATGCTTTCTTTTTGAGAATTTCTGCTGCTTTATCACTAACTTGAGCTGGCGTAGCTGGAGCTTCACTTGCACTTTCCTCGAGATTAAGTTTAACCTCCCTGACAATAACCTGCTCTCCTAAAGCTTCCACTAACTCACGAGCACGCTTGTTTGCTTCAATTTCAATCATGTCCTTGAGCTTTGACAGCGGGAGACCTGAGGTAGATGCTCCCTCAACTGTAACCGTTATGTGGTATGCCCTCCCCCCACCTAGAGCAAATAACACTTCTTTTGCGTCAATTTGAACTCTTGAAGGCTCAATCCCCATCTTCTTTATTTCGCTTACAAAGTCTCTAACGAACTTCCTCAAGTATGGATCAACGTTTTTAGGAGCGTTGATAACTGTTTCTAACTTTCTTTGTTTGGGTTTAACTGCTGGAGCTTCACTAAGCTCAACTTCCACCTTGTGAACCCACACATATTTCCTCAATGCTCTGCCCATTTCTCTCGCATGCTCCTTGGCTAGTGAAGTTACAACAGCTTCAATTTGAGCCTTGCTTAGATTTGAAGATTGAGTTTGTAGTGTTATGTTAATCTCATGCTCCTTTCTTCCTTCGACTTCAACTTCCATCTTATCAACTCTGATGCCAGCCTCTTCAATGTCTTTGAGGAGCGTTCTTGCATATGCGCTGAAGTATGATCTGAATTCTGGGTCAACTGTTAAGAAGAGCTTTGGACTTATTTGAACAGTTGGGGGCTTTTTGAGTCTCCATAGCTCTACCTCTTCACGCTCTCTTTCTTCCATAGATTCTACTTTTTCACCTGCTATTACGTTCACTTTTACACTTCTAATAATCGGCTTTAGTCCAGAAACTCTGCCTATAATTGGCACATGCCTGTTGGCAAAGAATAATATCTTTCTTTTTGCAATCTCAGCTTTTTTCTCATTATCAATATTTGCATTAAGCTGAATTGTTAAATAGACAACCCCAGTTCCAATTTCGCCGTGAATTTCTATATTACCAAGTGTCACATCGCCCATTTTTCTGATGTCGTTGAAAAGGGTCTCTGAGTATTCTTTGAATGCCTCTTCAAGAGCTGACTTAAATACATTGCTTCCAATTATCTCAATCTTTACTTTGGGCCCTTCTTTTTTAGGTGCTGGCTTGGGTATTTGTTTAGGAGCTTCAATGAGTCTTTTCTCCTCTAGTTTTTCTTCCTTCTCCGTTGGAGTTTTTACATCTTTTATTTTTTCAATTTGAGGCACAGGTTTTATTTCTTCCCTCTTAACTTTCTCCAGAACTTGCTCTAGAAGCTTCTCCTTTTCGAGGACTTCAGAAAGCTCTTCTCTCCTTGGAATTCCAAGGAACTCATCAATGTCAATTTTAGGAGTGTTGCTATAAATCTCAATGTTATCAGCAATAGATAACTTAAGTGTTATTTCATCAAGGATATACACATCAATAACCATCGGATTTGAGAGAAGCTTTTGAAGAACATCGAGAGCTTCCTTTCCAACTACATCCCTATTTGCAGTTAAAAGTTTCCCATAAGTAGCGAGTATTTTTGAGTTGTCAGTCAGCATTGTGAAGTAGTATTTTTCGCTGGAATCCTTGGTGAATATCTTTATGAACGTCCCACTGCCATTAGAGAGTGCTTCACGAACGAGGGATATAAAGTCCTCCTTGCTTGTGGATACCACATTTTCTTTAAATGGCTGCATCTTTGGTAATTGCATATGCCATCACCATTAGGTATATATATCCCTACTCTCCACAAAAATCGGTGAAAGGGTATTCTTACTAAAATACATCTACGTTGATATTTAAACATTATTGTATTAAGGTGGGGAAAATGAAAGTCATCATCCTTGGTGGGGGTGCAATTGGAAGAACTATTGCAGAAGCATTAAAGGGCGAATTTGATGTTACAATCATTGAAAAAGATGAGCTGCGAGCTAGAGCATTGACCGAAAGCGGTTTTCAAGTTGTTCACGGTGATTTTTCATATACTGCAACTCTTCTCAAGGCGCACATAGAAAAAGCCGACTTGGTGATCATAACAACAATGGACGTTCCTACAATAAAGAAAACAATCCGTGTAATTCGTTCAAACAATAAATCGATCCCAATCCTAACTCTTCTTCCAGATGATATTACCCAGGAAGATATTGAAAATCAGATTAAAGAAGAGTTTGAAACTGATGTTAAAATCGACTATGCAATCTCTCCAAGGAAAGCAATCTCTGAAGTTATTGTTAGTATGGTCGAGATGTTCGGAGAAAAGAAGAATGCAAATCTTCTTGCCAAAAAGCTTCAAGAGCTTAAGGAAAAAGAAGAGTCTCTACTGATTGTTATGCATGATAACCCAGACCCAGACTCTATGGCAAGTGCAAGTGCCTTAAAAGCAATAGCCCAAACCTTTGGACTTAAAGCTGAGATAGTTTATGGAGGAGTCATATCTCATCACGAAAATCGAGCGCTGGTGAACATTCTTGGCTTTGATATGAAAAGGGTTTCAAAGGGCTCATATGAGATTAAGAGGCACTCCGCAATAGCACTCATTGATTGTCAGCCAAATGGAAACCTCACGATTCTTGAGGAGGATGATCTCAAAAAGATTCAAATAATTATCGATCATCATCAACTCCTTCAAAGCCTTAAAGAAAAACTGCCCCCGGATGCATTCGTTGATATAAGGCCAGAGGTCAATGCGACATCATCAATATTAGCGGAATACTTTAAAGCCCTCAATTTGCCACTTGATGAAACACTCTTCACTGGTCTGTTTTATGGCATATATACTGACACCAAGAAGTTCTCAAAGCTCAGCCATGTTGACCTAAAAGCTATTGAATTCCTGGCACAAAAAGTGAACTACGAGTTGCTTGACAAAATCGAGCATCCAGATATCTCAACAGAAACTGCTGAAATCCTCGCTAGGGCTATTCTTAACAGAAAAATATACAAAAACGTCGTTATTTCAAACGTTGGGTTTATAACAAATAGAGATGCCATAGCAGAATCTGCTGATTTCCTTCTCAGGCTTGAGGGTATAACTACCGTCCTTGTGTTTGGAATAGTTGATGACAGAATAGAAATTTCCGCAAGGACTAGAGACGTTAGAATTAACATTGGAAAGGTCCTCAAAGAAGCTTTTGGCGAGATTGGGAGCGGGGGAGGTCATGCCCAATCAGGAGGAGCTAGAATTAGTTTAGGAATATTTAAGCTGGCAAAGGACAAAAGCTCCTTGCTTAAACTGGCAGAAGAAGCAATAACAGAAAAGTTCTTAGAGGCATTAGGAGTAAAAGAAAGCTGAAATCACTCCTCTTTTGCCTTTACCAGTATTATGTCGCCAATCGCTGTAACCCTATCATAGGGGATTCCAACCTTTTCTCCTGGCAGCCCAAGGGCCAAAACCTTTCCGTAGCCTCTGTCTATATCAATTAGAACTTCATCAACGTAGCCAACGTAATATCCTTTGGTGTTGTATATTTGCTTTCCATAAAGTTTTGACAATCTCATTACCATCTCAACCACCAAATTAAGTTTCCCTCTTTGTTTTTAAATCTTCTTCCTAAATGCTTGGGCAGTCTCCATAAAGGCTTTAAAGAGGCTCATGATCAAGCTAACACCAGCTCCCGCAACCCCAACTAAAACAATACTCATTATTGAACCTTCAATCTTATGCATTTCGACATTTCTGAAGACTAGACTTGCAAGAATAAACCCTCCAAAGTATGCAAATGGGACAATGGCTATATCCAGTGTACTAGTTGACTCAACAATCCACATAACGAAGACTACTAAAGCCAAAAATGCAAATGAATAAGCCATTGTGAATGGGAAGTGAAGCCATATTAAATAAAGCATTGCCGTTATTGAAAATCCTAAGATAAATGCATAACCGCTAGCATTAAGTTTAGCTTTGAAAATCCCTAACATGCAACCGAGAAGCATTCCAGCAAGGTAAATAGGCATCAATTTTTCCATTGCAGTGTATGATGGGTAAAGCAAAACAATTAAGAAAAAGCTTAAAGTCATCCCCAATCCTCCGAAGCCCAATATGCTCATGATCTTTTCCTTCATCTTATCACCTTCAGCTTTATCCTTGAGCCATCTTTCAAGTTAAGCTCCTTCCTTAAGTAAACGGGGGCTATAATTTCAGCAATCTTTGGGGGATGTATTGTTCTGGAAGGTATCACTATGGCACCCTCGATTCCGTTTATTTTAACTTTATAAGCCCTAACATCTCCAAAAGTCCTTCCATTCTTAACAAAGCCTGGAATCAGTATTGGCTTAACATTGCATAATGCATCAAAAATAGTCTTCGGGAAGATTATCTTTATATTGAGCGTGCCAGGATATGGTTCAAATCCAAGATACTCCTTAATTAAAGGGGTATATTGTTTTACATAATATGCCCCCTCTCCAAGCCCCGAAATAACTTCACCAATTATCACTCCTTGATATAGAACATTTGAGAGTTCTTCATAAAGCTCTTCCAGATACATCAGAGCTTTGTCAGTCAGCTCGATGCAGGTTTTCTTTCCTTCAACTGTGCGCGTTATATACCCTTCTTTTTCAAGCTCATCAAGCCACCTTAAAACAGTTTGAGGAGACACTTCGAGCTCTTTTGCTAGCTCTCTAAGAGTAATTCTAGCCTTCTCACCAATTGCACCGTTTTTTGCAATCTGGAGGATTAATTTAAGCTTTTTCATTTTCAGCACCTTTTGAAAGTTTATCTGCAATTTTAAGCGGCTTCGGGTAGCCGTTCTCATTTACCATTTCCACAATTTTTGCTGCAGAGCTCAAATCAATTAAATTTCCAACGCTTACATAAGCTTTTCCCACTTTTACAAGAGAGCCCTCTACATAGCCCCTCAAAGGTTTCTTAGCAACTCCAATCGTTGGTTTTTTAAGTAACAAACCAATGTGAGATGCTAAACCATAGCCTCTTGGATGAGCCTTGCCATGTCCCTCAACCAGAAGGACATCAAAGCTTTCTCCCTTAGCTGCTAGCAGAATTGGCTTTGTTTCCCTCAAAAAGAAAAATGTTGGAACGTATGGAAAATCAACGCTAGTATCAACGACTTTGGTTCTTAAAACCCCACATGAAGGGAAAGAGCATAAAATAAAAGCTGCCCTTGCTTTGCCTTTTTTATATGAAACGTCAACGGCACCGATTGTTTTAATTTTTGAAATATCCAACGGTTTTTCAATTATCCTCAGACTGAGCTTTCTCTGAACTTCAGCAATCTTTTTGAAGTTTACATCTAGCTTACTCATCTCTTTAGAGCCTCTTCGAGTTTTTTCTCCAAAGCTTTACTTATCTTTGCTCTTGTTAAATCCTCAAGTGTGCGCTCGAGGATGTAGCGAGCCTGATCCTGCTTCTGTCTTATGTTCACCAATCCCTTTGGATACTCGAGGGTCATAAGCTCTTCATAGATGGTCTCCATGAAGTGATAAACTTCCTCTGCTTTTGCAATGTTTCCATTCATGAGCAAAATTAGGAAATATCTCCTCAGCTCACCAATGAAATCTCCAATGCCCAAGGCATAATCCGCCTCTGGAATTCCAAGCTCTGCCGGGGAAGGAAATTCCTGCCCTTTAAGATAGCGGTAAAAAAGTGTCGCTTCCACAAACTCCTGATGAGCATTTTGAACATAGCCTGTAAAATATAAATCTTGGTGATTTTTGAGCATCTCTCTAAGATGTTTAACCAATTCTTGGGCTTTATTGAGCCTCTCCTCAGCTAGAGCAAAATCTCCTCTATGCAATGCTTTTATTGCATCCCCACTCAAACGGACAATGTCTCTCGTTATTTTCAGAGCTTCTTCCCTCAGTGCATCTTTCTCATCAAGAACCTCTCTGATTTTGGTTATTATCTCCGCAATTTTCATCGTCTCCACCAAAACTTGTTAGAAGGAAAAGCTTAAAAAGTATGGGCTTGGCATATCCCACCGCCTTCATCGTCAGCCGTTGTCGGCTTTCCTCGAGCGGCCCCGGAGGCCAAGCCCTGTCCGCCCGGCATCGTCCCTCGCGCTCATCGCTGCCCGGACGCTCCCGCGGTCGGGCCACCGGGCAGGTCGGATGCCCATTAGTTTTATCTCTGCCGAGAATTTTAAGGATTTCTCTGTTTAATAACTTCTGGTTATATTCTTAGCACGAAGATATGCCGAAAAATATATAAGCAGACCTTCAGAGCTATGCATGAAAAACTTCACGGGTGATGCTCATGGCGGAGAAAAAGAGAAATATAGTTGTGGAAGAGCTTATTAGGACCCCAATAGAGATGCAGAAGGTTGAATTAGTTGAAAGAAAGGGAATTGGACACCCAGACAGCATAGCTGATGGAATAGCAGAGGCAGTCAGCAGGGCCCTTTCAAGAGAGTACATCAAAAGGTATGGTATTATACTTCACCATAACACTGACCAAGTTGAAGTTGTAGGCGGTAGGGCTTATCCAAGGTTTGGTGGCGGTGAAGTCATAAAACCCATTTATATTCTGCTTTCAGGTAGAGCTGTCGAGTTCATTGATAGAGAGATGTTCCCAGTTCACGAGATCGCCATAAAGGCTGCAAAAGAGTATCTAAGAAAGGCGGTTAGACACTTGAATGTTGAGGAGCATGTTGTTATTGACTCAAGGATTGGACAGGGAAGTGTTGACTTAGTGAGCGTTTTTAACAAAGCTAAGGAAACTCCAATCCCCTTATCTAACGATACCTCATTCGGAGTTGGATATGCTCCCCTTAGCGAGACTGAGAGGATCGTCCTCGAGACTGAGAAGCTCTTAAACAGCCCAGAATTCAAAAAGAAGTGGCCAGCTGTCGGTGAAGACATCAAGGTTATGGGTCTCAGGAAGGGAGATGAGATAGACCTCACCATTGCTGCTGCTATCGTTGATAGCGAAGTTGCCAATCCAAAGGAGTATATGGAAGTTAAGCAGGGAATTTATGATGCTGTTAAAGAGCTGGTTGAGCAGTACACAAACAGAAAAGTTAACATTTACGTAAACACCGCTGACGACCCAGAAAAGGACATCTACTACATAACAGTTACTGGAACCTCAGCTGAAGCTGGTGACGATGGTTCAGTCGGTAGAGGTAACAGAGTTAACGGATTAATTACACCGAACAGACACATGAGTATGGAAGCCGCTGCCGGTAAGAACCCAGTTAGCCACGTTGGTAAGATTTACAACCTCCTTGCAATGCTGATTGCAAATGACATCGCCGAGCAGATTGAAGGAGTTCAAGAGGTTTATGTCAGAATTCTCAGCCAGATTGGAAAGCCAATTGACGAGCCTTTAGTTGCGAGCATACAGATAATTCCAAAGCAGGGCTACAAGGTTGAGAGCTTTGAGAAGGATGCTTATGAGATTGCAGATGAATGGCTAGCTAACATAACAAAGATACAAAAGATGATCCTTGAGGACAAGCTGAATGTCTTCTGAGCCTTTTAACTTTTCTTTAAATTTTGAAAGAACAAAAAGTCTTTAGATAGCTAGAGTTTTGCCATTCTGCTTGAGAATTCTCAAGAGCTTTGCCTCTTGGGCTAAAGCCATAAATTTTTCCCTCTTAACAACAGCCAGCTTTTTTGAAACACCAGCTTTTCTCTGGTACAGCATCCTAACGAGCTTAGCCTCTTCGAGCATGAGCAACTCCTTCTGCTTCCTGACAACTTCCAATTTTTTCTGAATTAACTTCAGGTTCTCCATGTCAGCCACCTGGAGACCTATTAGCCCACTCCTCCTTAAAAAATTTTCGTTTAATACCTAAGTTTATTTCGGCAATCAACTTAAACAAACCATATCTTTAAAAAGCCAGGAGTTAAACTAATTTCAGGTGAGAAAATGATAATTGCAGTGAGCGGAACTCCAGGAGTTGGAAAAACGACAGTTGCGAAGCTTTTGGCTGAAAAGCTAGGATACAAGTACGTTGATATCAAGAAGTTCGCAATTGAGCATGGAATTGGCGAGATTAAAGGAGACGAACTTGAAGTTGAAATTGACGAGCTGGCATATTTCATTGAAAAAGAACTCAAAGGAAAGAACGTTGTTCTTGATGGACACCTAAGTCATCTCATGCCAGCTGACCAAGTCATTATCATCCGCCTACACCCAAAAATCATTGGTGAAAGATTGAAGAAAAGGGGCTACAGCAGAGAAAAGATAAGCGAGAACGTTGAGGCTGAATTAGTTGATGTCTGCCTAGTTGAAGCTATTGACGAGCATGAAAATATCATTGAAGTTGACACCACAGGAAAAACGCCAGAGCAGGTTGTTGGAGAAATTCTAGAGCTTTTGAATAAGGGCATTAAAAAGAGGATTGGAATTGTAGATTGGACTCAAGTTTATGATGAAATAGTGCCTTACTTAAATTTAGGAGGTGAGTAAAATGGGGCTTGGCTTATGGTTGAGAACCGGCATGTTGATGGCGTTCCTCACTGGACTGCTTATGGCCCTCGGTTATGTGCTTGGCAATGAAACAGGGCTCATCTTTGCATTCATTTTCGCAATGGTCATGAACTTCTTCAGCTACTGGTACAGTGATAAAATTGTCCTTACTTGGTACAGAGCTAGAATAGTGGATGAAATGGAAGCCCCAGAGCTTTACCGCATAGTTGAGGGACTTGCAAGGGAAGCTGGGATTCCAACTCCAAAGATAGCCATAGTCCCGACCGATGTGCCAAATGCGTTTGCAACGGGAAGAGATCCAAAGCACGCAGTTGTTGCAGTAACCCAAGGCTTGCTTAGAATCTTGGACAGAGATGAGCTTGAAGGGGTATTAGCCCACGAAATAAGCCACATAAAGAACAGAGACATTCTTATTCAAACTCTGGCGGCAGTTTTGGCTGGGGCAATCATCATGGTTGCTAGATGGGCTAGCTGGATGTTCTGGCTTGGAGGATTTGGAGGAAGGGACAGAGACAGAGATGCTGGAAGCGTTTTAGGTGCTGTACTCCTCATAATTCTTGCCCCAATAGCCGCAATGATGATTCAGATGGCAATAAGCAGAGCAAGGGAATATCTAGCAGATGAAACTGGAGCAAAGATAAGCGGTAAACCATGGGCATTAGCGAGAGCACTAGAGAAGATTGAGTATTACGTCTCGAGAAGACCTTTAAAAGAGGGCAATCCAGCAACAGCCCACATGTTCATCGTAAACCCGTTCAGAGGAGTGGACTTTGCAGAGTTATTCTCAACACACCCACCGACACAGAAGAGGATTGAGAGACTTAGGAAAATTGCAGAGGAGATGGGCATGTACTTCTAACAAACTTTGCTGTGCAAAGTTTGATCAAAAATATTTGCTGCTTTTAACTTCATTTTTTGTGCATCTTTTTTTGGACTTCTGCAGTGCTTTCTTCCAGAGTCTTAGTGATAGAGCTTCACCCCATCTTTAACAGCAAAACTAATTTTTCCTTGCTTTACATTAATTGCAGAATTCGACAATTGTTTAATTCTGTAATTAAGTCATCGACAAGCATTTAAGCGCTCTTATGGAATTTATTTGGTGGTCGCTATGAAAGCAGTGAAGGCAACTCTTTTGTACGATGGATTAGGCAATGTCAAAAAGAACGTCTACATTGTTTTTGACAAAGAAATTAAGAAAATCACAAAAGAGAAGCCCAAAGATGCTGAAATAATAGCGGAAGGAGTTGTGACGCCGGCATTCATTGACGGGCACTCACACATTGGAATGGAGCGCTATGGTGAACCATATCAAGAGGGAGAAGCAAATGAACAAATGGATTCAGTTCTGCCTTTAGTTGACGCTTTGTATTCAATCTACATGGATGACAAAGCTTTCAAACACTCAATTGAGTTTGGGGTTCTGTATTCTTCAGTTCTACCAGGAAGCGGAAATATTATCGGAGGAAGGGCTGTTCTAATTAAAAACTATGGAAGGGACATTGAAGATGCCTTCATGAAGTATGTCGGCGTTAAAGCAGCTTTTGGATACAATCCAAGGTCAACTAAAGAGTGGAAAGGAACAAGGCCAAGCACAAGGATGGGAGCAATTGGAATTCTCTTGAATTGGCTTATAAAGACACAGAAGACAATTGCCTTGCTTGAAAAAGGTAAGAAAGAGCCAGAGGAAATTGAGCCAACTGTCGAAGCATTAATTCCAGTTTTAAAAGGGGAAGAGGCGCTGAGAGTCCACGTGCATAAAGAGGATGATATCGCAGCGTTGCTCATGATAAAGCGCAAGTTCGGGCTTAAAATAACCATCGAGCATGCTGCAGACGTTCACAGCAAAGAGACATTTGAGAAGATTAAGAAAGAGGGAGTTCCAGTAGTTTATGGTCCATTTGATGCTTTGCCATACAAGGTTGAGCTGAAGCATGAAGACTGGAAGAACGCTAAATACCTCATTGAAGTGAAGCCCCTCTTTGGACTTATGAGCGACCACCCGATAACGCTCCAAGCAAACCTCTATCTCCAGCTTAGGCACTTCATACGCTTAGGAATGAGCAAGGAAGAGGCAATAAAGATCATAACATACAACAACGCCAAGATTCTTGGAGTAAATGACATTTTAGGAAGCATTGAGAAGGGCAAATGGGCTTCGCTCGTCGTTTGGAGCGGTGATCCGTTCCACATGGAGAACTATCCAACGCATGTATTTGCAGAGGGAGAGCTGATTCACGAATGGGAGGTTTGAGATTTTCTCTTTTGTTTTACATTTTGTGAACAGTTTGTTTAAAGGTTGTAAACTTGGGAAATATTTTGGCAGTCTTCTCCAAACTCTTATAAATCATTTATGCCAAAAGTTAATCTATGCCTAAGCTGACTAAAGAAAGGCTCTACTTTGTAATGCTTTTTACATTAATAACTATCATAATGGTGGTTCTCTACCTAGCTCCACCATCACTCCAAGAAAAGCTCGCTCTCAACTATCAGGGCTTCTCCTTCTCAAATCCTGCTGATTGGCTTCGCTTATACACGATGCACTTTGTCCACGAGAACTTTCCTCATCTCCTCAGCAATCTCATAACATTTGCTGTAATCTTTCCGCTACTCTACTTCTTGGCGGAATTCGGCAACAGTCTTGATTCTTATAGGAGATTACTCGTCTTTGTCTTTATACTTCTTCCTCCAGTCATAGCTCTTTTAGATCTATTTATGATGAGACGACTTAACTTAAGCTATAACATGGGCTTTTCTGGAATAGACTCAGCTTTAATAGGTGCAGTCCCCTACTTTTCGGCAAACATCTTAAAGAGGAAACTTGAGTTCAACATATCCCCTACAAACTTCTCAAAATTCTTTACACTCATTGCTGGGGGTTTGATAGCGTTAACTTATGGATTTTCCATAATTGGTGCTCCTCTACTTTTTATGGGTATCCTAGCGATTACCTATTTCATCTTAATAGCATTCAGAGAATCGAAAAAGGAAAAATCCCAAAAGCTAAAGGCCTTAGCCGTGATCATAACTGTGTTCGTTGTTGTGGTTGCGGGAATCTGGATGGCATTCCCAAAAGAATTGGTAGGTAGCTCAGGAATAGTGGACATATTTATTCACTATTTAGGGCTAGTAAGCACCCTCTACTTTTTCCCGCTGATCGAGGATACAATGCTAAGGAAACCTCAAAAGAAAGATATGATGGACAATTTTGATTATAAAAGGACATCTTAAAACATGGGAGCATATTTTGACGCCTTCTATTTTCTGTTCACTAATGTATCAATCTAACCCGATGTATTTCGTCATTTTTACGTTAAAATCGAGAATATATTACATTTTGTCAAAAATAATGGTTCAATTTTGGGTAATTTTTGGATAAAATCCAAATTCCTTTCGAAAAATGCTAAATTTTCCCACATAGCTGGGCATTATGGGACATTTTAGGGTATTAAGGTACTGCTTTCTGGAGGTGATACCATGAGATTTTACATCTGCAAGGAAATGGAAGAACCAAAAGAAGGTAGGGTTGCAATTATTGGGGCGGGACCAGCTGGCCTTTCCGCTGCTGGCTACTTAGCTTGCAGGGGCTATCAGGTGGAAGTCTTTGACAAGATGCCAGAAGGAGGAGGCATGATTGCATTCGGGATTCCAGAATCAAGAATTCCAATAGAGACTGTGAGAGAGGGTGTTAAAGATTTGGAGAGACTTGGGATAAAGTTCAACTTCAAAACTAAGGTTGTTTATGATAATTTGAGAGATATTGGTGATGAGTTCGTTGAGAGAGTTATTTATTTGGAAGAACTGCTGGAAGATTTTGATGCTGTCTTAATAGCAACAGGAGCCTGGAGACCAAGGAAACTCAAAATTGAGGGCATTGAGCTTGAGGGGGTGTGGGATGCTCTAACGCTACTCTACAAGATAAAACTCGCAAGAATAGGTTACATCCCTTGGGATGAAGTTCCAGAGATAAGAGGTAAAGATGTTGTGATAGTTGGAGCAGGTTATACAGCAGTTGATGTTGCCTTAGAGGCGAAAAGTCTGGGGGCTAAAAAGGTGACAATGATCTACCGCAGAGGACTTGAGAACAGCTATGCAAAAGCTGAAATAAAGAGGTTAATCAACGAGGGAGTTAGTTTCATAGAGTTTGCTACTCCAGCAAGAATTCTCGGAGAAACTGGAGTTAAAGAGGTGGAATTTGTTAAAACTAAGATAGTGAATGGGAAAGTAATTCCAACAGACGACACCTTCAAGCTAAGTGCGGACATCTTTGTATATGCTCTAGGACAGCTCCCAACACCTCCAATAAAAGCGCTGATATGTGCAAATGAGAAAATTTTGAGAGATGCAGGAATATTTTTGGCTGGGGATGTTCTTGCACCAAGAAACATTGGAGCAGCAATAAGAGAAGGGATTAGAGCCGCTAAAGAGATTGAAGGGTGGCTGATGTCAAAGGAGGAAAGACCAAGAGTACTATCCATAAGGAGCTTCCTCTTATCCCAAAGATCGGAGATTTGGCAAAATTGTTGAATCTCTACTTCACTTATTTTTACAGATTAATACCTTCCAAAATCTTTTCCTCCCCAAGCGGTAACACTAAAGGCCTCGATAAATGCCTCCTTGCATCTGGCGGTACCTCATAGATTTTCTTCTCTAGCTTTCTTGGCACTTCAACCGGAATCAATTGCTTTGGCATTTTATAACCGCACTTTTTGCACTTCAAGTAATCTCCCTTGCTCTTCATCGTTCCGCCACATTTTGGACACTTGGGCTTTCTATACTCTATTTTCTTTGCTAACTTTACTGGATAAAACTTCTCCAAGTTGAGCGTTAGCTCACCTTCAAACTCCTTGACTCCTCCAGCCGCTATAATCTCGTCCCCTTCAATCAGCATTCTCACGTATCTCCTAAATCCCTTAGTCGGCTCGTATGCTGCAACCCTCAATTCTCCAGTCCCATCGCTCACCTTGATGAAAACATGCCTCCCCTTTTCCCAATAGCTCCTTACAACCTTGGCTCTAATCATCACGCTGTCATAATTTTTCAAGTCCTTAATGCGCTTAAACCTCAAATGGTCGTCAGTGTTCTGATTTGTTTTGAAGATTTGATAGAATTCAATGGGCTCTTCAAAAACTAGACTCTCAAATGCCAACAAAACTTTATTCTCATCAATCCCCCTAATTCCAACTAAAACTGGATCTTTACCGTGAGGTGTTATCAAAACAGAGCGCTTTTCCCAATCAACGTTGTCGTAGGTGAACGGGTAGAACTTTTTATCCATCTCGAAAACGCTCTCTCCATTAACTTTTCTCGGAGTTCCCCAAAGCTCTCTTTTACGGTAAGCTAAAAGCTCATAGGTGAAGACATTTAAAGGATGCCCAATGGCAGCTAAAGCGCCAACAATTCCCCTCCCACACTTGAACTTGTGAATTTCAGCATTAACATCTTTAGCGACGTTCTCTGCCTCTTCAATACTTACGTGTTCCCAAATAGCTTTGTACGTGAAGTTAGTGAGTTCTTCAGGAACTTCACCTTCTAAGAACACCACACCTGGATTCGTGTTCTCATGAGTTAAATCAGCCAATTTTTCAACCATCTCGAGGACAAGTCTCTTAATTTTTGGAACATCTTCTTCATTAGCTTCAAAGCTCATTGCAACTGCACCATTCCCCCTCGTCTTATAGGGAACGTTAGGATTCAGCCTAATCAGCTTCGGCAAATCTAAAGGCTCCGCTAACCTTGAGATTTCTCTATAGAGCAAAGCTCCAAGATAAGTTGTGCACATGCCATTTGGTGAGTCAGTATCGTCAATTCCTATGTGAAGCATCATCAAAGCGTAGAAAAGAAAAGGGATGTTAAAAGCTTTCCCATTCATTCTTAAACAGCTCGTAAAATAAAACATCCGCAAAGCCTTCCTCTGGAATGTGAACGTGCTTTCTTAGCCTTCCCACAAGCTTAAAGCCGTTCTTTTCGAGAACTTTTTGTGAAGCGACATTGTATTCATAAACTCTTGCATAAACTTTCCTTAAATTAAGCCATTTGAAGCAGTATTCCAAGATTAATTTCACAGCCTCCGTTGCATATCCCTTTCCCCAATATTCCTTGCTCAAAAAGTATCCTATCTCCGCATGCCCATTCTTGTGATCAATCTTATGGACCCCAATCAGCCCAACGAGAGAGTCGCTCTTATTTTCAATGACAGCAAAAATCCTGTGCCTCTCCTTCTCTCTCCGAACACTCTCGTACCACTCCATTTCATCCTCAAAATAGAACACAGCGTCTGGTGAAGATAAATACCTCCGAACCTCTCTGTCGTTGTACCACAGCCAAACCTTTGGGATGTCTTCCCTCAAAAGAACACCAAGAGAAACCCTTTTCCCGGTTAAGATTATAGGTCTCTGCATGGCATACACCTTAAATTTTTAAGTTTCGTTCTCCTATTTATAAATGATGATGGGGAAAGAGAGACTGATTAGAGTTGTTGAAAGCATCTTGCGAGGCACGGGATTTAGGACAGCGAGAATGGAATTTAAAGGTGCATGCTTCGACTTAGTGGCGAGTAGGTTATTCCTATTGCTCTTCATCAAAGTTTTACAGAACATTGACACGCTCACAAAGGAACAAGCTGAAGATTTAAAGCGTTTAGCTAAGTTTTTCCAAGCTTCACCGCTGATAGTTGGGCTTAAGACTAAAAACGATGAGCTCGAGGAAGGAGTAGTTTACGAGCGCTTTGGAATCTATGCATTAAACCCACAAACCCTCTACGATGTGATAGTTGAAAATGAACTACCAGCAATTTTCGCCGAGAGAGGGGGCTTTTATGTCAAAATAAACGGCGAATATCTTCGATATTTAAGAGAAAAGTATGGCTACAGCATTGGTGAGCTTGCTGAGCTGCTAGGGGTTTCAAGAAAAAGCCTGCAAAATTATGAAAGAGGAGAACAAGCCGTCAGCTTAGATGTTGCTCTCAGATTAGAAGAGATATTCAACGAGCCTCTGGCTAAGCCTATTGATATTCTGCACGCAAAAGTTGAGGCTAATCTCGATGTAAAGCCAGAGAACGAGCTTGAACGGGAAATTTTCGAGCGCTTGAAGGCTCTTGGAATGGGGGTTGTTAAAATTAAAAAGGCTCCATTCAATGCAATTTCAAAAGAGGATGAGTTTAAGATTTTAACAGGGATAGATCAAAAGAAAACCAAGACCACTGTAAAGAGAGCGCAGATGGTAAATGAAGTTAGCAAAATAATACAGAGCGATGGAGTGTTCATCTTAGAGAAAACAAAGATGGAAGTTGTTGGAGAAGTCCCTCTAATCCCAAAAGAGACCTTAAGAGAAATTAAAGATGCCGATGAGCTAATTGAGATGATTGAAGAACTGAAGAAAGAGATAAAGAAGAGAGTCTTCAGCTGAAAATTACTTTTTTCCAAACTTCCTTAACTTTATCCACATATTTTACCGGTGAAGCAATAAGCACAGCCCATCTTGGAGTTTGTCTTCTCTTCAATGCGTTTGCCAGGGGAGTTACTTTTGTAAGGGGTTGCAGTTCTCCAGTGTGGAGCAATACATTGATTTCCGTGGCTTTCAATCTAGGTTCGCTGAGCATTAGGTCTGCAATTGAGAATTCAAGAATTACTTCCCCTTCCTTAGCTCCAACAGCATCAGCTAGGTTTCTTTCGATTTCTTGTCTCCTCTTGACGTTTCTGTATGCACTCAGCAATTCTTTCTTCTCCTCCGCAGAGAGCTCATCTGCACTTGCTAATACAGCTGCTTTGTATATGTCCCTGTACTTAATGCGCTTCACGATCTCGCTTGGATAGCCTTCAAGGTCTTCAAGCTCCACAAAAACTCTGCAGTCAGTCATTTTCCAGAAGTCCCAAAGATGGCCTTCTTCGAGAGCAAACTCTAAAGCTCTCGTCAGCATTCCTTCGGCAATTTTAACTGTATGGTGGAAGTAAACTCTCGAATACATCAAAGCCCTGGCAACCATCATTCCCTCTACTGCCTCAATTCCTTTTTCATCCACCACGAGCTGCCCATCATAGATTTTTAGAACTTTTAAAAGCCTCTCAATGTCAATTATCCCATGAGCAACACCAGTATAGTGAGCATCTCTCATGAGATAGTCAATCTGGTCAACATCAACATCTCCATGGAGCATTTGACCTAAATAGCGCTTCTCGTATTTGCCTAAAATCAAGTCAGCAACTTCTTTTGGTGAATAACCATAACTCTCAATTATTTCTGGAATAAACTCCCTGCTGTCTATTTCTCCATCAATGATATCTATTTTTCCGAGGATTATGTTCTGACCGAGGCGCATATGATCATATTCTTTGACGTAGTGCTTGTAAATCTGCTCAAATGTGTGGGAAAACGGTCCGTGTCCTATATCATGAAGCAAAGCTCCCATTTCGAGTAAAGTTTTCTCATCCTCGCTAAGCTCAACCTCTTGAGCTAGTCTGCTCGCTATATTGTAAGCTCCAAGAGAATGTTCAAAACGTGAGTGATTTGCTCCCGGATACACAAGATATGCCAATCCAAGCTGCCTTATGCTCCTAAGTCTTTGAAACTCCGGAGTCTTCACTAAATCCAGAATGACTCCTCTAATCTTCATGCTCCCATGAATGGGATCATGTATAATTTTTCCATCCACTTCCCTCACCTGAAAGAATTTCAGAAAGGGCTTTTAAATAGATTTTGGCAATTTGACAATTTGTCTTGCCTGACTATTGTCCCAATAAGAAATTAATTATCCAAGAAAAGAAAAAAGTCAAAATATCAAATGTCCTTTCCAACTATGAAAATTCTCTTAGTTTTTCCAGGCTTTTGTGGAAGCCCTTCTCTAACTTTTTCTGCTGGCACTGCTTCAATTATAAGTTCTGCTTGCTTGGACTCCTCAACTTCATATCTTACTGGATTGTTGCCCTCATAGATTAAGCTCCTAATCTCGTCTTCAATCCCTGCGGGCTTCTCTCCTATATATCCAACCCTTATGATTGCCTTTGGCTTTGGATTACTGGGTGAGAGCGGGTAGTAGAGGATTACAAAGTCAACCAAGAATGGATATCTGTGGACAATGCTTATGATTTGATCCAGATATAATGTAGCTCCAGCTAGGCTTATTGCATCCTTAACTCTGATAATGCTCCTTATTTCTCCATCTTCCACCCTTGCTAAGTCCCCTATATCATAATTAAACAGTGGCAGTCCAGTAAGCTCACCCTCTTTCATTACTTTTGTTATGTACACTTTGTGATATTCTTTATACTCCTCATCCTCTATGCTCTTTAGCGTTATTATTGACTCAGGGAAGGAGAATTTTGTGGTTTTGGTTTTTGTTATTACTCTATAACCCACAGCACCATCTTCAGAAGTTCCAAAGGTATCTATTATTATTGCATTGGGGAAGTTTTCGAGTGTCGCCTTTGCCAGCTCTTCAGTTAGTGTCTCACCGCCCACTAGTATTACTCTTAAATCTTCCTTGATGTCATCGGGAAGTTTTAGCCCAAGTAAGAACGCAGTTGTCGTTAGAGAAAAGAGTACAGTAGGTCGAATATGTCTCAACTCGCTAATTAAAATATCGGGCATCCTTATAAACTGGATTGGTACCTGATAGTAAACCGCTTTAACTCCCAGCTCTTCAAGCCCACCATATCCCATAATTCCCGAAGCTGAAGGCAATGGAGGGAAGAATGAAGCTATTTTATCTCCTTTTTCCAAATACTTATTAACCCATGGGATAAATTGCCTCGCGACCCTCTTTTTGTCATCAAGAGTATAAGGGATTCTTTTTGGCTGGCCTGTCGTTCCGCTTGTTCTAACAATTGTGTAGAATATGTCGCAGTTCTTTATGTAGCTTGGCCATACTTTTTCTGTATTGTACAAATCTTTTGGAGTTATATACAAGCTGTCTAGCTTTGAAACCAAGGTCTCTGGTGTTAAATTTTCAATATCAATCCTAGAAAATTTCTCTTTCCAGAAATTTGTTGTTTCCACGGCTTTCTTTGCAGTATATCGGAGGTCTTCAAAGTCCTTTAGGGAAGTTTTGCCAACTACTAACTCTGACATAGAAACCACCGTCTAAGATCTTTCTAAAAAATATTTAAGTCTTTGGGAACTAAATTGATAATACTTCAATTTTTAATAAAATAATACAAAACTTTTAAAAACTTGTGAAACAAAAGAGATTTCATGAAATACGGAGAAGTAAAAGAATTTTACAATGATCCCTTTCATATCACTGAAGACACCATAATAGACTACTTAAGGGATATTTTTGAATTTCATTTCGAAAATACACCTTACTGGCATGCAGTAAGAAAAGACAAAAAAATAAATCTGGAATTGATTTTTGATGGAAGTCTCGAGGAAGTCATTGAAAAAATATTCAACTTCCACCTCTTTATTGATGATAATGAGCTCAGAGAGAACTGGCTTAGTTTTTTACCAAAAAATTATAAAGGTAGGCTTAGATTTTATCAGTCTTCTGGCACTACTGGACCAAGGTCTTTATGCCACTGGGATTATGAATACGTTAAACTGCTGGTTTTTTATCTACGAGAAGCTCTCGATAAACTTTATCACTTAGATGAGATTTACAACGAAGCCCACCAGATGATAGCATTGCTTCACGGTCCATACGGCTGGTATCAAGAGGAAATGAGTGAGCTGATATGGTCATATGGTGGAATTTTATATTTCATTGGAACTGAAACAGAAGGCATAAAAAAAGCTCTTGAAAGGGAAGGAATTCAAGGGGCGTTAAAGCTTTTAGAACCTCTAGTAAAATACACCCAAAGGGTTCTTAAAAAAGATAAAATTAACACTGCCAGAACTGCTCTCCAACTGTTGGACCTCTTTAAACCATTTAAAGAAAACTTGGAAACGATAATGCTGAGCGGCACTAGCACTACCCCCGAAGTACTCGAACAGTATCAAAAACAATTTGAGAACTCAACATTTATTCCGCTTTATGGACATTCTGCATTCGGAGATGCGATAGGGGTGTACAACGGTAAAGATATCCGTTATTATCCCAACTATCCATTTACACTCATTCTGCCATTAGTACCCGAAAATGGCAAATATAGAATGGCAGAGTATGGTGAAAGAGGATTAACTGGTATTATCATTGCTAGACCAGAAATATTAATAGTAAAACTAGAGAATGAAACTATAAAACGAGTCCGCCCTATAAAGCCGTTTAAATGGGATGGGTTTGCCAACCCAAGGAGGAGGGAGTAACATGTTGGGATATTCAATATTCATTGCTTTTGAAATTTTTTTAGTTCTCTCATTGGATTTATTGGCAGCTATCCTTGTTTTCCGAGCATATCTAAGAACTAAAAGAAAATCTGCCTTTATTTTCTCATTTGCATGGCTCTCAGATTTCCTAACAATACTATCTATGGGTTTTAAGATGTACGAGCTGAATTCGTTCTTTATTGCTCTTTTTGGAGCATTAGTTACTTATGGAATACTAGTTTTCCTTGAGGAAGAGAAAGAATCTATAACCCTCAAACAAATGAGGAAAGCCACGATACTTCCGCCTTTGTTTGTTGTTTATATTGTACTTTTAAGGGGGTATGGGGGAGTTAATGATTGGACATTCATTGTTGGAGGCTCGTGGTTTATTGCAGCTATATTTTTGATCTTTGCGGGAATTTTCATGAGGAACCTAGCCAGTATCTACGAAAAGAGTGCCAAATACCTCTATTATGGATTTGTTCTCTTTGGACTTCACCTATTGCCTTTCCCATTCTTTGCACTTAAAGAATGGTACGCACCAATTGGACTTACAGCTTCGACTGTCCTAATCATTTTGCTGACAACCACCATGATACGATTAGTTTCATCTCCCCGCTTTACCAAACTATATGCAATAGCAAAAGACGCAAAAGAAAAGAAAATAGACCTCAAACCTGGAGTCTTGATCATAGACCAGAAAGAGTATACAGAACTGAAAGAGAAACTGAAAGAGATGCCTGCATTGGCATTTCTAAGAGACATCTCAGATGTCCCAGAAGAGTGGGAGTACTTCTTCGTTACTACTGCCCTCAAAGATGGGGTACAAAATGCAGTATCCCCAACAGACTTAGCAAAAATAACAGAACTTGCCTATAGATATCTAAAAACTGCTGCCGATACCAATACCACTGGAATCATAATTATTGACTGTCTTGAGTATCTGCTTGTCTACAACGACTTATCAACAGTTATGAAATTCCTTACCAAGATAAGAGACTTTGTTTTAGTCAACAAAGGCACCTTAATCTTGGTTGCCGAGAAAGCAGCTCTTGGCGATAAGAACTGGGCGTTGCTAACCAAGTTACTGAGCTAATGATACTACTGCTAACTAAACCAAGAACTTATAAGCTGATGTATCCAATATTATGATGCCCCTGCGCGAGGACCCGGTTGAAAAGTGAAGCCGGGGGCGATGCAGGGGCAACAGCTCGGTCATAGCGAGGTCCCCACGGGAGAGCCTTCCGCGTTACGGAGCACAATGACCGTGGGTAACCCTGACCGAGCACAATTCTGCCCGCCTGGGTTAACCCGCTTGAGAATGCCGTTTTCTGGCTTCAATGAAGGCGGGGGTTACGGGCGGGCAACATACTTTTAACTGTTTCTAAAATGGTGCACATTAAAGAAATTTGACTCATTATCAGAGCTAATAAAGTATAGTACAGATAAAGTAGAAAAGTAGCAAAGAGAGGTCAACCCATCATGTTCATGCCGCCCATTTCGCCCATGCCTTCCATTCCCTGTCCAGAACCTTCGCTCTTAACTCTCTTTGCAGCTATGACGTCATCGATTCTGAGGATCATGATTGCTGCTTCGCTTGCGCTCTTGATTGCTTGCTTCTTGACTCTTATTGGCTCAATAACACCCCTCTCGAACATGTCAGCTGGCTCTCCTGCGAAGACATCAATTCCTATTGCCTTGCCCTTAGTCTTGTGCTCGCTGATGACCTTAACAAGCATATCAATTGTGTCAAGTCCAGCGTTCTCTGCTAATGTCTTGGGGATTATCTTAAGTGCTTCTGAGAATGCTTCAATTGCTAAAGCTTCTTTGCCTCCAACTTGCTTTCCGTACTCATCAAGCCTGATAGAAAGTTCAATCTCAGTTGCGCCTCCTCCTGGGAGAATTGCACCGTCTTCCATAACATCCTTGACGACTTTAATGGCATCCTCAAGGGCTCTCTCGACTTCATCAATGACGTGCTCTGTTCCACCTCTGATGAGGATTGTTACTGCCTTTGGATTCCTGCAGCCTTCAACAAATATCATGCTCTCTCCAGCAATCTTGCGCTCTTCAACGAGCTCTGCATAACCCAGATCTTCTGAAGTTAAGTCTTTTACATTTGTTACTATCTTTGCTCCTGTTGCTTTTGCTAACTTCTCCATGTCGCTCTTCTTGACTCTTCTTACTGCCAAGATTCCAGCCTTGGCTAAGTAGTGCTGTGCCAAGTCGTCAATACCTTTCTGAACAAACACAACATTTGCACCAGTAGCAACAATCTGATCAACCATGTCCTTAATCATCTTTTCCTCTTGCTCAAGAAACGCATAAAGCTGGTCTGGGGCAGTGATGTTGATCTTTGCATCAGTTTCAGTCTTCTTAATTTCGAGAGCATCACTGATAAGAGCTATTTTTGCATTTTCAACTCTCTTTGGCATCCTTGGGTGAACTCTCTCTTTGTCTATTACAACACCTCTGATAAGCTGACTCTCTTCAACGCTCTCTCCTTCTTTCTTCTCAATTTTAATGTTGTCAATGTCAACCTCAAACTTGCCATCCTTTTTCTCTGCAACTTGCTTAACTGCCTCAACAGCCAACTTAGCCAAGTGTTCTCTGTGAGATTCAGCGCTCTTACCAGTGATTGCTGTTTTTGCTATCTTTATGAGAGTTTCCTCATCCTCTGGATCAACTTTTATAGCAATATCCTCAAGTATCTCTTGGGCTTTTTCAACAGCTAAAGTGTAACCTTTAACAATTATCGATGGGTGAATGTTCTGGTCAATTAACTCCTCAGCCTTCCTTAAAAGCTCACCAGCGATAACAACAGCGGTGGTAGTTCCATCACCAGCTTCTTCATCTTGGGTCTTAGCAACTTCAACCATCATCTTTGCAGCTGGGTGCTGAAGATCAATTTTGTCCAAAATAGTTGCACCGTCGTTTGTGATAACGATGTCCCCCAAGCTGTCAACAAGCATTTTATCCATTCCCTTTGGCCCCAAAGTGGTCCTAACAGTCTCAGCAACAATCCTAGCAGCCAAAATATTCAATCTCTGAGCATCCCTACCAATGTACCTCTGGGTTCCCTCAGGGAGAATAACTATTGGTTGCCCGCCTTGTCCAACTAATTGTGCCATTTTCACATTCCTCCTAAAGATTCCAATACGCTCTCCATACGTTAGTGTTCTATAAAAGGTTTTTGTTCAAAAATTCAAATTTTAATTGAAATTTTTGTTAAATTGCTAAGAAAGATAGAAAAATTAAACCCAATAGACAATTTATTAAGAAATTAGAAACCAACGAAAGTAGATAAGTTATTTAAGCACAACGACTCAAACTAAAAGAGGCGATTAGGATATGGACAAAGTAGAAATATATGGAATAACATGTGGAAAAGAAGGCATCATAAAGATGTTTGAGAAAATTATTCAGTATGGCTTAGTTGATATTGATGTTGAAAATCGCGCATCACTTGTAGATGATATGCTGAAAAGCAGTGAAGATAAGCTTAGATATGCTATTCAAAAGCTGGAAGAAAACGATGTTAACACTGCAAGGTTTGTCATAAAAGGTGATGTGGGAGTGCTCATAGTAAAAATCGAGGATATAATAACAATAAGAGCGACAATAAAAGAGTACAAAAAATTCATTGAGGATTTCAAACTGGTTACAGATTAAGCAGGTGGTGTTGATGGAATTGATAAAGCAGGGAGCAGAGGCAAAAATTTATTTAGCTAAATTTGAGGAGCTTTATTTCCCATTTAATGAGGAAAAAGTAATCATAAAGCACCGTATTTCAAAGCGGTACAGGATAAAGGAGATTGACCAGAAACTGAGGAAAGAAAGAACTGTTAGAGAAGCAAGAATTCTGCACAGAGCTAAAGAGTTTGGGGTTAATGTTCCCTATGTCTATGAAGTTGATTTGAAGGATATGAAAATTGTTATGGAATTCATCGAAGGAGAGCGTTTGAAAGAGTATCTGGAAAAAATCCCAATAGAAGAACGTTTAAAACTTTGCCGCGAAATTGGAAGGCAAATTGGGAAACTGCATGAAGCGGGTATTATTCACGGAGATTTGACGACATCCAACATGATTTTAAGAGAGGGAAAAATTTACTTCATAGATTTTGGACTGGCAGAGTTTGATAACACAGTTGAAGCTCAAGGGGTTGATTTACATCTCCTAAAGAGAGCTATGGAAAGCACCCACTATAAGTGGTTTGAAAAAGGTTTTGAGGCTGTTCTTGAGGGTTATGGAGAAGTTAGGGGGAAAGAGAAAGCCCAAGAGCTGAAAGAGAAGATAGAGGAGATTGAGAGCAGAGGTAGGTATGTAAGAGAGAGAAAGTGGATTAAGTGAACGCTTTCCACACCCTCTCAAAAATCTCCTTCTCTTTTCCCCTCTTGGTGCGGTAAAGCTTTTCAACAATCAGCTCTGGGGTGCTTTTACCTAAAACCCCAAACTTTGGCTGTCTGTCAACAATTAAGTTAAGGTTTTCATCTAAGCCTTGAGCTTCGATCCCATCAACTCTCGCAAACGGCAGTTCTTTCTTCAAGTCTTCTCCTAAATGAGAGACAATGATGACGTAAAATCCTTTTTCATAAGCAATCTTCAAGAGCTCTGCTATTATCTTGACAGCAGCGCCTGGCTCAGTTATTGCTTCAAACTCGTCAATCAAAATCAGCTTTCTCCCATCACTTGTCAGTGCTCTCACAAAGCTCTTTAAGGCTGTTTCAAAAGCTCCCGCACCGTAAATAGACCGCTTCCGTTTGAAGAAGAAAAGCTCGTCTAAAACCTCGACCCAAGCTTTCTCGGCATTAACTGGAAAGCCCATATGAGTCAAAATTACTATTTGAGAGATAAGCTCAAGCAGCGAAGTCTTCCCACCGCTGTTTGCACCTGTCAAAATAACAACCCTCTCACCATTTACACCATCAAACTCTATTGGGACTTTCCCAACAACATAGCTAACAGGCTGAGGATTTTTAATGAACAGATGTCTCCCATTTATGAATCCGATTCCCCATTCAATCAGCTCTGGGAATGCAAATCCTTCTGTAAATTCTTTCACTGCCCTTAAAAATTCCAGCTCATATGCTCTGTTTATCTCCTCTCTAAGCTTTGGTATGAGGTGCTTTATTTCATCAAGAATTTCCCGGCTCTTCAAATACATCTCTACCTTGAGTTCCCTTTCCAGTTCCCGACGTAAAGCCTCAATGCTCTCTGGAGATACTTCCACAGGATAGAGGTTTTCTCGTGAAAACAGCTCGACAGTAAAGTTTAGCTTTTCACTGAGCCTTTTCTCCGCTTCATTTATTTCCTCAAGGATTTCGCTCTCAATTTCACTGAAATGCTTAAATATTGCCTCATAGTTTCCTTCCCTAAGATCTTTTAAGAACTCCAATAATTCTTTACCAGTCAAAGTTAGGCTGAACTTCTCAAGTTTCTCTGCTATCTTCTCATTCAGTTTTCTCTCTTCCTCTGCTATTAGCTCATCAAGATTGTCGAGTAATTCCCTCCGCTTCATAACTTCTTCTAATTCTTTTAATTTTTCTAAAATTGGCTCAGCAACGCTCTTCTCTTCAAGGATATTACCAATTTGAACCAAAGCTTTCAAGGTCTCCCGATTTTCCCAAAGAGGCATGATATAGAGCTCGGGAGCGATTTCACTTATGCTCAGCTCGACGTCAATTCCAATCCCTATGGTGCTTAAAATTAAATCATACCCCTCCAAAGGCTCTGTTGAGACCTCACACACTCCCAAAGCTTGGGCTTTTTCAATCTCACTTTCATCAACAACTAAAAGCCTATCGTGCAGAAAATCCTTTTTAAAACGAATTGGTTTGATTTTGGCCAATATTTCCTTCAGTTCTGGCACGATTTTTGGAAGGTTCTCTTTAAAATAAGCCTGTCTCCTTAGAACCTCATTTTTATCATTCGTTGGTTCAAACTCGTCAAGATACGCTAGGCTCTCCTTAAGCTGGATTCTTCTCTTTATCTCTTCACGAATACTTTTGTAGATTGCTCTCGCTTCGCTGTTGAGCTTCATCTCTTGATGCTTATCACAGAAGTTTATGAATATTTTCCTGCAATAATACAACACAAAGTTTAAAATTTTTAATGTGTATCAGTTGTTATGCTGTTTGGGAAGCTCATCAGCCCAAGATATCACCTGAGAATTTGGAAGCTAAAATTTGAGAAAGAGAAAATTAAAGAAGGGTTGAAGCTGAGAAGCATTAAGTTCATTGAATTTTACGAGGACTCCTACGATGCAGAGCTTAAAGTTGATTCTCTTCTCGCATCAGCAATCAGCGAGAAGTATGTTTATTTGATGAAATTCGAGAACAATGGGAATCTACTCGTAATCAGCGAAAAGCCCTTAACTAAAGAAGGAATTTCAAAGCAAGACGCTTACTTAGTTCATGATGAAGCGACACTAAAAAAGCTCATTTTAAGCCAAAATTCCAAAAAATCACGGATCCTTATGGAATTCCAACCGCTTCTTGTTTGGTCGCCTATAGCATTTGCCATAACCTATTTAACAAAGAAGGTTCCTCTTTTAACGTTCTTCTTTGCAATCGGAGGATATTTTATTATAAAGGAGCTTCTCAAGATTCTGGAGTACTATCTGTTAGGATACTGTAGAGAGTGATAAATAAAAATTAGAGAATCAACAAAGCTACTACCATAAAGATCAGCATAACTATCGGTCCGAAGATTATGTAAGCGGCAACTCCTTCACCAGTCATCTCAGCTGGCATAGAATCAAGCTTTTTGCGGAAGAACTTTACAATGAGAAGATATCCCACAAATATGCCGAGAAGCCATGCTATGAGTGAATTGCTTGAATTAACAAACCTTTCTCCCGCTTCACTTCCTAGAAATATCAGCAGAAATACAGCTGGAACTAAAGCAACAGCCCTTTTAATGCTCTTCTCGGTCAGGACTGTGTAAATTGCCACAATATAAGCGAAAACAAACAGCATGCCTAAGATGAACTGCAGAATCACTTCTCCTTCACCTTCTCAACAACTCTAATGTCATAAATCCTCGTAACTGGATACTGTCCTTTCTCGTCTTTTTCTACAGCTTTTACCATGTCCCAGATTGTAAGTAAAGCGACACTAACTCCTGTTAAAGCTTCCATCTCGACCCCTGTTTTGTAGTAAGCTCTAACTTCACAAGTTGCTTCAATGTAATCTTCTCCAAACTCAAAGCTGATATCAACTCCAGTTAGCGGAATAGGATGGCATAGAGGTATTATTTCCCAAGTTCTCTTCACTGCTAGGATTCCAGCTATCTGTGCAGCTGCAAGTACATTCCCTTTTTTAGTCTTGCCTTCTTGAATAAGCTTTATTGTCTCTGGTTTGAGCTTTATCTTTCCCTTAGCAATTGCCTTTCTGAACACAACATCTTTATGGCCAACTTCCACCATCTTAACACCTTTTTCGTCTACGTGAGTGAGCTTCATGCAATCACCATTCTTTCTACAATGGAAAAGTATTTAAGCTTTGAAATCCTAGAATACATCGAAGTCCGAGGTATTTGGAGGTGGTATTATGGAAGAATTTATTATTGCAACTACCGAGCATGTTCCCGGATATAGGGTTGTTAAAGTTCTTGGAATAGCCAGAGGAGCAACTGTTAGGGCCAAGCACATTGGGAAGGACATTCTCGCTGGGTTGAGAAACATAGTAGGTGGGGAGGTTAAAGAGTACACCGAGATGCTTGCAGAAGCTAGAGAAGTTGCTATTCAAAGAATGATTGAGCATGCAAAGAGTATGGGAGCAAATGCCGTCATTGGTGTTCGCTTCATGACCTCAAGCATTGCCGCTGGAGCCGCTGAGATTTTTGCATACGGCACTGCAGTTATTCTTGAGAAAGAGTAAATTTTCTTTTCTTTATCGTAAAATTTATAAGTAGCTATGCTAGAAAAGTATGTAAAGCAAACTTTACAGGTGAGCGGAATGAATCCGATTCTCAACATCGCCATGAAAGAAGTTTACGTGCAGATTAAAACAAAAAGATTCGCGATAATGGTTGCTCTGTTTGTCCTGCTATCACTGAGCTTTGCATATATGATTAAAAATATCGTGCTTGGAAATCCCGAAGTTGGAGAGATGTATAGGCAACTGTATGCTGGAACGTCCCCTTTCCAAATGATGTTTGTCTCTTCATTTTCAGGAGCTTTAAGCAATCTGCTACCTTTTTTAGGGGGTTTGCTTGGATATGACTTGATAAACAGAGAGATTGAGCAGGGAACAATCAAGATTACACTCAGCAAGCCGGTTTATAGGGATCAGTTCCTTCTTGGCAAGTTTTTTGGATCAGCTCTCACAATTACAGTTGGAGTTCTGATTTTCTATTCCCTAACCTTAGCATTTTCCCTCCTCTTTGGGGTAACAATAACTGGAAAAGATCTAGCAATGCTCTTTGCTACACTTCCATTCTCGATAATTTATGCCCTAATTTTCCTCGTGTTTGGCATGCTGTTCTCAGTCATTATCAAGAAACCATCAACAGCTCTCCTTGTAGCAATAATTTTCATATTCTTCCTTCAATTCCTTTATCCAATGATAGTCAGCATAGTTACAATGTTCATGTACAGGGATGAGCTTTTCCAAGCTGCATTAATATCGAATCAAACTACAATGTATAGTCCTGCATGGGAAAAATACGTTCACACTTTACGCACTTTAATGTACATAGTACCCTCTTCTCATTACGGCTCAATTGTAGGTTCAATCTTTGGACAAAAAATTGAAATAATGAACTTCCAATTCTTCGGGGGTAGCATGTTTGAGGACAGAACAATATTGGAAAGCCTAAGCTTGGTTTGGCAAAACATTGTGGCGTTGATAGTAATCTTACTATTGCCCTTTGCAGTTGCATACGCCAAATTTATGAACAAGGATTTGAGGTGATAGCATGTATGCAATTGAAATTGAAAATCTCACTAAGGTTTACGGAAATTTAAAAGCAGTTGATGGACTTACGCTAAATGTTGAAAAAGGTATTGTTTTCGGATTTTTAGGCCCAAATGGTGCAGGCAAAACTACAACGATTTTGAGCATGCTTGGGTTGATAATACCCGATGAGGGAACTATTAGGATTCTAGGACATGATGTATTGAGGGAGCCTATTAAAGTCAAGGAGAGAATTGGATTTCTACCCGAAAATGCTACCATCTATGAAGAGCTGACCGCTTGGAGGAACTTAGATTTCTTCGCAAACTTTTACAACTTCTCGAAGCAAGAAAAGGAGAAGCGCATTGAAGAGCTGTTAAAGCTTGTTGGACTGTGGGATGTAAAGTACAGAAAGGTTAAAACATTCTCTAAAGGCATGAAACAACGTTTATTATTAGCCCAAGCTTTAATCAACGATCCAGAAGTATTAATCCTGGATGAACCAACGAGTGGACTTGATCCCGAAGGAGCGTTTCTTGTCAAAAGCATTGTCAGGGAAGAACGCAAAAAAGGAAAAACAGTATTCTTTTCTTCCCACATACTCAGCGAAGTCGAAGAGTTAAGCGATAAGGTTGGGATAATCGTAAAAGGAAAACTTAGGGCATTAGGAACATTAGAGGAAATTAAAAAGCAGTTCATGGAGCTTGAGGGGTATGAAATCACTGTTGAGACAAAGCAACCACTGCCAGAGATTGATCTACCGGGAGTTATAAGAGTGGAATACGTCAACAATAACAAAGCTATTATATTCGCAAAGGAAGACATCAGAGGAGACATATCCGAATACCTATCCAAAAGGGGCATAACCATAGTCAGCTTGGAAATTAAAGAGCCAAGTTTGGAGGATGTGTTCCTAAAGACAATCTACAAGAGGTGAAATTTATGAAAAAACTCAGCTTGCTTATTGCTGGCTTATTGATACTCTCACTCCTCCCTATCTCAAATGCTCAGCCTTGGATTGAAGTGTTTCAGGGAAGAATTAAGGTTGGAGAAAGTCTTCAAGTTGGTGGATATCAAATCAAGCTGACCTTAAGCAAAGATTACCTTCCATATCTCATAATCTATGAGGGAAATGATATAAAAGCCCTTCAAATGGTCAAATTCGGTGGCGTCATCGAAGTTGAAAATCTCAAGATAATTCCAGGGAGCTTTGATGGCGAGCAGTTGTTCCTCATAATCCAATATCAGCCTCAAGTTTCTCAAGAGATAACACCCGAAGTAGGAAAGAGCTACACAGTTGACGGTTACACTTTTGAAGTTTTGAACATGACTAATGAGAATATTACCATCAAAATTGGTTCAACGGAGTATATAATCACGAATTCTTCTTACGAAGTCTACGACAGACTAGCACTTGAGTACCTTAACGGAAAGCTCTTGGTTTATCTAGCAGACATTACAGTTGAAAGGGTTCCGCAATTAAATTATGAAATCCACTACACTTTTGATGCAATAACTGCTAAAGCTGGGGATTATGTTGAGATTCCTATTGAAGTTGTCAACAATGGTAACGATGACATAACACTGCCGCTTAAGATTGTATCAAAACCTATGGGATGGGATGTAAAGCTTGTAGATGCTCAAAAAGGGTATGAAGTGAGTGAAATAACTCTCAAATCCTTGGAAAAGAGATACTTAACTCTAGCTGTTAACATTCCAGAAGATGCAAGTGGTGTCAGCATAATTAAATTCTCGATAGGTGAAGAACTTGGTGAAATTAAGATATCTGTCCAGCAAAGGGAAGAAATTGAGGTGAAACTCTCAATTCTGTCCATAGAAAGCGAAGCTGGCGAAAAAGTAGCATTCCCAATTACGCTTACCAATTATGGTTCTGACAAGGTTGTGAATCTTCAAGTGCTTGAAAAACCAAGGGATTGGGATGCATACTTTGTGCTTAACGGGGTTAGGGTTAGGTCTTTCCTTCTGCCCAGTGCCACTCCTCAAGAGATCTCTCTCATTGTTGAAATTCCAAGAAATGCAGACTTAGGAAGCCACACCATCAAAGTTGCCATAAACAATGAGAGCTACTCGTTCAGTGTATTCGTATATAGGACCTATAAAGGAGAGAAAGCAACGCTCTTCTTAGCTGTTATTGACGATGAAGGCAGCCCTGTTCCAAAAGCAAAAGTCTTTATCAATGGAACAACCCACTTCACAGATACAGCGGGGCAACTTAGAACTGAGCTCGATCCAGGAAGATACAAACTCACAGTAGAGAAAGAGGGATACTCAAATATCACGGAGGAAGTGGAGCTGCTAGATGGAGAGGAGAAAAGCTTAACTGTAACCCTTCAGAGGGCAGCATATTATTTCAAAGTTGAGATGGACACCGAAACGCTGTCTGTAAGCTTTGATTATCAGCTTCCCTATGAAATCCGGATTCTTAACTTAGGAAAAGAGGCTGATGAATACAAGCTTTCTTTAGTTGGTCTCCCCAGCGATTGGGCTTATCGCTTCCTCAGAGATCCACAGAGTAATATCGGAGTTAATTCAATAAGCATTGATAGTGGACAGTCAAAATCGGTCTGGCTTAAGATCATTCCTTCATTTAATGCACAACCAGGAACGTATCATGCAAAGCTTATTGTCGAAAGCTCCTCTGGAATGAAGTTTGAGAAAGAGCTTGAAATTGAACTCATCGGGAAATATGAACTTGATGTTAATTTGATGAACTATCAGCTCTCTGTTCAAGCTGGGAAAGAAGTTTCAACTAAGATAGTTCTTACAAATCCCGGAACAGCCCCGATAACCAACATAAATTTCAATGTAAAAGCTCCAGATGGCTGGGAGGTCACTGTTTCGCCAGAGAGAATTGCAAAGCTTGACAGAACGGGATACCAAGAGGTAACTTTAACAATTAAAGTTCCAGAGACAACGCCAGCTGGAGAATACAGGGTTACAATCACAGTAAAATCAGATCAGACAGAATGGGAGGACAGCATAAGAGTTAGAGTAAGGCAGAGCTCCAGCTCAGCTTATCTTGGAATACTGATACTCGTGCTTACATTTGGAGCAGTAATATTTATGATGCGTCGCATTGGAAGAAGGTAAGGAGGTTAAATCATGAAAGAATTGAACATGGCGTTCAAGGAATTTTACGTGGCAGTGAGAAGCAAAAGATTCATAGGAATATTGGTATTCTACCTCTTTTTTATCTTCCTCATGAACTATGCGCTTAAAGATGAAATAATAGCATCTGCGGGTCAAATTAGAGTGTTTTCCGTTGATACAATTTTTGGAGGCCAAGGGCAGATAGCTCAAACTCCGGTATCTCTCTCAATTTTCATGAACTTAGAGACTTTAACAGTCTTTGGAGCACTCATTGGTGTAGCCCTTGGAGCAGATTCAATAAACAAAGAAATTGAGGAAGGCACAATTAAAGTCCTCTTAAGCCACCCCATCTATAGAGACCAATTCATCAATGGCAAATTTTTAGGAAACGCTTTGGCTTTAATGCTTATAATCTTCATTGGTTATGTTTTTTCAATTGCCTACTTTCTGACAATTGGTGTCCCGATAGATGGGCCTTCGATGGTTAGAGCACTTTTAGCGGCAGTGTTTACGCTAATTTACATGCTTACCTTTTTGAGCCTTGGAATAATGCTCTCCTCGCTCCTCAAAAAGCCAGAAACTTCAATGCTCATTGCCATCGTACTTGCAATCTTCTTAACCCTCGTATATCCCATGATGGCAGAAGCTGTTGCTGGCAAAATCGCTGGTGAGCAGCCTTATTGTCCACCACCAAGAATTGAGACTTCCTCTTCTGGAGAGCCAGTGCCGATCTACACGGATTACACATGCCCAGCTTTTGAAGAATGGCAGAACAAGCTCAACATGTGGAAAAAACGCCTTAAATCCCTAAGTCCAGCAAGCCACTACAGTCAGCTTGTTATAGCGTCTTTTGCAGGAGATGAGTTTGCCAATGATTATTTTCCAATTGGAGAATCCTTGAGTTTAGCCTTCAACAATTTAGCAATTTTAATTGTTCAATTACTCTTACCATTTAGCATAGCCTACGTAAAATTTATGACGAGCGATCTGAGATGATGAAATGCAACTAAGAATACAAAAACTAAGAAAATACAGATCAACCCTTAGCAACTCCAATAGGCCTCATTCTTGCAACTAGCTTTGCAATTCCAGCCTTTGCAACGACATTGACGACGTTGTCAACGTTCTTATAAGCTCCTGGTGCCTCTTCTGCAACAACTCTTAAGCTTGCTGCTCTGATGTAAATTCCTCTCTGCATGAGCTCGTTCTTAAGCTTGTCTCCTCTGTACTGTCTTGTTGCAGCTTTTCTGCTAAGGACTCTTCCAGCACCGTGGCATGTTGAACCAAAAGCTTCTTTCATTGAACCTTCAGTTCCAGCTAGAACGTAGCTTGCAGTACCCATTGAACCAGGGATTAAGACAGGCTGCCCAACATCGCGGTAAGCTTTTGGTACTGCCTCATGTCCTGGTGGAAATGCCCTTGTTGCACCTTTTCTGTGAACAACAACCTTAACCTTTTTGCCATTAATTTCATGCTCCTCAAGCTTCGCTATGTTGTGAGCAACGTCGTAAACGATGTGCATCTCCAAATCCTCTGCCTTTTGCTTGAAAACTTCCTCAAAGCTCTCCCTGACCCAGTGAGTAATCATCTGCCTGTTTGCCCATGCAAAGTTCGCCGCAGCTTTCATTGCACTGAAGTAGCGCTGTCCTTCTTCACTTTGGAATGGAACGCTAACTAACTCTCTATCGGGCCATGGGAGGTTGTACTTTCTCACAGCTTTCTCCATGGTTCTAAGGTAATCACTACAAACTTGATGCCCTAAACCTCTCGAACCCGTGTGAATCATGACAACAACTTGGCCCTCAAACAAACCGTAAGCCTTGGCTATCTCTTCGTCGAAAATTTTATCAACCACCTGAACTTCTAAGAAGTGGTTTCCACTGCCGAGAGAGCCTAATTGAGGTGCTCCTCTCTTCTTAGCTGTATCGCTCACGGCATCAGGGTCAGCCCCTTCCATTCTTCCTCCTTCTTCTAAGTGCTCTAAATCATCTTTCCAGCCGTAGCCGTTGTCAACTGCCCACTTTGCACCATCAGCTAATACATCATCAAGCTGAATGCGTTGGAGCCTAACCTTTCCCTTGCTTCCTAACCCACTTGGAACATTTTTGAAAAGAGTATCAACGAGCTGTTTAATCTTTGGTCTGACTTCCTTTTCTGTTAAGTTTGTCCTAACCAGCCTTACACCACAATTTATGTCATAACCTACTCCACCTGGACTGATAACACCCTCTTTAGCATCAAAAGCTGCAACGCCACCAATTGGGAAACCATAACCCTGGTGACCATCGGGCATGACTATTGAGTACTTGTAAATTCCAGGAAGCATGGCAACATTTGCAGCTTGCTCAAGTGTTCTATCTTGGCGCATCTTTTGGATTAAAACATCATCTGCATAGACCCTACCAGGAACTCTCATTCTTCTATCAAACTTTGGTATCTCCCATCTAATTTCGTCAATTCTCTTCAGCGGAACCATATTCCCACACCTCCAAATTAAATTTTCTTTATGTAATTTAAGAGCTTTGCTTCACAAATCTGGCACTAATTGAGCAATCCATGTTCCATCTTCCAACTGCTCAATCTTCATGTCATGATATGTTATTGCCTTAACTTCCTCTTTAGGCTCGTGCTTTCCATAATCTAAAGGTTCTCCATAGGCCTTGGCTTTAAGCTTATAGCCTTCTTCGGTTTTCTCGATCTTAACTTCAAAGTCTGAAAATACAAGTCCCTCAGTATCGTGGAGAATCAAGAGCTCTTCAAGGAAGTTGTAGAGCAGAGCATATAAATCCTCGCCGCTAACTTCAATCTCCCTCACTTCTTTTGGTTCGACTTTTCTCACATCTACCATCACGTCAAACAGTGCCATGGCAACATTCTCAAAAGCTTCTTCGAGAGTCCTTCCATATCCTCTAATCCCTATGTCTGCTGTATGCTCATAGTGCTCCCACTTTCTCATCTTCATCTTCTCACCTCCGATAGGTTAATATTCCTTGGGGGTTTATTAGGCTTGGGTGAGAATATGAGAGAGATGACTCCAAGGAAAATTATGGAAATGAAGGGAAAAGAAAAAATTGTTATGGTAACGGCTTATGATTACCCCTCAGCGCTGATAGCAGATAAAGCGGGAATTGACATCATTTTTGTTGGAGATTCACTTGGCATGGTCGTTTACGGTGAGCCGAATACACTAAGCGTTTCTATGGAGCAAATGACTTATCACACAAGAGCCGTTGCTAAAGCCGTTAAAAGAGGATTGGTTTTGGCAGACATGCCCTTCATGAGCTATGAAGTTAGCGTTGAAGAAGGGCTTAGAAATGCGGCAAAGCTCATCCAAGCAGGTGCCGATGCTGTGAAGATTGAAGGCGGCTATGACCACAGAAAACTTGTTAGAAAGCTCGTGAGAGTGGGAATACCCGTGATGGGACATACTGGTTTAACACCTCAGCGCTATCTCCGTTTAGGTGGTTACCGATTAATGGGTGAGACTGAGGAAGAAATTGAGGAAATTCTTAGGGACGCAAAAGCTCTGGAAAAAGCGGGAGCATTTGCCGTTGTTCTAGAGTTCGTGCTAGCTGATGTTGCAAAGCTGGTAACTGAGGAAGTTAAGATACCGACAATTGGAATTGGTTCTGGACCATACGTTGACGGTCAGGTTTTGGTTTGGCATGACCTTTTGGGAATTTATGAGAATGTTCCTCCATTCGTCAAAAAATATGCCGATTTAAGGAGCATGATTCAGCTTGCCCTTGAGGAATACAAAAACGAGGTAAAGGAAGGCAAGTTTCCAGAGGACAAGCACTACTGGGAATTTCTAGACAAAGAAGACTTTGAAAAGAAGAAGAGGAAGGCAATTGAAAGACTTATGGAAGAACCTTTCGATAGTTTTGATGACTAACGTTGCTCACTTTTCACTTTTGATACTTCCAAAGTTCCTAGTGCTATTAAGATGAATCCTAGAATATGATAAAGTGTAAATCTCTCCCCAAGGAGTGTTGATAACCCAATGGCAATAGCTGGTGCTGGCGTAATTATAGCAGTAGCTTTCGAAAGGTTGATGAGCTTTAAAGATGAATACCACAAGGCTTGTGTTAAGGCGATTATAACCCCCTCAACTACAGCCAGAGCGGTGAATTCTAACCCAAATGGCAAAGTTAGGGCCAAAAGAACCAATCCTCCAAATGTATTTCTGAGAGTAGCTATTAGATAAGGGGAATATGGCAACTGCTTTGCTATTGTATGCCCCATCTGCCAGAATAGGGGTGTGAGTAAAAGCAACACATCACCTTTCTTGGGCTCTATGAGCTTTCCCTGGGTTATTACAAGAACGAGTCCCAAAAGAATAACCAAAGAAAAGCTGAACTGCCTTCTAGTTATCTTCTCCCTCAAAAACAGATATGAGAGTACAAACGAATACAACACTTCACTTCTCGTTATTAGAGATGCATTTATTGCCGTGCTCATTCGAGTACCATATGAATATGCAATGTATGCTAGGGTTGTTCCAAAAAGACCTACAAGAAAAGCTTTGTGAAGATGCTCGGGGCTTTCTTTTAGTTCTCTCCATGTGTTTAAGGGAAAAATCATTATCCACAGTATCAAAGACGCAAATAGTGCAGAAAATGCTGCAAAGCTGAGAGGGTCAACAGGGTTTGACTTAATAATGACTGGTTCAATTCCCACAAGTATTAGAGCTATGAAAGCAAACAGCGTTCCCTTGGCCTCTTGATTCATTAATGCCACCAGCAGTACAAGTTGGAAAAAATGTTTAAAGAATTTATGGCGCCGGGGCGGGGATTTGAACCCCGGAGGGCTTAACGCCCACGGACTCTCCAGGCCCGCGCCTTCCCAGGCTAGGCTACCCCGGCATTAAAAATAAGAAGAGCAATCATGAGATGAGCTCGATTTCGATTGTTACGTCTTCAGGAACGCGAATTCTCATTATCTGTCTCATAGCTCTCTCATCAGCTTCAATGTCAATGAGCCTCTTGTGAACTCTAAGCTCAAATCGGTCAAATGTTGCTGTTCCTTCTCCATCTGGGCTCTTCCTTGTTGTGATCCTGATTCTCTTTGTTGGAAGCGGAATTGGACCGCTCATTCTGACTCCTGTCCTCTCTGCAATTTGCCTGATCTGGTCTGCTACCTCATTAAGAGACTTTATATTAGTGCTTGCAAGCTTGATCCTTGCCTTTTGCATCTTTGCTACCTCCCAAGAAATCAACTAAAAGAAAGAACTAAGAGAGAAAGGGCTTCACTCGCCCTTTTGGATGGATATAACCATACCAGCAGCGACTGTTTGACCCATGTCTCTGATAGCGAATCTACCGAGCTGTGGAATCTCCTTAACTGGCTCGATGACCATTGGCTTGGTTGGTCTGAGGATGACGATAGCTGAGTCACCGGTCTTGATGAATTGTGGGTTCTCCTCGACGATGTTACCTGTTCTTGGGTCAAGCTTTGCAAGGATCTGCTCGAATCTGACAGCAACCTGTGTGGTGTGTGCGTGGAGGACTGGTGTGTAACCAACGGTAATTGCTGTTGGGTGGTTGAGGACGATAATCTGGGCCTTGAATGTGTCCTTTGGTCTGACAACTGTTGGTGGGTTGGTTGTGTGTCCAGCGACGTCACCTCTCTTGATGTCGTTCTTGCTGACACCTCTGACGTTGAATCCGATGTTGTCACCTGGGAGAGCCTCTTGGAGTGGCTCGTGGTGCATCTCAATGCTCTTGACTTCACCCTGGATTGGCTTGTGGAAGATTGTGCTGGCTGGCTCGAAGATGACTACGTCACCAACCTTAAGCTTACCAGTCTCAACTCTACCAACTGGGACTGTACCGACACCCTTAATTGAGTAAACGTCCTGGATTGGGATTCTGAGTGGCTTGTCAACTGGCTTTGGTGGCTCTGGAATCTGGTCAAGAGCCTCGATGAGTGTTGGGCCCTTGTACCATGGCATCTTGTCGCTTCTGTTTACGACGTTGTCACCATTCCATGCTGAGATTGGGATGATTGGGAAGTTCTTGTAACCGAGCATCTTGAGGAGCTTCTCGACCTGAGCAGCAACCTCCTTGAATCTCTTCTCGTCGTAGTTGACCATGTCCATCTTGTTGATTGCAACGATTATGTGGTTGATACCGAGTGTTCTTGCAAGGAATGCGTGCTCCTTGGTCTGTGGCATGACACCATCTGTAGCTGCAACGACGAGAACAGCAGCATCAGCCTGTGAAGCACCGGTAATCATGTTCTTAACGAAGTCTCTGTGACCTGGAGCGTCAATGATTGTAATGTATCTGTGTGGAGTCTCGAACTTGGTGTGAGCAACGTCAATTGTAATACCTCTTTCTCTCTCTTCCTTGAGTCTGTCCATGACCCAAGCGAACTTGAATGACTTACCCTTTTCACCCATTTGCTCGAACTTCTGGATAATCTGCTCTGGGATGTTCTTGGTGTCAAAGAGCAATCTACCGATTGTTGTACTCTTACCGTGGTCGACGTGTCCGATAAACACAATATTAACGTGTGGCTTCTCCTTTGCCATTTTTATCCACCTCCAAATTCGTGCCTAACCTTATTGACTAGGATAGGTTTTTAAAGCTTTCTGTAACCTCGGCTCTCTTGAGCGGGAAACCCGCTTTTTGCAAGAGAGCCTCATGAGTCCAAAGGAAGATACAAAGGAGGGTTTAAAAAGTTAACTAATTGCAGTTTTCACAAGGAGGGCATTTTTAGAGCAAAGAATGTCCAAATAGAACAATACAATGAGACATGTATAAATAGGAATCTAAGAGAGAATAGAAAAGGAAATCAAATCTGTGGACAGATGTCCTTCTCTGTTGGTGGGTTTGGATCGAGTCCCTTTCTCTGTCTAATCTGTCTGATGACATTAACTGCCAATTCTTGTGGAACCCTTTCGAATCCAGCGTGCTCTGTGCTCCATAATGCTCTACCGCTTGTTGCACTTCTAATTGCTCCAGCGAATCCGAACATCTCAGCAACTGGAGCCTTTGCAATGATCGTCATAACTTCACCTTCTTGCCTCATATCAATGAGCTGGCCTCTTCTCTGGCTGATTTCTCTGCTGACTGGACCCATGTACTCGTATGGAACGTTGATGATAACCTTCTGGTATGGCTCGTAGAGAACTGGGTTGGCTTTCATCATTGCACAGTGAATGGCTGTTCTGATTGCTGGATAAATCTGGGCTGGACCTCTGTGGACGTTGTCCTCGTGGATCTGGGCATCAACTAACCTCACTATGACCTTCATGACTGGCTCTTTTGCAAGTGGTCCCTCATCCATTGCTTGGTGGAAACCATCAACTAAGAGATCCATAACTTCGTTGAGGTACTGGATACCCTTGGTGTTGTCCAAGAATATGTTTCCTCTGTAGACATCAACAATACCCTTAGCCATTTCATAGTCCATTCCTAACTCAGCGAGCTTCTTAGCAACAGCTTTCCTGTCCTTTGGTCTTCCCTCTGGAATTTCTCCATCTTTAATTGCTTGGTAAATCTCATCTGGCATTGGCTCAACAACGACGTAGAACCTGTTGTGCTTGTTTGGTGATTTTCCTTCAACGATTGGGCTGACCTTTGTAATGCTCTCTCTGTAAACGACGATTGGCTCTGAAACTTCGACGTCAATTCCCCAGTCTTCCTTGAGCTTGTAGAGCTTGACCTCTAAGTGCAATTCTCCCATACCGCTGAGCAAGTGCTGCCCAGTTTCTTGGTCAATCTTAACTTGGAGTGTTGGGTCTTCCTTAGCGAGTTGTCTGAGTGCTTCAATAAGTCTTGGCAAGTCCTTAATGTTCTTTGCTTCAATTGCAACTGTAACGACTGGCTCGCTTGTGTAGTGCAGAGCTTCAAATGGCTCAATTGGCTCTTGAGCGACAGTTTCACCAGCGATTGCATCTCTCAAACCTGTCACAGCAACGATGTTTCCAGCGGGAACTGCCTCCATGTTAACTCTCTCTGGACCCATGTAGATACCGACCTGCTGGATTCTTGCCTTTCTCTTTGCAGAGATGAGGTAAACCTCTTGACCTGTCCTAACAGTACCACTCCAGACTCTACCTGTTGAAACCTCTCCAGCGTGCTTGTCAATGATAATCTTTGTAACTACCATGACCATCTTGCCCTTTGGATCACAGTTGAGCATTGCCTGACCAACTTCGCTGTTAATGTCGCCTCTCCAGAGGTGTGGAATTCTGTACTTCTGAGCCTCTAATGGGTTTGGCAAGTGTCTAACGACCATGTCAAGGACGACGACGTGGAGAGGAGCCTTCTTTCTGAGTGTCTTGTTGTCTCCCTTCAGTGTGAGGTCGATTATTTCCTTGAAGGAAACCCCAGTCTTCTTCATGAATGGGACGCTCAAAGCCCAGTTGTAGTAAGCTGAACCGAATGCAACGCTTCCGTCGTTAACGTTAACCAGCCATTCCTTCTTGAACTCTTCTGGGGCGTATCTCTTGATGAGCCTGTTGACATCTGTGATTATCTTGACGAATCTCTCCTGCATCTGCTGTGGGGTGAGCTTGAGCTCTCTAATTAAACGGTCAACCTTGTTGATGAAGAGAACGGGCTTAACGTACTCTCTCAGAGCTTGTCTCAGAACTGTCTCAGTCTGTGGCATAACACCCTCGACAGCGTCAACGACGATAATTGCACCATCAATTGCTCTCATAGCTCTTGTAACGTCACCACCGAAGTCAACGTGACCCGGAGTGTCAATTAGGTTGATGAGATATTCTTTGCCTTCGTAGGTGTGAACCATTGAAACGTTAGCTGCATTGATTGTAATACCTCTTGCCTGCTCTTGCTCGTCAAAGTCAAGAACAAGCTGCTTTCCAGCTAATTCCTCGCTAATCATTCCCGCTCCTGCCAATAGGTTATCACTCAAGGTTGTCTTACCGTGGTCAATGTGAGCGGCAATACCCATATTCCTAATTCTCTCAGGCTGAGTCATTAACTCCTTAATTTTCGCAATCAATTCTTCCCTTCTTCCCATTTACATCACCTTTAGCGATAATCTTGTTCATCATTCACTTAAAAAGTTGGGTTATAAATCTTTCCATAAGGACGATAAAGAGAGCTAAGCGTATCTCATTCCACATTCACTTCACTTCTTGAGGAGTCCATAAAAGAGAGAGAAATGAACTCACAAATTAAAAGCACCCTTGATTCCGTTTATGACCATTTGAACTGCAATTGATGCTAGTATTAAGCCCATCATCCTTGTTAAGACCTTAATTCCAACCTTTCCGAGCTTCTTTTCAACTTTATCTGCTGAAAGTAGAATTAAGTATGTAGTTATGCTAACTAATAGAACTGCTAGCAAAACCATTGATTTTTCAATTACAGTTGGGCTTTTTGCCATATAGAGCATTACGGTCGTTATTGCACCTGGGCCAGAAATTAGGGGAATTGCTAAAGGAATTATTGCAATATCCTCAAGCGTTATCTCCTCTGCTTCTTCTTCGCTTATCTTAACCTTTGAAATCTGTCCGCTGAGCATGTCAAGGGCCATTCTGAAAAGCAATATCCCACCCGCAATTGAGAAAGCATCAACACTTGAGCCAAAAAATGAGAATATCCACTCTCCAATCACAGCAAAGATCACTAATGTGAGGAATACCGTTATCATAACTTTTTTGGCAATCCTAACCCTATCTCGCAATGAAATCCCGTGTGTTACGCTCAAAAACACTGGCACTGCTCCAACGGGATTAGTTATAGCAAACAATGCTGCATAAGCATAAAGTAAGTTCTTTAGTAAGACATCCACTCATTCATCACCAACCAGACAAAGAAGGTAGGGTTTAAAAAGTTAAGCATTAAATCTAAATTCCCAAGTGCTTCCTTAATTGCCCTAAATCCACCCTAGCTGTCATGTCTATATTTATTGGAGTCACGCTGACTTTTCTCTCAACTTTTACAGCATACATATCTGTCCCCGGTTCGAGCACTTCTCTCGGACACTGTGTCCCGACAATCCAATAATAGGGTGTCCCCTTTGGGTCTATTCTTTCCTCAATTGAAGGATTGTACATTCTTCTAGCCAGTCTCGTAATCTCTATTGGAGTGTTTTCATTTGCATCATAGGGAACGTTAACATTGAGCATGTCCACACCCTCTGGAAGTCCTCTTTTAAGAACAGCCTCTGCAATCTTTTTTAGAAAGAGCTTTGCCATCGTGAAGTCTATCTCTTCTCCACTTCCAAATTTGTGCTTCTCTCTGTCCACCTCTAAGCTTATCGCTATGCTTGGAATTCCATGAGTTGCAGCTTCGATCGCAGCACTTGCAGTTCCAGAGATTGTAATCTCGGTGCTCATATTTTCGCCCAGATTAATTCCGCTAATTGCTAAATCAAAGCTTCCAAAGCGTGCCAAAGCAAAAATTATACAGTCCACGGGCATCCCATCCAAAGCATAAGCTGCTCTAGCTCCTTCCATATTTACACGCTTAGCTCTAAGAGGTCTGTGCAAAGTCATTGCCCTTCCGCTTGCACTCCTCTGAAACATAGGAGCAACAACGTAAATCTCCCCAAGTTCTTGCAAAGCCTCAACTGCAGCTCTTATCCCCTTTGAGTAAATTCCATCATCGTTTGTTATGAGTATTTTTGGCATGAATTAAACTCTCCAGAATTGCTTATAAATTTGTGGTAAAAATTAAAAAGAAGAACAATTCAGATTATTACTGAACTTTGCTTGGACGGTAGCTCTTCTGGAAGAGAAAAGTAAGCTACAATCTCAAGAATTCTCGCCACAAAGATTATAAGCAGTCCAATCATGATTATCGCAGTTAAAGCCCCTATGAAATAGAGCAGTCCTGTTGTCTTAAAGAGATCAACGTCTGTATAGTAAGCTATTAACTCATAGCTTTTCTTTAGATAGTAAGCTCCAAGTGAGAACAGAATCCAGAATATTACAAAGCCAACAAGGATGCTACCTATGATAGCCATGGCTGCCTCAAGATTTCGAATTTCATGCTCAAAGGCCCTTGGGCCTCCCATTGCTATGATTGATGTTCCTAGAACTGCTACGATGGCAATTATCAGGGCAATAAATGCCCCAATTTGGAGTATGAACGAAATTAGGTAGTTCCTGAAAACTGTTTCGTCGCCAACTTCATCTGCAATTTCCTTCACTGCTAGAAGGATGAGCACAATACCAACTATGCTCAAAGCGCTCCCAATTTTTGGGATTGCTCCTCCAAGTAAAGCTAGTATAGCCCCAATTCCACCATACGTTTTTGCTTGGCTTAGTGCCACAGTTATCACCAAATTTAAATTACTAGTCCACAGATATAACCCTTTCTCTTTGCAAGTTGAAAAAGAGCACAGCAACTTTAAAAACCCGAACTCCAATGCCCTAGTAGGTGGGAAAATGACATATTGGACAAGCGAAGACAATGTTGCCGGAGAAAAAGGGGTTGCACTATTCATAATTTTGCCAACTATTGGATGCTACCGTTATAGAATAGGACAAGCTTGCTATATGTGCTCTTATCCAGCATCTGCTCCTAAAAACCCATGGAGTCAAGAGGAAATAATTGAATATGTGAAAAAAGCCCTTAAGAAAATTGAAGGGAAAGAGAGAGTTGCTGTAAGGATTTTTACTTCCGGAAGCTTTCTTGATGACGGTGAGCTTAAACCAGAGACAAGAAAGGAAATTTTCAAACTTCTGGCTGAATATAATAATATTAAGGAAATTGTGATTGAGTCAAGGTCAGAGCTTGTGAGATACGATGCTGTTAAGGAACTCGCTGATATTGTCAAAGACAGGCATTTTGAAGTCGCCATTGGACTTGAGACTGCAAACGATGACATAGCTGATGTAAGCATAAATAAAGGAAATACCTTCGAGCAGTTTGTTAAGGCTAGTGAAGAGATAAGAAGTGCCGGAGCGAAAGTTAAAACGTATCTCCTTTTAAAACCGATTTTCTTAAGCGAGAGAGATGGAATTGAAGATATAAAAGAAAGCATAAAAAAAGCCGCCCCTTATACAGATACATTTTCCATAAACGTCACAAATATTCAGAAAGGAACCACCTATGAAAGGCTTTGGGAGAAAAATGAGTACAGACCCCCATGGTTATGGAGCGTTATTGATATTTTAAAATGGGCCAAAAAAACCTATCCAGAAAAAAGAATCCTCAGCGACCCAGTAGGTGCGGGCTCAAAGAGGGGTCCTCACAACTGTGGAGAATGTGATAAGATGATTGCCGATGCAATAAGAAAGTTTTCGGCAACTCAAGAACTCAAATATCTTGAGAATCTTGACCACGAATGCAAAGCTGAGTGGAGTTATATAATTCAAGAAGGAATTTTAGACTGGCAGTTAATCACTTACTGATTTTTCCAATCTTTACATTTGCAAAATGGATTTATTACAAAATGTTTTCAAAAAGTGTTCATTCGCATTGTCAAAACTGCCAAATAAACTCTCAAAATTCTTTTTTCAATGCACAAAGATGCATAGTATTTAGTTTAGACGATACCTCACTTTTGGTTTTCGAAAGCTTTAAATGCTTTACATACGTAAAAACACTGAGCGATTTGCAGGTGATGATTATGGCAGATGTCGAAATTAAAAAGGAAAACTACCTCGTGATGGGGAAGACCAAAAATGTGGAAATTGATGTTGATACTTTTCTCTGCAAAGGTTGCGGAATTTGCGTTGAGCTTTGTCCAAGAAAAGTCTTTGAATGGAGCAAAGAACTGAGCGAAAAGGGTGTGCACTATCCAGTTCCAGTTCATGCTGATAAGTGCGTAAGATGTAAACTCTGCGAACTGCTCTGTCCGGATTTTGCCATAGCAGTTAGGTGGTAATTATGATTATTCGAGGCGATGAACCAGAGCAAATTGCCCTTCTGAAAAAGCTTTACCCCAAGGGGAACTATTTCATGCAAGGTGATGAGGCAATAGCCTACGGAGCAATCTTTGCGGGCTGTAGGTTTTATGCCGGCTATCCGATAACACCAGCGAGTGAAATCGCCGAAACAATGGCAAGGGAGCTACCAAAAGTTAGGGGTTATTATATCCAGATGGAGGATGAGATTGGAAGTATTGCCGCTATTATAGGGGCATCTTGGACGGGACTTAAGAGCATGACTGCAACAAGTGGCCCTGGATTCAGCCTGATGCAGGAAAATCTTGGCTATGCTATTATGACTGAAACTCCAATAGTTGTAGTTGACGTCCAGAGGAGTGGACCTTCAACTGGACAAGCAACAAAAGGTGCTCAGGGAGATTTTTTCCAAGCAAGATGGGGAACTCATGGAGATCACCCAATTGTTGCACTCTCACCAATAAGTGTTGAAGACTCATTCTGGGAAACCATAAGAGCATTTAACATCTCCGAAAAGCTTAGAATTCCCGTTGTTCTTCTCGCTGATGGTGTAATTGGACATACAAGGGAACAGATAAGAATTCCCGACCCAGAAGAAGTTGAGATAGTTTACAGAAAGCTCCCCAAAAATGAGAAGGAAGCAAAATATCCATTCGGCGATGTTGATGGTTCCCTAGTTCCGCCGATGCCTCTCTTTGGTCACGGTTATTTCACCCATGTAACAGGTTCAACCCACAAGGAGACGGGTTTGAGAGATGTTTACACCCCCGAGGTGCATATAAAACTTGTAAACCGTTTGCACAAGAAGATTGAGAAGCATGAGAAGGAGATAGAGAAGTGGGAGGAGTATTTCACCGATGATATGGAAATCCTCGTAATAAGTTGGGGAGTTTCAGCAAGGCCATCCCTTGGTGCTGTTCTCAAGGCAAGAGAAGAGGGCATGAAAGTCGGACTCTTCATTCCAAAGACTGTTCATCCGTTCCCAGGTAAAAAGGTTAAGGAGCTTGCAAAGAGGGTCAGAGCTATTCTCGTCCCAGAGATGAACCTTGGGCAGCTGATCCTTGAAGTGCAGCGCTATGTGAACGATGACGTAATTCTAAAAGGCATTAACAAGATTGGTGGAGTTCCTTTAACGGTCGAAGAAATTCTCCGCGAGATAAGGGGTGTGTGAGATGGCTAAGGAGATTTACACCAAATATAAAATGGCAAAATATCTGAGAAAAGAAGCCCTGCCGACAGCTTTATGCCCCGGCTGTGGTGGTGGAACTGTTCTTAATGCTTTTGCAAATGCAATTGACCAGCTCAAGATTGACCCAAGAGATTTGGTTGTTGTGAGCGGAATTGGCTGTTCAGCTTGGATTGCCTCACCGTACTTCCTGGCTGATACTCTTCACACAACTCACGGAAGGGCAATAGCCTTTGCAACAGGTGTTAAAGTTGGCTTGCCAGATAAGAAGGTCGTCGTGATTAGTGGAGACGGCGATTTAGCTGGAATCGGTGGGAATCATCTCATTCACGCGGCGAGGAGAAATATTGACATAACAGTCATCTTAGTGAACAACTTCATCTACGGAATGACTGGCGGTCAGGTTGCACCAACAACACCTTTTGGTGCCAAAACGACAACAACACCCTACAGAAACATAGAGCATCCTTTGAACATAGCTGAAGTAGTTGCCGAAGCTGGGGCAAGTTATGTTGCAAGATGGACAACTGCTCACGTTTACCAGCTTATAGAGAGCATAAAGAAAGCTCTCCAAGTGAAGGGCTTCTCACTCGTTGAGGTCATCTCACAGTGTCCAGTCCAGTTTGGAAGGAGAAATAAGATGAAAGAGCCAGCTGAAATGCTCAGATGGTTCCTCAAGAACTCCATACCAATAAGCAAGGCAAAGAACATGAGCAAAGAAGAATTAGAGGGCAAATTTGTAATCGGGGAATTCGTTAACAGACAAAGACCAGAGTTTACGGAGGAGCTTAACAAGCTGATTGAAGAAGTTGCTGAGCACTTTGGTCTGGGTGGTAAAAATGCAGATTAGACTAGCTGGTATAGGTGGACAAGGTGTTGTTTTGGCCGGTGTAATTTTGGGTGAAGCTGCTGCAATTGAAGGACTAAATGTTGTTCAGACTCAAGATTACAGCTCAGCCTCAAGAGGAGGGCACTCGATAGCAGATGTGATCATATCAAAAGAACCAATCTACGACTTAATTGTCACCAAGGCTGATGTTCTTGTGGCTTTGGCTCAGCTCGGCTATAACACTACAAAAGACTCACTCAAAGAAGATGGGCTTTTGATAGTTGACACGGATTTAGTTAAGCCAGATAGGGAGTTTATAGGTGCTCCTTTTACGAGGATTGCTGAAGAAACAATCGGATTGGCTTTAACTGTGAACATGGTTGCTCTCGGCTATTTAGTTGCTAAGACTGGAGTTGTTAAGAAAGAGAGTGTTGAAGAGGCCATAAGGAGGAGAGTCCCGAAAGGGACTGAAGAGATTAATTTGAAAGCATTTAGGGTTGGTTATGAGGAGGGATTGAAATGAAATACCCCTTCCCCGTTGGCAAAAGTGATTTCATACAAGGTGATGAAGCCATAGCAAGGGCAGCTATTTTAGCTGGGTGTAGATTTTATGCAGGCTATCCAATCACACCAGCAAGCGAGATTTTTGAAGCAATGGCTCTCTACATGCCTCTTGTTGATGGCGTATGTATTCAAATGGAGGATGAATTAGCAAGCATTGCTGCTATTATTGGTGCCTCATGGGTTGGAGCTAAGGCCATGACTGCTACGAGTGGTCCGGGATTCAGCTTGATGATGGAAAACCTTGGTTATGCAATCATGACTGAAACTCCAATAGTCGTCGTTGACGTCCAAAGAAGCGGACCCTCAACAGGTCAGCCTACTTTAGCAGCGCAGGGAGACGTCATGCAGGCAATTTGGGGAACCCATGGAGACCACAGTCTAATAGTATTAACCCCAGCGACTGTTCAGGAAGCTTTTGATATGACCATTAGAGCATTCAACTTAGCTGAAAAATATAGAACGCCCGTTATTCTGCTCACAGATGCAGAAGTTGGACACATGCGTGAAAAAGTTGACATCCCAAATCCCGAGGATATAGAGCTCGTTTACCGCAAATTACCAGCAAATGAAGAGGAAGCAAAGTATCCATTTGGCGATATTCACGGCGATTTGATACCTCCAATGCCAATCTTTGGAAAAGGATATCGCACTTATGTTACCGGACTTACCCACGATGAGAAAGGAAGACCAAAGACAGTTGATGCTGAGATTCATCGCAAGCTTATTGAGAGAATCGTAAACAAGATTGAGAAGAACAAGAAAGATATCATTGATTACGAGACTTTTGAGCTCGATGATGCCGAAGTTGCTATAATAAGCTATGGAATTGTTGCTCGTTCTGCAGTCAGAGCTGTGAAAATGCTCCGCAACGAGGGTATTAAAGCTGGATTGCTCAAGCTCAACGTTGTCTGGCCCTTTGACTTCGAGATGATTGAAAAGATAGCAGAGCAAGTTCACGCAATCTACGTTCCGGAGATGAACCTCGGACAATTATATCACCTTGTTAAAGAGGGAGCAAATGGAAAGGCGAGAGTCGAGCTCATTCCAAAGATTGGTGGGGAAGTTCATACTCCACATGAGATTGTTAGAGAGGTTAAAAAGTGCGAATGCGGGGTGTGAAGTATGCGCTTCAAGCTCAGTTATGAAATTAGGGATAAATATCTAAGAAAGGATATGCTCCCGACGATTTTCTGTCCTGGCTGTGGTATTGGTACCGTCTTGCAGTACACGCTTAGAGCAATTGATGAACTCGGCTGGAGTAAAGACGAGGTAGTCTGGGTGAGCGGAATAGGCTGTTCCTCGAGAGTCCCGGGATTTGTAGACTTTGATGGTCTTCACACAACTCACGGAAGGGCTTTGGCATTTGCTACTGGAATAAAGATGGCAAGACCAGATTTGAAAGTTATAGCATTTATGGGAGACGGGGATACAGCAGCAATAGGTGGAAACCACTTCATTCATGCAATCAGGAGAAATCTGGATGTGACTGTGATACTCATCAACAACTTCACCTATGGAATGACCGGAGGACAAGTAGCTCCAACAACCCTGAAGGGCTTAAGGGGGACAACTGCACCATATGGGAGCTTCGAGAATCCGTTTGACATTGCTGAATTAGCTGTTGCCGCTGGAGCAAACTATGTCGCGAGATGGACTGTTTTTAACTATATTCAAGGTATAAACAGCATAAAGAAGGCTTTACAGAAAAAAGGTTTCAGCTTAGTTGAGTTCCTCTCACCATGTCCAATCAGCTTTGGAAGGAGAAACAGAATGAAGACTGCTCCAGAGCTGATAAAGTGGTACAACAAGATTACAGTGCCAATAAGCAAGGCAAAGAACATGAGTCCAGAAGAGCTTGAAGGCAAGATCGTCATTGGCGAGTTTGTCGATAGAGACAGACCGAGCTTAGATGAGGAGTATGAAGCATACAAGAAAAGGGCAAAGAAAATGATGGGGTGGGAAGAATGAGGAAAGAAGTCCTCATCAGCGGTTTTGGTGGTCAAGGTGTCATTTTGGCAAGTGTAATCCTTGGGAGAGCTGCGGCAGTTTATGAAGGCCTTTACGCTGTGCAAACCCAATCTTATGGTCCAGAATCTAGAGGGGGAGCGAGCAGAGCTGAAGTAGTTATAAGCGACGAACCAATTGATTATCCCAAGACTCTGCACCCAGATTATGCAATCTTCCTCTCGCAAGAGGCTTACTCAAAATATCTCAGCCAGCTGAAGGAAGGTGCCGTATTGATTCTTGAAAAGGATTTGATCCCCCATAGAAATGAAGAAGTAGAGAAAAAGCTCAAGCTCAAAGTCTATGCACTTCCACTCACTGAAATTGCTGAAGAAACTACAGGACTCAGCTTAACGATGAATATATTAACGTTGGGTCTCTTCGTAACAATAACCGGAATTGTGAGTAAAGAGGCAATAGAAAAGGCCGTCTTGGATGCTGTTCCAAAAGGAACGGAGCAGATAAACTTGAAAGCACTTCACAAAGGATTTGAACTTGGAGAGAAAGCTCTGAAAGGAGAGCTTTAATTTCTGCTTTTTCTAAGTTTGCCTTTAATTTTACCTCTCGGAAACTTTATCAACCATGACTTTATAATTATAAAACATGCTAATCAACGAAACCAAGAACAAAGTCTGGCACGGAAAAGTCAAATTAGCAGACACCTTTTTCAAACGGTTTAAAGGATTAATGCTCACTCCCAATATCAATTATGCCCTCGTGTTCATTCTGCCAGCTGAAACAAGGACAAACGCCTCAATACATATGTTCTTCATGTTTCAAAGCATTGACGTCATATTTCTGAACTCAGCGAGAGAAGTCGTTGATTTCAAAAAAGCAAAACCATGGCGCGTTTATATGCCTAGAGATGCTGCAAAATACATCATTGAAGGGCCCGTCGGGATTATCAAAGCTCTTGATGTAGAAATAGGAGACAAAATAAATTGGATAGTGGAGGATGAAAAGGGGAAAGCTGTGCCCTTACCAAGCAACGTTATTAATGGAGTCTCATTTAAGAAAATTAACGGAACTATAAGCTTGGCTGAACCGAAGCCAAAGCTTAAAGAGCCGTGATAGTTATGGAGTTTTTAGAGTGCATTAAAAAGCAGATCATCCAAGATACTAGACTAAAAAATGAACTTTATTCCCTGATTCTTTATGGTTCATTTGTAAGAGGGGATTTCATCGAAAATGTAAGTGACTTGGACTTTTTTGCCGTGATATTAAAAGATGAGTCAGTTATTCCAAAGCTCAAGCAAATCTTGGAGTATTGCACCAAGGAAATCAATGCTGTTGAAGTTGACTTAGCATGGGAATATCTGGAGAATATAGGCGATCCACTGTCAAAAGGTGTTCCTTTCAAGTTTTTGACAATCTATCAAGAGGATTTTCTTGAAAACCACATTGTCGTTTATGGCAAGGACATAGCTGATATTCTGCCAGAATACAAATTTGAAGATCTTTTGGGCTGGAGAATAGAGCGGATTTTAAAGCTGATCAAAAGATCTAAGGGAAATTCAAAGCTGATGCATATATTGGCTGGAGAGACCGTGAGACTTTTGGCTCTAATTAACGGAGCAAAAAGTCTCAAAAAGAATGACATCATGAATATCCTTGAGAAAATTCGAGATGAAGAGGCTCTTGAGATATACAAGGCTTATCTAGACGGGAGAAAGCTTAAGTTCGATGAAGAATTCTTAGTAAAATTCATAGAAGCAAGGATTGAGAAAATTAAAAAAGCTTCTTCAGACTCCCCTCCACTTGGAGCAATTTGACGTTTTTACATTAGAGCACCCTAAAATCAATAGCGATGTTGTACTGGTAAGGAGCATAGGGCCTCACTTTCCTTCTCTCCAAGAATTCAACCCTCCTCCCAAGCTCTCTCGCAACAGTTTTGATTTTCTCCTCATGTTCTCCAAACAAGTTATCTTCATGGGAAAATCCATAATAGTGTACTATTCCCCCGCTCTTTACGCTTAACATAGCCTCTCTTAAAAACTCATATGCAAACTTTGGTAAGTTCATAATGACTCTATCGGCTTTAATCTGACCAGCAACTTTTCTGACATCTCCTAAAATTGGAATTACATTGAGCGTTTTATTTAGTCTCTTGTTCTCTTCTAAATATTTTACTGCCCAGGGGTTGATATCGCATGCAAAAACGAGCCTAACTTTTTTTGCAAGCAAAATTGAATAAGGACCAACACCAGCAAACATATCAAAGACTATTTCTCCTTCTTCAGCTTTTTTAAAGACTCTCATTCTTTCTGTAGCTAAGCGAGGAGAGAAATAAACCCTCGCAACATCCAGCTTAAGCTTTATTCCATTTTCTTTATGCAGGGTCTCTGTTCTCTTTTCCCCCGCTAAATGAATAAGTTCTCTAACTCTAAACTCTCCGGAAATTTTACTTCCCTTTGCAAAAACAGCTTTTATATGCTTGTGAACTTTTAAAATCGCCTCTCCAATTTGCTTTCCATACTGCACAAGCTCCTCTGGAAGTTCAATTATTGCTATGTCTCCAATTATGTCAAAGGATGAAGGTAAGAGGCTCCTCACTTCTTCAGGGACTTTAACTACCTCACGGTAGCTGTGTGGTTTCTTTTCAGCTTTCTCAAAATCAGCCTCAACGATTTCAAATCCTTCAATTGGAGCTTTGACAGGAAATACTAAAAACTCGCCTTCTTGCTTAACTTTGTAGCTTTTATCCAAAATGCCGAGCTCCAAAAGTTTTCTCCTTGCTTTCTCGCCCTCTTTTTTAGGAACTTTCACTCCGAGCATGTGTTCTATTGTCGAAATCAAAAATATAAGATTTTCCGTCTTTAGTTATCGCCTTTAGATGCTTAAAAGTCCCAAATAGCTCTTGACTGCCTAATTCAATAACACCTTCCAAGGTTAAGTCCGTCTCCATGATGAGCTTTGAGTTTTGAAAGAACCGTCCTTCTTTAGCAAAAGCTTTTACATTCACACTCTTGTTATTGCGTTGAAGTTCCAAGAGTTTCACGCTCCTAAATTCGGCTAGCAAATTAAGAGCCTCCCCAACTAAGAAGTCGAAATAATTGCTGTATTTGTGAGCATCTCTCAGGTAAATTTCAATTCCGGCCAATTCTCTCCCCCTATACCACTCAACAAGCGCCAATGGAACATTTTTATCATCTATCCTTATTGTCTTAACAAACGCATTGCTGATTACCATTTTGTCTCCCTTAATAATCAAAGGAATTTCAGCAGGGATTTCGAGAATATCAGCTACTGTTAAGAGAAATTGTCCAATTTTGCTGAGATTCACATTCCCTCTAAGTATTTCAAACTCTTCACTTGAAAACGTTATTTTTAAAGCTGAACATAATGAAGTTAGGGACTCTTTTAGCTTTTGAGATATCCTTTATCCTTTTAGACACTTCAATTTCAAACTCAACGTTATCCATATCCCTCCACCATACAACACATTTATCCCTTAATTTATATTATATGTTTCAAAAGTTAATAAGTATTGTGGTAGAACTGACGAGAATTAAGAATAACCGGACGCCTTAGAAGACATTTCTTCCGGAGGTTCACTCTATACTCGTAACTTGCTCAGTCTAAATGAATGAAGAGCTTATGTGAGGTAAATTTTATCATAATCTTGATAATCAAACATAAAGGGCAATTTGCTTAGCACTATTCAGGGATAACGAAAACTTTTTAAATGGACTTAAGGGTTAAGATATTGGACGCCCCGGTGGTGTAGCCCGGTCAAACATGCGGGCCTTTCGAGCCCGCGCCCCGGGTTCAAATCCCGGCCGGGGCACCAAAAACCCCCACCTGCTGTTTTACAAGCAACTCCACTATTCTAGAAACTGGCATATTATTAAAGATTTTTGGGCAGTAAATAGCCGCATTTCTAGAAACTCACCCAAACAAAATTCACTGTCCTTCATTTTGCGAACAAGCCACTTCGGGAGCTGCACATGGACATCGACAAGCTCTCTACTCCATTTTCTTCGCCGCATTTTGAACACTTTTTGTACAATTCTTGAACAAAGCAACCATAAAAACCTCGGTAGTTTAAAAGGAAAAGAAGATAAAAGAACTCTTGCTTTTCACAAAAATACCAGTATGATTATCGTTAAGGTAAATCCGATAATCTCAGGCGGAACAATAGACACCTAATGTCATGACTATATCAAGAAAACTGATATATCTTCTAAAAAATTGCATAAATTTCAGAACTCTGAAAAACCTCCATAGAAACTTTTTTTAACCCCAAACTATCTATTTATTTTCCTTGTAGGGGGAATTAACCCCCTGCTAGGGGAGGTGACTTTATGAGTGAGAGGTTTGAGGCATCAATATTTGACTATGCAAAGACAATTCAGAAGGGCGAGATACTTCTTGTTGAATATACTTCAAATGAGCCGATTCATCTAATATTCTACATTATTCTGAAATACTTGAGACAAAACAACATTCCGTTTGTTATAGTGGATGCAGTGGATCAGCTTCATGTTTTCAAGACACATCTGGAACTTGGGGGAATAGATACTAGTGTCATTGAGGAGGCTCAGGTAATAAAGTTTGGTGGGATAGTGGCTACTGGAAAGGTTCTCAGCAAGCTTGATTTAGAAGCAGACATTCCAATTTGGAGAAAGCATTTTATGGAAACGCTTGAAAAAATTGACAGCTACGTTGTGAGGGTAGTCGTGGGTGCTGAGAAGATATTGGGGTTGTATGAGAATGATCCACTAACACTGGAAAGCCTTTTCGGAATGATAATTAGACCCTTCTTGGGTAGCAAGAAAACTACTGGCATTGTATTCCTCAACAAGAGCCTAATTGGTGAAAAAGTCATCCAAGAGGCAAGAGAAATTGCAAGCAGAGTTTTTGACGTTGAATTGAGCGAAGGAGCAATAACACTCAAGATCATCAAGTCCATAAACTTCGACGAGTATGAAAAAACAATTACAGTTAAAGCCCAAGAACTTCAAGATTATCTCGGGAAGTGAGTGCTTCTTTTCTCTCTTGAACTTCTTTTTGGATTGAAAATTTTTCATGAACAAGTGTATACTTTGCAAAGAGTAGAATTCAAGTCTGACCTCCTCCCCGCCCTAAAGGGCAAGGCTCTCAAAAGAAAAATGTAAAACCAAGACAGGTCTATTCTTGTTGGATATTTTGCAACCATTATTGGTTATTATTAGAAATTTTCTAATTGCGGGTAAATGTTTCTAAAAAATATTTATGTTACAAAATTTAGAAAATAATGTGACTCAATGATTCATTTTCAAAAAAAAAAAAAAAAAAAAAAAAAAAAAAAAA